>CANJMY010000003.1 GCA_947475315.1 Pseudomonadota bacterium | reverse complement strand
CCCTTCGCTGCGCTGTCAGGCGCAGGCTGGCCGCGCAGGGATCTGTCGCAGCGGACCGTTTCCAGGTCCGCGGAGGCAGATCCCTGCGATCAGGCCTGCCGGAGCCGGACGTCGCCGCAATCTCCCGAGGGGCGCGCCAAAGGGCCCGCTCTCCCGGGTGACCGGCCCGAGCGGCGAGCGACGCGCCGCAGGCCGGGTCTGCGCAAATGCCCCGCCCTGCAAGGGCGCGCAGTGGGACGCTCCCACCGAGAGCCCCGCCCCGCAGGGGTGCGAAGTGGGACGCCACCACAAGAAGCCCCGCCCCGCAGGGGCGCGCGGTGGGCCGCCCCCACGATGAGCCTCGCCCCGCAGGGGTACGCGGTGGGACGCTCCCACAACCAGCCGAACCCGCGACGTCGCCCCCCGTACTGCGAAGTGCTCTACTCCCGAACCGCCCACTGCCTGGAGATCCAGTTCATCCCACCACGCCGGTCGCGCACGACCCCCCACCATGTGCCAGACTTCGGCCCGTCATCCTCGGGCAACGGCGCCTTCCACTTGCCGTCCAAATACGGGAAGAGCGAAGCCGAAACGGTGAGTTCGCCGCCGTCCGCATACCACTCGAAGTACGGCTCCTCGTTGCGCTTGGTCGTGAGGCCGTTCTTGTCGGTGTAGTCGTAGATCTCGATGCTGCCTTCAGTCAGGACGGGCGTGATCGTATACGTCTCGCCGGGGTCGACCTGGACGACCGTGCCCTCGGGGATGTTGACGCCGTCGACCATCAGCGTGCTGACGCTGGGGTTCTGGTTCGGCTGCGTCTCGGTGCTGACCACCAGGCGCTTGTAGGCGGCCTCGAGCTGGTTGAAGTCGAAGTCGGCGCCGTCGAAGCCGGCGTCCATGATCGACTGGGGGAGGACGGCGATCTGGACGAGCACGTACTCGCCGTCGCGGGCCTGGAACTCGTCGAGGTTGTCGAGCAGGTCGGTGGGCGGCGTGTAGGTCGGGGCCAAGAAGGGCTCGAAGCCGATGAAGCCCGCCGCCAGCAGCGCGTCCGGCGTGGCGTTGCTGAAGTCGAAGGTCGGGTCGATGCTGCAGCCAAGGCCCACGCCGCCGTTGTCGTCGGGCGGGCAGGCGAGCCACACCACCGCTCCGACCTCATCGTTCGGATCGGTGACCAGGGCGCTGAAGGTGGCGGTCTGACCCGGCAGGATCTCAGGCGGATCGGCGCGGACCGCGAGGACGCGGAGCTTGTCGATGCGCCAGGACGGGGAGAGATCCTTGGGCTTGGCGTACTTGTTGTTGCCGATGGGGCAACCGGCGAGCGCCAGGGAGAGGACGGCGACCCACGCGGCGCCGCGACCGGAGCGGGCGAGGTGACGGGTGCTCATGGCCAGAACCTGAACTCGAGACCGAGGTTGGGGATGATCGGCAGGCCGCGGACGTAGGCCCACTCAGAGTAGTCGTAGTTGTAGACGGTCGTCTCGGGGTTCACGCCGCGGATGGCGTTGATCAGGTCGAGGTAGATCTCGAGCTGCCACTTGCGGAAGGTGAACGTCTTGTCCACGCGGAAGCTGGTCTGCACGAACGTCGGGAGGCGCTCGGAGTTGCCCGCGCCGATTTGGAACCCGTTGTAGAAGTTGCCGTCGACGTCGTAGACGCCGGCGTTGAACTTGGTGTCGGGGTTGCCGCTGACCACCTGGATCTGCGCGCTCACCCCGATGTCGAACGGGAAGTTGTAGCCGCCCTGCGCCGAGAAGATGTGAGGCTGGTCGTAGTCGAACCGGTACCAGTCGTCGTCCTTGTTGTCCCGGCGGAAGCTGCGCGAGAAGGTGTAGCTGATCCAGCCAAAGAACCGCTTCACCGGCGCGTGCTTGATCATCACCTCGAACCCGGCCGCGTAGCCCTGGCCGCCGTTGGTGAACGGCTGCGTGCCCGCGCCCGTGAACGAGTCGTTGAAGATGACCAGGTCGTCCGACCAACGGTAGAAGCCCTCGACGTCGAGGCTGACCGCCTGGCTGACGCGCTGCTCGACGCCGAGCGAGCTGTTGAAGGACTGCTCGGCCAACAGCTTGGCCGCCGTACCCAGGCCGATGCTCTGGTAGGGCTGCGGCGGCTGGTGGTACAGGCCGCTCGATGCCTTGAGGGTGGTGGAGACGTCGCCCTTGTCGTAGGCGATGAAGCGCGTGGCGAAGCGCGCGTCGCCCGACAGGATGTTCGTGCGCTCCGTGCCCGCGTCGAACGTGATGGAGCCATTGACCACGTACAGCGCCGTGTTCAGTCGGCCGCCGACCGTCAGCAGCCAGCGTTCGCGGTCCTTGAGGGGCCTGAAGTTGAACTTGAGGTAGGCGTCGGGCGACCAGGCCGTGCCCTTGCCGTCGAACCCAACGGAGTCGCGCTCGGCGAGCGGGTCATCGAGGTCGGCGAACGAGAACGGTGAGCGAAAGTCGAAGCGGTAGGGGCCGCCGATGAAGTCGACGCCGGGGTTGATCTCGACCGACGGCACCGGGGTCCAGTTCACGTCTCCGCGCATCTGGAACAGCACGTTCCAGTTCGACAGCTTGAAGTCCGCGCCCAGCCCGAACTCGGTCGTGTCGACGCCGACGCTAGGACGCAGATCCAGCTTGAGCTTGTCGCTGAATTCGTGCTGCCAACGCAGGATGATGCGGTGTGACTGGTACATCGTCCGAAGGTCGCCCTGGGTGTCCTGATCGGTGCCCTGGGCGGTGCCGGTGTCCGTCGACACGGCGATGATGTCCTGGAAGCCGAACACGAAGGCGCTGAACTTGTCCTTCTTGTTCTTCAGCGTGGGGATCCACTTGAGCTGGTAGTCCCAGTAGACCGGCTTGATCTGCACGCCGAGGTTCTTGGTGAACGCAGGCAGGATCAGGTCGATGTAGGAGCGACGGGCGCCGATCGCCAAGCCCTGGCTGCCGTTCTTGCCGACGTTGCCCTCGAACCACAGCTGCGAGTCGAGCACGTCGGTGCCCCAGATCAGCTTCTTCTCGCCGAACTTCTCCTTGGTGCGGACGTCGATGGTGCCGCCCATGCTGCGGCCGTACTGCACGCCGTAGCCGCCGGGGAGGTAGTCGACGGCCTCGACCGAGTCCGGCGACAGCACCGAGGTGGTGCCGGTGAGGTGGTAGACGATCGGGATGCGCACGCCGTCGACGTAGACGGCGGAGTCTTCCGGGTTGGAGCCACGGATGATCAGCAGGCCGGTGCCGAACGGTGAGCGCGCAGCGCCCGGCAGGGTCTGGATGACCTTCACGGGGTCGCCGAAGGTGCCGGGGATGGACTTCACCTCGTCGATCGTCAGCGTTCGACGGGTGACCTCCTGGCGCTCCTTCTGGTAGTACGCGACCGACTCGTTCTCGCGGTACGTCAGGGCGCGGATCCACAGGTCGGCCGTGGTGGCCTGACCCTCGAGGATCTCGACGTCCTGGTCCAGCTCGACGTGCTGGGGATCGCGGACGCGGACCTTGTGCGGACCGACCGGCACGCCGCGGAGCTCGAAGTGGCCCTCGGCGTCCGTGGTGGTGGTCAGGTCGGAGTCGGCGACCATGACGATCGCGCCGACGACCGGCTGTCGGGTGCCCATCTCGCGGATCCTGCCGTCGAAGTTGATGGGCGGAGGCACGGCTTCAACCGGCACTTCGGGCTTCAACGTGAAGGTGTACGCGAACTCGAACACCACGCCGATCGGGCCCTTGGCCGTCTGGGCGGGCGTGAAGGTCATGTGCTTCACGGCATCGAGGGCGGCCTCGTCGAACCCGTTACCGATGCCCTCGGAGACCGCGGCGTCTCCGACCGCGCCGTTCTCGTCCAGGGTGACGATCAGCGTGACCGTGCCCTCCAACTTCTGGGCGAGCGCGTCTGGCGGGTAGACCGCCTCGACGTAGTCCTTCACCGCAGGCGGCGTGACGATCGGCAGATCCTCGGCCTCCCCGTCGGGGTTGGGCAGGTCGAACACGTAGGTGAACGGGAAGGCGACCGCCACCGCGCCGGCGGTGGTCCGCGCGGGCGAGAAGGTCATCTTCTGCACCGCCGCGACGGCGGCCTCGTCAAACCCGCGCCCGGTGCGGTGCTGGACGCTGACGTCGACGACGTTGCCGCGCTCGTCGAGCTCGACCAGCAGGTCGACCGAGGCCTCCACGCCCTGCTCGCGCGCCTCCGGCGGGTACTCGGCCTCGACGTAGTGCACGATCTTCGGAGGCTCGACGATCGCCAGCTCGCTGTTGCCGCCGTCCGGCGACTCCTGCGCGAACGCGACGCCCGAGCACAGGGCCAGCGCCAGGATCAGGGGCCGCATCACTCCACCGCCGCGTAGCGACAGGTGTACGGCACGCCCTTCACGGTCACGGGGGTGCCATCACGCGAGCCGGGGCTCCAGCGCGACATGGTCTTGAGGTCGCGGACGCAGGCGGCGTCGGCCTCGGGCATGAAGCCCTTCACCACGACGACGTCGATCACCTTGCCCTCCGAGTCGATGGTGAGCTCAACCTGCACGGCGCCCTCGACCTTGGCGGCCTTCACCTCTTCCGGGACGGAGAGCAATGGGCGCACCTTGAGCTTGGGGCCCACCGACACCGAGGCGTAGGCGACCGTGTTGTTGTCCGTGGCCTCGTCCAGGCCCATCCGGTCGCGCGTCTGCCGCGCGGCGGTGGTGTTGCCCGCGCTGACCGTCAGACCCGAGTTGGCGCCCGGCGCGAAGGACTGGTTGTTCAGGCCCTGCACGATGCGACGCGCGGGGCGCGCATCCGGAGGCGGCGGCGCGTTCGGCACCGGCACGTCCTTGGTGTCCTTGAAGTCGACGACCTCCTTGGAGGGCGGCGGCTTGGGCTTGGGCGGGGGGGGCGGAGGAGGGGGCGGCGGCTCCGCGGGCGGGGGCGGCGCGACCATCATCTGCACCCACTGCGGCGCCTTGGTCTCGGTCACGGGGATCCGCGACACCGTGCCCGCGACCAGGGCGTGCACGCCCAGCGACAACAGCACGCCGAGCAGCACCATCCAGCGCTGCCTGCGGTCCGGTCCGTCGTCGAGGACGCTCGCGTGCATCCGTGGCCCCCTACGGCGCGGGCGCGATCACCGCTTTCGCGGGATCCGGGCCGATCTTGGTGGCATCGTCAATGTTGATCGCGAACTTGGCGACGCCGCGCGAGCGGATGAGGTCGAGCAGCCAGACGACGCGGCCGTGCGACACCATCTTGTCCGCGGCGATCAGGCAGATCACGTCGGAGCCTTCCTTCTTGGCGACGTCGATCGCGGCGATGATGCCCTCCGGCGTGGTGGGCTCGCCGTCGAGCAGCAGCGATCCGTCCGCGCCCATGGTCAGGCCGAGCGACACGTCCTTGGCCACCTCACCGGTGGCGGCGTCCGGGAGCGTGACCGGGATGGCCTTCTTCACGATGGTCGTGGCGGTCACCATGAAGATGATCAGCACGACCAGCACGATGTCGACGAACGGGGTGATGTTGATGTCGGCGATCAGATCGTCGTCGCCCCCGAACTTGGCGCCCATCGCTTCCCCCTAGGACTCGACGTGGGCGTGGAGGCGCGCGAGCACCTGGTCCGCGAGGCTCTCCGACACTGCCAGGCGAGACTTCACCGTGCGCATCAGCAGGTTGTAGAGCACGACCGCGGGGATGGCGACCAACAGGCCGACGGCGGTGGAGACCAGCGCCTCGGAGATGCCGGCCATGACCGCGCCCGACGCCGACGCCATGTCCTTGGCCAGATCGTGGAAGGCCTTGATGATGCCGAGCACGGTGCCGAACAGCCCGAGGAACGGCGCGTTGGAGCCGACGGTGGCGATGAACGCGAGGCCGCGCTCCATGCGGAGGCGCTCTGCGGTGGCCGTGCCCTCCATGGCCTTCTGCGCGGAGTCGACGCCGCGTCCGGCGACTTCAAGGCCCGCGATCAGCACGCGCGCTTCCATGCCTCCGATGCCCTCCAGGGCCTTCTTGAACGCGGGCACGTCGCCCTTCTGGAAGAAGGCGTCGACCGCGGGCGCCAGCGCGCTGCGCGGGGAGCTGTCGCGAGACAGCATGAGGCCTCGCTCCAGGCTCAGGGCGAGCACGCCCACCGACAGGGCGATCATGAGCCACAACACCCAGCCCGCGCCAAGAAGCGCGAACGACATCATTCCCTGCTCAAGCACGGTGCTGTCTCCCAGAGACCCGGCGTGTAGACACCGGAATGGAACCTGTCTCTACACCGTCTACGCCCACGCCGCGACGCCGCGGGTCAAAGTGACGCGGTAGATTTTTGATGTCGACACTGCATCGGCTTGCCGCGTCACCCCGAGCGACCGACGTGGGCCGCTGGGGGTGCGCGGGGCCGCGCTCACGGGGAGCGCTGGGCAGATGGAGGCGACAACCGGAGTCGAACCGGTGCATAACGGTTTTGCAAACCGTTCCCTTAACCACTTGGGTATGTCGCCAAGGTCGAAAGAGCGCCCCGCAGATAACGCCCCGAACGCGCTCGTCAAGGGCTGGCGGGTGGCTCGTGGCTGCGGGGCGCGGCAGGCGCGGCGGGCGACCTCGCGATCAGCCCGTCGAGGATCACCGGCATCAGCCGGGCCGCCACCACCTCGGGCGGCACGCCCCCGGCCGCCGCCAGCTGGTCGATGCCGGGGCCAAAGGTCATCATCAGGTGCCCGACGATCAGGTCGACTGGGACGTCGTCGCGGACCTCGCCCGCGGCCACGGCCTCGCTGACCAGCGACGCCATGCGGGCGAACATCGCCCGTCGCTGGGCCTGCAGGCGCGGGTGCTCCATCAGCTGCGCGGGCATCTGCAAGATGGGGATGGGCGCGTGCCGGGTGCGACGCTCCACGCCGATCAGCAGCAGCGACTCGATCTTGCGAAGGGGGGAGAGCTCGGACGGGAGAGACAGGAACACGGACTCGCTGCGCGCCATGTGCTCCTCGATCACCGCGACGACGAGCTCGTCCTTGGAGTCGAAGTGCTTGTACAGCGTGGCCTTGCTGACGCCGCAGGCGTGCGCGACGTCGTCCATCGACATCACGACGAAGCCCTTGCTGCGCAGCAGCTCGTACGCGGCGTCCAGGATCTGGCGCTCGCGGAGCGTGTGGCGGACCTCGCCGCGTTGTGGCGAGGGCTCGCTCAAGGCGCGGCGCTGCCCTTGCCGACGTAGCAGACCACGCGCTGGCCCACGACCAGGCCGGTGGGGTCCTCGACCGACAGCACGACCTCGAGGATCTTGGTGTCGTTGCGCTCGACCGGGTCGTCCGTCCGGACGTTCTTGCGGCCCATGCGGCGACCGATCTCCTCGACCTTGGCGGGGATGTCGCGGCCGGCGAGCGCGACCGCGCGCAGCACCGCGTCGTCGCCGAGCGTGAGCTTCGCGATGTCGCGCTCGTCCACGTCCATGCGGACGCGCAGGGTGGACGTGTCGCCCATCGACAGCAGCGTGCCGCCGCCGGGCGTCTCGTACTCGCCGGCGCGCACGAGCACCTGGAGGATCTCGCCGTCGATCGGGGCGCGCACGGTGCGCTGCTCCAGACGGGCGGCGGCCTCGTCGCGGCGGGCCTTCGCGGCGTCCATCTTCGCGAGCGCGGCGGAGACGTCCTCCTTGCGGCTGCCGTTCACCGCGGCCCGACGGCGCGCGTCGGCCTGGTCGGCGGTGGCCTTGTCGGCCTCGGCGGCGCGGCGCGCGCGGTCCAGCTCGTCGGGCGTGACGTGGCCGTTGGCAGCGAGCGCCTCGGTGCGCTTCAGCGTGTCGGCGGACTGGGTCGCGCGGGCCAGGGCGGCGGTGGCCTCGGCGTCGGCGGCGTCGATGTCCTCCGACCGGCTGCCCTTGCGGACGCGCGCGTAGTCGGCCTGAGCGCCGTCGAAGTCGGCCTGCGCGGCGGCGAGCGTGGCCTTCTCGACCTCCTGCTCCAGGACGATCAGCGCGTCACCGGCGTGAACCTTGGCGCCCTCGACCACCTCGACGGACGCGATGCGTCCGGGGACGGACGCCGACACCTGGGTCTCGCGGTCGTGCGGCTCGACCACGCCGTTGCCGGACAGGATGAAGCCGTCCGGGCGCGCGAAGCGCTCGTCGAGGCCCGCGGTCGGTGCGACCTCCTTGGAGGCGGCGGCCACGTCCTTGTCGTTGGGCATGGTGGGCGGCGGGGAGAGCACGCTCGACAGGACGCTGGCGAACATGGCGACGCCGAGCACGCCGACGAGCACCTTGCCCCAATGCTGCTTCAGGAAATTCACGAGTGACTCCCGTCATCGGGGCGGATCAGGCCGTCCTCGATGTTCACGATGCGGTCTGCGAAGGAGAAGATTCGGGGATCGTGCGTGACGCAGATCACGGTGGTGCCGCGCTCCTGCGTCAGCGCCTTGAGCAGCTCGATCACGGCGTGGCCGCTGTGGGCGTCGAGTGCTGCGGTCGGCTCGTCGGCGAGCACGATGGGCGGCGCGCCGACCAGGGCGCGGGCGATCGCGACGCGCTGCTTCTGGCCGCCGGACAGGTCACCCGGCAGGCTGTGCTCCTTGCCGGCCAAGCCCACGGCCGCGAGCATCTCGTCGGCGTCCTTGAGTGCCTGGGCGTGCGGCACGCCGCGCAGCTCCTGCACCAAGGCCACGTTGTCGCGTGACTTGAGCGCCGCGATCAGGTTGTGACCCTGGAAGATGAAGCCGATCTTCTGCAGGCGGAAGGCGGGCAGCTCGTCGGGCCTCATGGTGGTGACGTCGCGACCGAGCACGACGGCGCTCCCGGCCGTGGCCGACAGCACGCAGCCGAGGATCGACAGCAGCGTGGTCTTGCCGCTGCCCGACGGGCCGACGAGCATGAGGAATTCGCGCGCGCGCACGTCCATGTCGACGCCCGCGAGCGCCGTGTAGGCTGTCGCACCACCGCCGAAGATCTTGGTGAGGCTGCGCACCGTCACGGCGGGCGCCTCGCCGGTCATGGGCTCCAAGGTCATCTGAACACCATCCCAGGCTCCAGCTTGCGCACCCGGTACAGCGCGAGGATCGCCGCCAGCAGGCACAGGACCAGCATCACGATCGGCACCAGCCCGGTGAGCCAGGCGGGCGTGATCACCACCAGCCGCGCGGAGCGGATGCCCGCTGCCATGCGCGTCACGAGGAACAGGCCGACCAGGCTGCCGACCACCGCGTAGGCCACCGACTGCGCCAGGACGAGCGCGGTGAGGTCGCGGTTGGTGCAGCCGATCGCCTTGAGCGTACCGAACTCGCGCAGGTTGTCGATCACCGACGAGAACATCGACAGCGCCACGATCACCAGGCCGATGATCAGGCCAAACGACGTCGACAGTCCAAAGCTCATGCCCAGCTGGTTCTTGAGCAGGTTGGTCACGATCGCCGTGTGGAAGTCAGGCCCCGAGATGATCTTGAGGTCGGGCATGCGGGCCTTCAGCCGCGACACGACCTCCTCCGTCGGCACGCCCGGATCGACCGTCACCAGCACGTAGTCCACACGGTTGGAGGCCGCGCCGAGCATGTCGCGGGCCGCGTCGATCTCCGCGAACGCGTAGCTCGGACCAAACGGGATCAGACCCCAGGTGAAGCCGCCCACGTGGACCAAGTGGCCGCTGACCTCGCGGATGGACTCCAGGTTGAGCCCGCCGAACTTCTCGCGGTCCGCCGTCTCGAAGATCATGGTGTCGGGCTGCAGGATCGCCTCGCGGGCGCCGGCCACCATGTTCCACGGGCCGCCGAGCCAGGTGCTCGTGTCGGTGCCGATCAGCGTGATGCCCTCGTTGCCGCCGTCCGGCTTCTTGATGGTGCCGCCGCCCACCACCAGCGGCGACGCGAGGTGCACGCCCGGCGTCGTGCGGGCCAGGTCGATCGTGGAGGCCGGGACGCGCTGGCCGGGCTGGAACAGCTCGGTGCCCGGCGGCGCGATCCAGATGTCGGCCGCGGCGCTGTCCACGAACATCGTGTTCTTCTGGAGCAGGCCGAACATGATGCCCAGCTGCTGGGCGGCGAGCACCACGGCGAACACGACGCCGGCGACCGTGCCCACAAAGCGGGCGCGATCCTTGAGCATCATCGTGATGCCGACGCGCATCATCACCATCGCACGGCGGGCGGGGGGCAGCTCGGTGTTCACCGGGTCACCTCGTCCAGCCGACCCGCGAGCAGGCGCAGGTCCGCGCGCGCGGCGGCGAGGTCGCCCTGCGCCTGGATGCGGGTGGCCTTCGCGGTCAGCGCGTCGCGCGACACGTCGAGCACGGTGGCGAGCGTCGCCGTGCCGACCTCGAACTGCGCGCGCGCCTCGTCCAGGGCGCGGGCGCTGGCGGTGTCCTCGGCGACCGACGCCTTGACCCGCGCGTTGAGCGACTCCACCCGGTCCCAGGCGGCGGTGATCGCGTCCGCGGCGTCCCGGCGGGCGGCCTCCAGCGCGGCGTCCGCGGCGCGGACAGCGTCGGCACGCGCGGCGGCGGACGCACCATCCGCTGGGGCCAGCGTCCATCGCGCCTGCACGCCGACCGACCACGCGGCGGGCTCACCAAAGCCCGCGGCGTTGGTCAGCCGCTCTCCGGCCTGGGCCGAGACGGACGGCGCGAACGCGGCGCCCTTGGCGGCGAGGTCGGCGCGGGCCGCCTTAATGCGCGCCTCCGCGGCGGCGACCGAAGGCAGACCGGGCACCTCGGCGAGCCAGCCGTCGAGCGGCGCCTCGTCGGCGGTGCTGTCGGGCAGGGCAGGGGGATCGTCGACGTCCAGGCCGGTGCGGCTGCGCAGCGACCGAACGGCGGCGCGCACGCTCTGTCGCGCGTCGGCGACCTGACTCTCGGCGCGCCGGAAGGCGGCCTCGGCGCGGGCGGCGTCGAGCGCGGTCGCGAGGCCCACGGTCTCGCGCGCGAGCACGCGTTCGCGGTCGGACGCGGCGGCGTCGCGGTTGGAGATGGCGGCGTCGAGGAGCGACGCGGCGGCCGCGTGCTGGAAGTAGGCCGACACCACGTCGCGGTAGACGCGCGTGCGGGTCTCGTCCGTGGTGGCGTCGGCGGCCTTGGCGCGGGCGAGCGCGGCCGAGGTGCGCATCCACGCGCCGACGTCGATCAGCGGCACCGAGGCGGTGACGTTGAACTCGAGCTGATCCTTGGGCGTGATCGCGGCGTCTACGGTGTAGCCGCCCTGCCCGTCGGGGATCTGCAGGATGACCTCGTACTGGTTGCGCGTGTAGCCGCCCGTCGCGCTGACACTGGGCGCCAGGGCCAAGCCGGCCGCCGTGGCGTCGGCGCGCGCCTCGTCGGCGGTGGCGGACTGCTGGCGCACGTCGACCTGACGGTCTGCCGCGGCGAGCAGGGCCTTGAGGTCGGGGCCTGCCCACGCGGAGGTGGTCGAGACGAGGAGGAGGAGCCAGGGGAGGATCGGGCGCATCGCGCCTCCGGAAACGCACGGGTTCTAAAGAGAACTGACGGGTTTTGCATCCAGGATCGACACACCATGACAGCGTGATGTCGACGCTGCGCCGCGGATCTGCCCCCGTTTGGTACGTCGGATCCATAGCTTGGACCCACAAGCTGTCGGGATTCGGGGGGAGGTTGTGCTAGCGTCTCCGCACGCCAGAGGTCCCCATGCGCCGTGTCCTGCCCTCGCTGCTCCTAGTGTCCCTCGTCAGCTCGACCGCATCCGCGGGAGACGGGTGGGTCCAGTACTCCGAGAAGGACGACGTCACGTCCTACAGCCAGTCGCTCGAGGGCTCGAACATGCTCTCGACGCGCGGCGTCGCCACGATCAACGTGCCGCTCTGTCAGGCGATGGGCCTGTACCTGGACACCAAGCGCGCACCCAACTGGGTCAACCTGATGGTCCGACTGGACGCGACCCCCATCGCGGGCTCGACCGACGTGCTCGAGCACCACATCTACGACATGCCCTGGCCCGTGTCGGACCGGGAGTTCGTGTTCAAGCGCACCACCCATTGGGAGGACGCCACCAAGACCGTGACCGTGACCTACCACTCGGTGGAGGACGCCAAGTACCCACACACCGACGAGTTTGTGCGCGGCATCGACCACGGCAGCTTCTGGAAGTTCACGGTGGTGGATGCCACGCACACCCGAGTCGAGGCGGTGGCGATGGTCGATCCGCAGGGAGCGCTCCCGTCCTGGCTGTTCAACTCGGTGCAGCGCGCGTGGCCGCGCGACAGCATCCACGGGCTGGTGGCCGAGGTGGCCAAGGGCCACGTCACGCCGCGCCCCGAGTGCGCGGGCTGGTGACATGACCCCTACGAGCGCGCTCAGGCCTTGGGCGCCCCGTTCAGCCCTGCTTGGACGCGCGCCGTCCACGTCGTGAACCCGCCCGACAGGTTGTGCGCATCCACGCCCTTCTGCAGCAGCATGCGCTGGGCGAAGTACGCCCGCTGTCCGGCCGCGCAGTAGACCCAGACCGGCTTGTCGGTCGGGACCTCCGCGGCGCGACGCCGCAGCTCTGGCAGCGGGATGTTGACCGCGCCGTCGATGTGGCCGGCGGCGAACTCGTGCGGGTCGCGCACGTCGAGCAGCATCGCGTCGGTGGCGCCCACCTGGCTCCAGTCGGCGAGCGGCATGTCGCCGCACAGCGCGTTCTCGCCCATCATGCCGGCGATGTTGGCCGGGTCCTTGGCGGCGCCGAACTGCGGCGCGTAGCACAGCTCGGCCTCGGCCAGGTCGTGCACGGTGCCACCGAGCTGGATCATCGTCGCGATCACGTCGATGCGCTTGTCGACGCCGTCCATGCCGACCGCCTGCGCGCCCAGGATCTTGCCGGTGGTCTTCGAGAAGATGAGCTTGAGGTGGATCGGCTTGGCGCCTGGGTAGTACCCGGCGTGGTGGCCCGGGTGCAGGTAGATCACGTCGAAGTCGGTGACGCCCGCGCGCCGCAGGCCCTTCTCGCTGGCCCCCGTGGTAGCGACCGACAGCCCCAGGACCTCGACGATGGCGGTGCCCTGCACCCCACGGAAGCGGGTGGGGCGGGCGGCGATCGACTCGGCCGCCACGCGACCCTGCCGGTTGGCGGGGCCGGCGAGGGGCAGGATCGTCTCCTGGCCGCTGACCACGTCGCGCACCTCGATCACGTCGCCGACCGCGTAGATGCTGGGGTCGGACGAGCGCATGTGCTCGTCGACCACGATGCCACCGCGCGCGCCGAGCGCCAGGCCCGCCGCTCGCGCCAGCCCGGTCTCCGGTCGAACGCCCAGCGCCAGGATCACCAGGTCGGCGTCGACGCGGTTGCCCAGGTCCGTCACCACGCCCAGGTGGCCGTCGACCGCCTCGATCGCCGTGAAGCCCTCGCCCAGGCGCAGGTTGACGCCCTTCTCGCGCAGGTGCGTCGCCACCGTCGCCGCCATCTCGGGGTCGATCGGCGGCATCACCTGCGGCAGCTTCTCCAGTACCGTGACGGTCAGGCCGCGGAAGGTAAGGTTCTCGGCCATCTCCAGGCCGATGAAGCCGCCGCCGACCACCACCGCCGTCTTGCACTTGTCCTCTTGGATCCAGGCGCGGATGCGGTTGGCGTCGGGGATGGTGCGCACGACGAACACGCCGGGCAGGTCGATGCCGGGCGCGGTCGGGCGGATGGGGGCGGCGCCGGGGGACAGGACCAGCGCGTCGTAGCGCTCGTCGCGGGTCTCTCCGGTGCGCAGGTCCTTCACCCGCAGCACCTTGGTGGCGCGGTCGATCTCCACGGCCTCGTGCTCGGTGAAGACGTCGATGGCGAACCGGTCGCGGAACAGCGCGCGCGAGGCGACGAGCAGCTTGCCCTCGTCGCGGATCACGTCGCCGACGTAGTAGGGGAGCCCACAGTTCGCGAAAGAGACGTGCGGACCCCGATCAAAGAGCAGGATCTCAGCCGTCTCGTCCAGGCGACGCAGACGCGCCGCGGCGGACGCGCCGCCAGCCACACCACCGACCACCAATACACGCTTCACCACGATGCCTCCAAGGGTGCGGGCAAAGCGGTGCCCGCGGCAGTTCGCGGCTAGCAAGGGGCGGGCCGCGAACTGTCGCGGATTGTCTCGCGAGCAATGGGCGATCTATCCGTGATTTGCTGGCTGATCGCCGCCCGTTCACGGGCAGTTGTAGAAGCTCGGGTTGCGGTAGGGGGCTGCGTCGTCGCAGTCTCCGGCCGCCTCAGTGTACCCGTCCAGGTCGTCGTCTCCGAAGGTGGTGCCCTCGTCCACGATCTGATCGCAATCGTCGTCTGCGTGGTTGGGCGCCTCGGCGGCGACCGGCGAGCGGGACGCGCTGCTGTCGTCGCAGTCGCCGGGGGTCGAGCCGTCGTTGCAGCGGTTGGGTGCCTCGCAGAAGCCGTCCCCGTCGTCGTCGGCGAAGATCGTGCCGTCGTCGATGTGCCCGTCGCAGTCGTTGTCCACGCCGTCCGGCGCCTCGAATGCGCCGGGGTTGAGCGCGGCGTTCGTGTTGTCGCAGTCGCCTGCGGCCACGGTGAAGCCGTCGCCGTCCAGGTCGTCCGCGCCGCTGTCGACCACGCCGTCGCAGTCGTCGTCCACGCCGTTGCCCATCACCTCTGACGCGAACGGGTTCACGGCGGCGTCGCCGTCGTGGCAGTCGCCGTCGTCCTCGGTGACGCCGTCGCGGTCATCGTCGTAGCAGGTGGTGCGGTCGTCGAGCACGCCGTCGCAGTCCTGGTCCACGCCGTCACACAGCTCGAGCGCGCCGGGCTTGATGGAGGCGTCGTCGTCGTCGCAGTCGCCGCCACAGGACGCGAACCCGTCGCCGTCCACGTCCCAGGCGTCCACGCTGCCGCGGGTGCAGTCGTTCGCCCACACGGGGAGCGAGGGGAGGGCGCGGCCGTCGGCGATCACCACCAGCGCCGCCTGCGCGGCGGTCGAGTCAGACGCGGTGAAGCTGATCTGCACGTCGCGCGTCTGGCCGGCCTCCACCGTGAACGGGGTGGGCTCCACAAACGAGAAGGGCGGGGCGAGCACGGCGGAGTCGACCGTGGCGGGCACGTCGCCCACGTTCACCACGGTCACGGCGTGATGCACCGTGTCCCCGGCGGGCACGTGGCCAAAGTCTACGGCGGCGGGGCGCAGCCAGAGTGTACGCGGGACCGCGTGCGCGCGCACACGCCAGGTGTCGTCCGGGTTGAGCGCGTCGGACTCGATGCGCATCGTCCCCAGGTGCCAGCCCTCGGCGACCGGCGTGTAGGTGAACGACGCGACCGTGCCCTCCGCCGGATCCACCTCTAAGGGCAGGTCGCCGACATACGCAAAGGCACCGACGCCGTCGTCGATCGTGATCGCCGTGATCTTGAGTGGGTGGCTGTTGGAGGTGTTGAACAGCGCGACGAAAGGGATCGTCGCTCCGACCGGCACATCACCCAGATCCACCACGTCGGGATCCACCGACAGGGACGCTTCGAGCGTGGTGAACTCGGGCTCCTGGCACGCGCACAGGCCCAGGGCGATGGATACGCCGATGTGGGAAAGACGCGCCAATGTGCCTCCGAGGTGTCGATCCTATCTCGTCTGGCGCTGAATTCGAATATGCTGCGCTTATGCGACGCTTCCTCCCGATCCTGATCGCGGCTTGGCCGGGCCTCTCGTGGGCGGTTTGTCCGCCTTCCACGCAGACCTTGACGTGCTCGTCCACGTTCACTGGATCCATCACCTACGGGCAGCCGAACCAGCTCGGTGGCTCGTATGGCTGCGGTGCGCCGTTCCCCAGCGTCTATCAGAACGGTCCTGAGCAGGTGCTCGCGTTCAGCTGTCAGCAGTCCGGCCAGGTCACGCTGCTGCTGTCGAACATGACCTGCGACTTCGACATCTTCGTGCTGGGCGACGTCTGCGCGCCCCCGGGCGACTGCTACGCCGGCGCAAGCGCCGCCTACACGGCCAACGACCGGGTGCGGTTCACCTGCACCCAGGGGCAGACCTACCACATCCTCATCGAGGGCTACGGCTACCAGGACGGTCAGTGCGCAGGCACCGAGAGCTTCACGCTCTCGTTCGACACCACGAACCCGGGCGTCGGCGGCTGCGTCGAGGACTGTGACGACGGCGCCGACAACGACCAGGACGGCTTCCTGGATTGCCTCGACAACGACTGCCTCGGCGACCCCGCCTGCGGCGAACTCTGCCACAACGGCCTCGACGACGACCGCGACAGCGCGATCGACTGCCTGGACTCGGACTGCCTGTCGGACCCGGGCTGCTGCGACGACGACCTCGACGGCTACGTGGACGCCCGCCATGGCTGCGGCGGCAATGACTGCGACGACCGCAACGTCAACCTCAGCCCGGGCGTCGCAGAGCTCCCCGACGGCATCGACCAGGACTGCGACGTCTACGTGGACGAGGGCACGATCTGGTACGACGACGACGGCGACGGCGTGGCCGAGGTGGCGGGCGACTGCGATGACACCAAGTGGCAGACCTCACCGGGTGTCCCTGAGTCCTGCGACGGCGTCGATGAGGACTGCGACGGCGTGATCGACGACGGCACCCGCTGCCACGACGACGACCGCGACGGGCTGTCCGAGCAGGACGGTGACTGCGACGACCACAGCGCTCTCGTCTCGCCGGCCGCGACCGAGGTCCTGGGCAACGGCATCGACGACGACTGCGACGGCACGGTCGACGACCACCAGGCCGACCGCGACTTCGACGGCTTCTCCACGTCCGGCGGCGACTGCGACGACGAGAACGGCGCCGTGCGCCCCGGCGCCATCGAGACGCCCGACGGCATCGACGAAGACTGCAACGGCATCGTCGACGACTACACCGTCGCCTACGACGACGACGGCGACGGCCTCTCCGAGCAGGACGGCGACTGCCAGGACGGCGACCCGACCATCCACCCCGGCGCCCACGAGCTGCCCAACGGCAACGACGACGACTGCGACGGCACGGTGGACGAGGGCACCCTGGCCGTGGACGACGACGGCGATGGACTGTCCGAGACCGCGGGCGACTGCGACGACGGTAACGCGCTGGTCTTCCCGGGCGCGTTCGAGCTGCCCGACAACGGCCTGGACGATGACTGCGACGGCATCGAGTGGACGGACGACGCCGACTCCGACGGCGTGACCCCGGCCGACGGCGACTGCAACGACTTCACCGGCTGGGTGCGCCCCGGCCTGGAAGACCTCTGCGACGGTCTGGACAACGACTGCGACGGCATCGTCGATCAGGACTGCGAGACCGGGCCCATCGTGAAGGAGCTGCCGTACGTGTGCGCCTGCTCGGGCGACGGCCGCGGCTCCGGCGCGGCGTGGCTGGTGGCGCTGCTCGTGCCCATGCTCCGGCGTCGTCGGGCCTAGACCGGGTGTCCGCGTCGCGTGCCGGGCGTCGTCCCTGGCTGGCGCCAGTTAGGAGACGCCCACAATGATCAAGACCCTGCTCAAGCTGCTGGTGGTGGCGGGCCTGGCGGCGGGCCTAGGCCTGGGCTGGGCGTACTCGCACTACGTCCTGTCCAACCCCGGCGAAGAGCTCAGCCGCGACTACATCATGGGCGTGATCGCCCAGGAATCGCCGGTCTTCTTCCGGGACGGCACCACGCGCGTGGGCGTGTTCTTCGAGGACGAGCACCGCGACTTCGTGCCATTCGACGCGCTGCCACGGGCCTACGTCGCGTCGATCGTCGCCGCTGAGGACGACGGGTTCTGGTCGCATCCGGGCTTTGACGTGCCGCACATCCTGGGCGCGCTGTGGATGGACTTCAAGGCTGGCGAGATGGTCGCGGGCGGCTCCACGCTCACCCAGCAGACCGCCAAGAACATCTATTACCGGCCGGACCGCTCGCTGAAGAGCAAGCTGACCGAGGCGCTTTACGCGCTGCGGCTGGAGGCCCACTACTCCAAGTCCGACATCCTCGAGTTCTACGTGAACCAGTTCCATGTGGCCGGGAACGGGCGCGGGATCGGCATCGCGGCGCAGCACTACTTCGACACGGACGTCACGCAGTTGGGCCTAGTCGAGTGTGCGTTCCTGGCGGGGCTGGTGAAGGCGCCGTCGCGCTACGATCCGTTCGTCGGCGACGAGGCCCACCAGAAGGAGGCGATCGAGGCGGCCGTCACCCGCACCCGCTACGTGCTGCGCCAGATCACCAACGAGGCGCCGGAGAAGCTGGCAGGCCCGTACCCGACGCGCGGCGACGCCGACGGTCAAGCCGCGTTCGACGCCCGCGTGGTCGAGGTCAAGGCGCTTCAGGCCAAGGCTGCGCAGCTGGTCGAGCAGGGCTTCAAGATCCCGTTCAAGCACGGCGTGTTCCGCTACGACGCCTCGGCGGTGCTCGACGAGGTGGGCCGCCGCCTGGCCGAGCCGCCCTTCGCCGACGTGCTGCGCGCCGCGGGCATCGAGGATCCGGCCAAGGCAGGCCTGTCGATCATCACCACGCTGGATCCCGACGCGCAGCGCGCCGCCACCTACGGGCTGTGGCACCACCTGACGGACGTCGGCACCATGCTGGAGGCGCTGGGCGTGGACGCGCTGGTCCGCCCGCCCTCCGAGGCGCCGCGCTTCGATCGGGACGACGCGCCCAAGCCCTGGTCCTTCCGCACCGCAGCGGTGAAGGGCAAGCACGACGAGAAGGGCAAGCGCGTGCTTGACCTGGACCTGGGCGGGCACGCCTGCGTGGTCGACCGCGAGGGCCTGGCGCGGGTGGCGAACGCGATCGCGCGCGGCCACGCCGGCTCGCCCTCCACCAAGGCCACCACCGCTGAGATCGAGTCGATGCTCGATGGCCTGCCGGACGGCACCGTCACCTGGGTCAGCGTGCGTGATGTCACCGGCGACACCGCGCTGTGCGACTTGGAGATCCGCCCTAAGCTGCAGGGCGCGTCGGTCGTCGTGCGCGACGGGCAGATCCTGGCGATGGTCGGAGGCAACGACAACCGCAACTTCAACCGCGCCACCGCGCTGCGTCAGATGGGCTCCACCTGGAAGCCCCTGATCTACAACGCGGCGCTCCAGCTCGGCTGGTCGACGGACGACGCGCTCGACAACCGCCGCAACGTCTTCCCGTTCTCCACCACCGTCTACTGGCCGAGCCCGGACCACCAGGGCCCGCCCTTCAGCAGCCTCGCGTGGTCGGGCGCCAAGAGCGAGAACCTCGCCAGCGTCTGGCTGCTCTACCACCTGACCGATCGCCTGGACGCCACCGGGATCGCCGGCCTGGCCAAGACGCTCGGCCTGGCGCGCGGGGAGGGGGAGGACGAGGAGGCTTACCGCCTGCGCATCCAGCGCGACGGCATCCTGCCCACGCCCAGCCGCGTGCACGAGTCGATCTACCTGTCGGCCCGCCAGGAGGTCCTGGCGACGCTGCCGCAGTCCGCCCACCCCGAAGACGAGACCGCGCTCATCACCATGGGCTACGGCTGGGGCTTCGAGGCTGAGCGCCGCCGCGGGCCGAGCGCCGACCAGGAGTCCGCGCTCGACCGCGCGTGGACCGTGATGCAGCCTCGCCGACAGGCCTGCGCCGACGCTTTCTTGGGCTTCGTCGGCTCGCTGGAGGCGGGCGTGGTGCCCATGCCGCGTGGCGACACGCCGATCACCGTCCGGAAGCGGGAGGACGGCGTCTACGACGTGGCGTGTGGCGCGGCGCCTGCGGGCTTTGCGATGCCCGACGCCTCGATCCTGCCTGCCCCCCAGGGCGGCCTGTTTGGCCTGCTCGGTGGTCCACCCACGGTGCCCGTCGCGCCCGAGGCCGACATGTGGATCGACGGCGACCTGCACGCGTCCACCGTGGACGCGCTCTCGTCGGCCGTCACCCGGCGCGAGCTCGCGCTGGAGGTCACGGGCGAGGACGGCGTCGACCTGTACGCGCCCGAGCAGCTCTATGGCCACCAGGACTTCCGCGTGCTGCTGGGCCTGAAGTACGTGGCGGCGCTCGCCCGGCGCTACGGCGTTCGCACGGAGATCCGCGAGGTCCTCTCGATGCCGCTCGGCGCGTCCGAGCTGACGCTCGAAGAGGCGGCGATGGTCTACGAGGGCATCACCACCGGCGACACCTGGGCCTTCCCCGGCGACGCCGTCGGTCGACCGGTCGCCGAGCCGGCGGCCAGCACGCTGCTGATCCAGGAGATCCGCGACGTGGACGGCAACGTGCTGTACCGGGCGCTGCCCAAGCGGGTGGAGGTCACCACCCCTGACGTCGCAGCGCTGACGTCGGACGTGCTCCGCCACGTCGTCACGGACGGCACCGGCGCCCGGGCGAAGGACGCCGTGCTGCTCGGCGGCGCGCCGCTCCCGGTGGCCGGCAAGACCGGCACCACCAACGACTACCGAAACGTCGCGTTCGTCGGCTACGCGCCGGTGATCCACGGCGGCGAGCATGACGGCAACCTCACGATCGGCGTGTACGTCGGCTACGACGACAACACGGCCATGTCGCGCAAGGGCATCCGCCTCGCGGGCGCGTCCGGCGCGCTCCCGGCCTGGGTGACGGCGGCCCGCGGCCTCGCGTCCTTTGGGCTGCTGGGCGACGCATCCCAGACGGCGCCGGAGGGCGGCTGGATCTTCGCCGATCCGCCCGACCTCATCCGCGTCCCGGTCGCCGCGGAGAACGGCCTGCCCGTCGCGGCGCCAGAGGATCCCACGGCGCTCGCAGGCATCCCGCAGGTGCTCGCGCGCGCCAGCGTCGAGCCCGCGGCGCCCGCGGTGGTGGAGGGTCTCGGCACGCCGCGTCCGGTGCGCATCGCGCCGAGCACCACCACCATGCCGAAGGACGGCGACCGCGCCAGCCCCCGCGACGTGTGGGCGCCGCTCCTCAAGTGGGGACGCAAGCACGACGGTAAGGACGGACCGGAAGAGGCCCGACCCTAGGTCAGTGCATCAGGGCGCCAAGCCAGAAGTTGGCGAACGTGAAGTAGATCACGATGCCGGTGACATCCACCAGCGTGGCGACGAAGGGCCCCGAGGCGCTGGCGGGGTCGAGGCCTGCCCGCTTCAGCGCGAACGGCAGCATGGACCCGGCGAAGCTGCCGAACAGCACCACGCCGACCAAGCTGCACGACACGGTAAGCGCCACGCGGAGCCACTGCTCGCCGTAGGTGGAGAACATCGCCTGCCAGGCTGCGATGCGGATGAAGCCGAGCACGCCAAGGATGAGGCCCAGCGTCAGGCCCGCCACCAGCTCGCGCTTGGCGACGCGCCACCAGTCGACCAGGCGCACCTCGCCCAGCGCCATCGCGCGGATGACGAGCGTGGACGCCTGGCTGCCCGAGTTGCCGCCGCTGGAGATGATCAGCGGGATGAACAGCGCCAGCAGCACCACGCGCTGGATCTCGTCCTGGTAGACGCCCATCGCGGTGGCCGTGAGCATCTCCGAGACGAACAGGACCGACAGCCAGCCCGCGCGCTTGCGGACCATGTCCTGCAGATCGTTGTCCAGGTAGGGCAGGTCGAGGGCCTCCATGCCGCCGAACTTCTGGGCGTCCTCGGTGGCCTCTTCGCGGACGACGTGCACGATGTCGTCGACCGTGACGATGCCCTTCATGCGGCCTTCGACGTCCACAACGGGGATGGCCAGCAGATCGTGGTCGGCGAACACGCGGCTGACCTCTTCCTGATCCATCGTGTCGAGCACGGTGACGATCGGGGAGTGCATGGCGTCGCGGATCATCGCGCCGGACGGCAGCGAGAGCATGTTGCGGATCGACACCACGCCGATCGGGTGCTGATCTTCGAGCACGTACACGTAGTAGGTGGTCTCGTACTGCTGGGCGGCGCGCCGACGCAGGTAGGCGAGCGCGCCCTCGATTGTCATGTCGGCGCGCACGGCCGAGAAGCGCGGGCTCATCAGGCCGCCGGCGTCGTCCTCGGCGTAGGCGAGCAGGCCCTTCACCTCGCTGCGGGTGATCGGGTCGAGCAACTCCATCATCTCGGCGCGCAGGAAGTCCGGGACGTTCTGCACCACGTCGACGGCGTCCTCAGGATCCAGGTCGCGGATCCACAGGCGACGCTCGTCCGCCGGCAGGTCTGACAGCAGATCGGCCTGCTCGTGCGAGCCCAGGCTCAGGAACAGCGACTCTGCCTCGCCGTGTCCGAGCGTGCGGAAGCGGGTGAGGCGAGCTTCGGGCGACAGACCGCGCCAGTCGTCACGCAGGCTGACGAGGGCTTCGTGGACGCTGATGCGTCCCGCGGCGACATCATGGGTGTTCACATGACACCTCCTGCCGGTCCGGCGGGAGGGGCCCACAGGACGAGGTCAGGTCGGAAGGGTTCGTCGACTGCTGCCGTCCATGGACGTGGCTCCGGGGGCGCGCGGTTCTAGTGCATCGCCCGGGGCATGGCCACCCGCGCGGCCGATTTCGTCCCACAACGTCCCCAAGCCCAGGAATGTCCGTGGGCATGTGGCGTCCCTGGTGCGGATGCGTGAGGTTCGGCGCGTCGGGAGGTCGAGCGAGGTGCCGGTCGCGGGGGAAGCGCTCATTGTCGGGGGCCTGTGCGCCATCGCGGTCGTGCTCTCGAGCACGCTGTGGCACCTGTGGGTGCACCCGGATCTGGTGCTGTCGCTGTTGGCCGACCGCCCAGACGGCGACGACGAGCCGCAGCACCGCGTCCGGGCCGCCGCCGCGCTGCGGGGCTTGCGGTGGGGTGCTGCGCTGATGGTGTTCGCGACGGGCTTCGTGACGGGCGTGTCGGTCGCGATGATGGCGCGGGCCAACGGCGCTGAGGTGCTGACGGTGCGCTGGTTCCTGTCGCTCTTCCGCTAGGGCCTCACGGCTCGCGGGTCTCTACGGTGGCGCCGTCGTGCGGGGCGAGCAGCCAGGCGCGGGCGTCCGCGTCGTCGTCCAGGGTCGCGGCGAACCAGGCGGTGGCCCAGGACGCCGAAAGCTCCCGCACCGCGTCGATGTCCGCGTAGGTGAACGGCGCGCCGTCGGTCTGGCGCGTGGCGTCAGGGTCGCAGCCCGGGTCAAAGCTAGGGGTCAGGCCGCAGATCGTGGTGAACGACCAGTGGCCCGCGTCGGTCACCTCCAGCTTGGTGACGGGCGGGTTGGCGCTCGCGTAGTTGTTCCGGATCGTGATGTTGCCGACCTCGGTGATGCTGTTGTCCTCGGTCGCCACGACGAACGCGATCGGGACGTGCAGATCGGCCAGGGTCACGCCGGGGGTGAGGGGGTTCTCCATGGGCGCCCCGAACGACAGGCCAGACTTGGGGCGGTCGTCGAGCATGAGCACGCGCCCGGTGGTGATGCCGCCGAAGCTGTGGCCGAACACGCCCACCCGGGTCCCGTCGAGCTGGCCACGCAGCGCCTCGGGGAGCGCGGTGGTGCCCGCGTCGAGCGCCTCATCGAGCAGGAAGGAGATGTCGGCCGCGCGCACGTTGAGAAAGTCCGCGCCCAGCGGCGCCGAGTCCCCGGCGACCTCGTCGTAGAGTGTGCCGCCGGCGTGGTCCGGCGCGATCACCGCGTAGCCGTGGCTCGCCAGCCGCTCGGCGATCTGGAACGTCGAGAAGCGCGTGCAGTTCATGCAGTGCGAGAACATCACCACGGGCCAGGGGCCGCCGTCTGCGAGCGGCGCGTCCACCGCGGCGTGCGCCGTGCGCCGCGTGCCAGGATCCCGCGCCGCGGCGAGAAGTCCGGTGAGCGTCTCGACCTCGTCACCAAACCCAAACTGCTCGACGCGGAAGCCGGCGTCGGCGTCGGCGCGCGCGGACTCGGTGGCCGGGTACCAGACCTGCGCGTTCAGGGTGCGCTCACGGGCGGCGTCGGTCGCGGTGAACGCCGCCGTGCCCGCGACGTAAGGCCCCACGACCTCAAACCCTGCCGCCGTGTCGGTGTCCGCGGGCGCGGGCGCGTCGCCGACGCAAGCGGTGAGCGTCAACACGGCGAGGAGCAGGGCGCGGCGCATAGGACCTCTGGACGCAGGTCCGGAACGCTAACGCGCGGCGTGCCGTCCGGCGGACGCGCTGCGTGGCGGGGGCCGAAACGAAAGAATCCCCCGGAAGGACCTGACTAGCAGGGGACCTTTCCGGGGGATGCGTCGCGCGCCGTGAGGCGCAAGGAGTGGCTCGGGGCGGATTTGAACCGTCGACACCCCGGGTATGAACCGAGTGCTCTAACCAGCTGAGCTACCGAGCCGAAGCGGGCGCCGTTTAACCGAGAGGCGCGCCCTGTCAACGATCTGAAGCGCGTCGATCTCTCAGATCACGATCGCCGTTTACAAACGACCGGCGTCCTACACCTCCTTTTCGTGGAGGCCGCCTATGACCGCGACGCTGACTCTGGTCGACCCGACACGCCGCTCCTCGATGGGGGCCGCGAGCTTCCTGTCCCAGCTCCCGGCCTTCGCGCGGTCGCGCCTGGGCGCCATCGACGAGCTGGCGGAGCTGGCCGTGCCTCGCCGCTTGCGTCGCGGCGAGCGGCTGTGGCGTCAGGGTGAGGCGGCCAACGGCGTGGGCGTGGTGCGCTCGGGCGTGCTGCTGCTCAACCGCATGGGCGAGGAGCACGACGTCGCGCTCGACATCTGCGGGCGCGGGTGCTTTGTCGGCGTGGTCGGCGGCGCGCGCTACGACGAGGCCGTCGCGCACGAGGACAGCGCCCTGCTGTGGTGGCCGCGCGAGTCCTTCGAGCGCTGGCTCGCGACTCACCCGGAGATGATCCCTGCCGTGCTTGAGCTCGCGGGCGACCCCGGGCGCCGCCTGGCCTCGCGGCTGGCGCTCGTCACGGTCAACGGCGCGCGCACCCGGCTCGCCCGGCTGCTGCTCGACCTGTCCGACCGGTTCGGCGTGCGAGACAGCCGCGGCGTGATCGTCGACTTGCGCCTGACCCACCGCGAGATGGCGGCGCTGATCGGGGCCACCCGCGAGACGGTGAGCGTCGCCATGGTCGAGATGCGCGCGCACGGCACCGTGGCGTCCGAGGGACGGCGGGTCGTGCTGCTGGATCTGCCTGCGCTGCGTGAGATCGCCGGGCGCTGACCGCCGACTGACGCGGCCGGGGCGTGCAACCGGCCGCGCGTGTGCTACGTCGGGCAGGTCCCTGGGGCCCATGTGATCCGGACCGTTTGCATCTCGGCGCTCCTCCTCCTCGCGTCGTCGCGGGCGTGGGCAGAGCCGGTGCGCGCGGACATCGGGCTGGGCGCGGGGGCGGCGGTGGATTTGCCGGATCGGGCGTCGAACCGAGACACCCGCTTGGGCGCAGGCGCGATCTTCCGCGTCCCCATCCGGGTTCACCTGACGCCGGTCGTCGCGCTGCGCCTGGACCTGGATCTAGAAGGCTGCCGCGGCGTGGACCAGCTCACCTGGGACGTGAACGCGGACGGCCTGGTGTACCGGGTCGAGGACGACAACGCGCACCACGCGTACGTCTTGAACGGCCTGTTTGACCTTGGCGTGGACCTCACCGTGCCCGTGCGTGGTCGCACGCGGCCGATGTTCGGGCTGTCGGGCGGCGTGGCGGTGAGCGGCGTGTTCCACGCGCTGCGTGGGTCGAGCGTGGCCCTGCTGGACCCCGCCGTGAACGACGTCGGAGACACGTCCAACCTCGACCCGTACACCGCGCAGGTGGCGCCGTGGGCGGCGGTGGATGTCGGCCTCACCTCGGCGTTGGCGCCCCGTGTGGACCTGTGGGTGACGGCGGGCTACGGGGCGGCGTTCTTCGCTCCCAGAGGGCTCCACAAGGCGTTGCCCGCGCTCGACGCGCGACGCGAAGCCTTCGCCTGGAATCCGGTCCGTGCCGCCATCGGAGTCTCCTTCCGACTTGGCCGCACCCAGGACTCGCACCCCGACCCCGCGCAGGTTCGACCATGAAGCTCTACCGCTCCAAGATCCCGCTCATCGCCGCAGAGTGCATCGACGTCCTCGCGCGTGACGGCGACATCGAACTCGCCCCGAACGGCCGCGACGAGGCCGTGGCCGACATCCAGGCGATCATGGACGACTACCAGCGCCGCGACGGTGATCTCCGCGAGGAGATCCGCGACCAGATGGCGCGCGACGCGCTCTCGTACGACCAGTACGGCAAGACCCGCAACCGCGTGGCGGAAGAGCGCGGCCACCCCGTGGGCGACGACGTCGAGCGCTTCCTGATCCGTCAGTTCGTCGAGAACCTCATGATCTCGCCGCACATCGACGAAGTCTTCGCCGAAGACAAGGTGATCTACCGCAAGCTCATGGACGTGATCCGCGGCCATGACGTGAACGAGGAAGAGATCCGCGACGAGGCCAAGACCAAGATCAAGAACATCGCGGAGGGCACGGTCGACTACGAGATCGCCATTCGCGGCGCGGTTCGGGACGTGAAGAAGCGTCGCGGCCTGATCTGACGGCGACTGGATGGCCACGCCTGCCAGCACTGGCCAACGCGTGCTGCGCGCGGCGCTCCTCCTCGGGCTGCTGATCGCGGGCGTGCTCTCGGCTACCCGCCCTGGCGCGATCGCGCTGGAGCCTGCCGCCGCGCCTGTCACGCCTGTCACGCCGGTCGCCCCTGTGGCCGCCGTCAAGGCGCTGCCCATCGACCGCTTGTCGATCCCGCTCACCATTCGGTCTGGATCCAGCTTCGGCGAGATCATGGATCCGTGGTCCGTGTCGGCGAACGTGCTGCGTGACGCGGCGCTGTCGGTCTACGACCTGGTGACCATCCACCCGGGCTCCGAGCTGTCGCTCGAGTTTGAGGACGGCGACGCCACGCCGGTGGGCCTTCGCTACCACGTCGACGAGGACCACACGCTGGTCATGAGTCGCGCCGGTGACGCCTGGACCGCCTCCATGGAGGAGGTTCAGTACGTCGCGCGTGAGACGACGATGACGCTGACCGTCACGTCCTCGCTCTGGCAGGCGGGCATGGACGCGGGCCTGCGGGCGACGGACCTCGACGTGCTCGCCAAGATCTTCGAGTACGAGGTCGACTTCAACACGGAGATCCAGCCCAACGCCAAGCTCGGGCTGGTGGGCGATGTGCTGACGTCCGAGGGCCACAAGGACAAGCTCGGCACCCTGCGCGCGGTCCGCTTCATCAACGGCAAGGACGTCTACGAGATGGTCCGGTTCTTGAGGCCGGACGGGAAGGAGGGCTGGTACCACTCCGATGGAACCGCTGCGAAGCGTCCGTTCCTGCGCTCGCCGATCGAATTCTCGCGCGTCACGTCGGGCTTCAACATCCACCGCTTCCACCCCATCCTCAAGATCACGCGGCCGCACAACGGCACGGACTTCGGGGCGCCGATCGGCACGCCCGTGCGCGCGGTGGCGGACGGCGTGGTGGACTTTGCGGGCCCCAGCGGCGGGCACGGCAATTTCGTGAAGCTGCGTCACGAAGGCGGCTACGACACGTCGTACTCGCACATGTCGGCCGTCCTGGTGCGGCGCGGCGCCAACGTGCACCAGGGTCAGCTCATCGGCCGCGTCGGCATGACCGGCCTGTCTACCGGCCCGCACATGCACTACCAGATGTGGAAGAACGGCCGCTTCGTCGACGCGATGAAGGAGGTCATGCCCAACGTGGAGCCGCTCGATCCGTCGCTGATGTCGGCCTTCAAGGCCGAGGTCGATGCGTGGCTGCCCAAGGTTCCGGTCGCGCGCCCCGCAAGCAAGTAGCGCGACCGCACCTAGGCGACGCCATCAGGGCGCGAAGAGCTTGCCGCCCGCTTCGCCGCTGCACGAGTGGCAGGCGTTGCAGCCGCCGCTGTCCACGGCGGACGCCATCTGCTTCTTCACGCCGTTCTTTTCAATCTCGACCGTGATCGGGAAGTTGAGGGAGCGGGTCGTGTAGAAGTTGCCGGCCGAGTTCGAGTTCACCGCGGCGATATTGCCGTCCTTGTCGGTGATCGTGACCGTCACGTTCTTGGCGGGGCTCAGGCCCGACGCGTCGGTGAAGATCGTTCCCGCCGCGGTCCACTCCGGGGCGCGCCCGCCGGCGGTGTGGCAGGCCAGGCAGTCGGAGCCGGGGAGCATGGTGCTGCCCTGGCCGCCGCAGCCGCGCACGCCGGGGGCGCAGTCCTCATTGGTGGTGTCGCACTCGCCGAGCAGGTCCGTGTCCACGCCCGCGAGGTCGGAGTCGGTCGTGCCGTCGGTCGTGCCGTCGGTGTCGCCCTTGTCCGTCACACCCTGAGCACACGCGCCAAGACAGATCAGCGCGCCAAACAATACGGTCCTCATCTACACCTCCGATCGCGCTACTACCCGCGCGTTCGCCGGTCTAGCGGGCGTCGGACGGTTTCTTCACGAGCCGCCTTGTTCGCCCCGGACACGCTCTGCCGCCGCGAGCCATCGGTCGAACCCGTTGGCGAACGCGGCCCGCGCGCGGTCGTCGTAGGGCGGGGGGCCGCCGGTCTGGATGCCCATGGCCCGGACCTCGGTCATGAAGTCCCGCGCCGCCAACCGCTCGGCGATCGTCGAGGCGTTGAAGGTATCGCCCCGGATCCCCAGGACGGACGCCCCCTTCGCGAGGACCTGCGCGGCGAGTGGGATGTCGTGGGTGATCACCAGATCGGTCGAATCCGCGTGCTCGACGATGTAGTCGTCCGCGGCGTCCATGCCGCCCTTCACCTGCACGCTGGTGATCCAGGACAGGTTGGGCGTGGGCTGAAGACGGTCGGACACGAGCGTGACCGGCAGCCGACGCTTTCGGCTGGCTCGGAACACGATCTCGCGCACGGCCACGGGGCAGGCGTCGGCGTCGATCCAGATTCGCATACGGCGCTGTATCCGACCGCGACCTACTCGTGCCGCAGCGCGTCGATCGGATCGAGGTGGGCCGCGCGGCGCGCCGGGAAGTAGCCGAACGCGATGCCGATGGCGCCTGACACTGCGAAGGAGAGCGCGATCACAGGTGGGTCGACGATCAGCGGCAGCCCGAAGCCCGCCGCGGCGATCGCCGACGCACCGATCCCCACGATGACGCCGGCAAGCCCGCCGATCCACGCGAGGACGACCGCCTCCACCAGGAACTGCGTGAGCACGTCGCGCGCGGTCGCGCCGATCGCCAAGCGCACCCCGATCTCGCGGGTGCGCTCGGTGACCGACACCATCATGATGTTCATGATCCCGATGCCGCCCACCAGCAGGCTGATCGCCGCGACGGCGCCCAGGAAGCCGGTCAGCACCACGGAGATCCCGTTGAGGATGCCCATCACCTCGGCCATGTCGCGCACGAAGAAGTCGGGCTCGGCGCCGCCGCCGATGTGCCGACGCACGCGCATCACGGCCTCGACGTCGCGCTTCACGGCGTCGGTGTCGGCGTCGTCGCGCGCGGACACGACGAGCATGCTGATGTCGCGGTTGCCGGCGATCCGGCGCTGCATGGTGCGCAGCGGCACCACGACTAGGTCGTCCTGATCCTGCCCGAACGCGTTCTCACCCTTGGCACCCAGCACGGCGATCACGCGGCAGTCCAGGTGGTCCAGCCGCGCGTGCTCGCCGATGGGGGACTGCGCTCCGAACAGCTCCGTGGCGACAGTGGCGCCCAACACGCAGACGTCGCCGCCGGCGCGAAGCTCGCCCTCCATGAAGTCGCGGCCCTGTGCGATCTTCCAGTTCATCGCGTCGAAGTACTCGTTCGACGCGCCCCACACGTTGGTGCGCCAGCTCTGGTCGCCGCGCACGGCGCGCAGCGATCGGGCGGTGGTCGGGACGACGGCCGCCACCCCGTTCACCGCGGCGGCCAGCGCTTGTCCGTCCTCTTCGCGCAGCGGCGCCGCGCTGCCACGACCGCCCGGTCCTTCGGTGCCCGGCACCACAAAGAGCAGGTTGTTCCCGAAGCTCTGGAGGTCTCCTTGGATGCGCGCAGTCGCGCCTCGACCCAGCGCCACGAGGCAGATGACGGCAGCCACGCCGATCAGGATGCCCAACGACGTGAGGAAGGTGCGCACACGGTTGCGGTTGAGCTGACGGAGCGCGAGGCGGAAGGCGTTGAGGATCATGCGGTTCGCGCCTCGTCGCGCTCGATGCGCCCGTCTCGGAAGCGGACGATGCGCGACGCGTACGCCGCCATCTCCTCCTCGTGGGTGACCATCACGATCGTCAGGCCGCGCGTCTGGTTCAAGTCACTCAGCAGCTTGCCGATCTCGTGGCTCTTGGTGGTGTCCAGGTTCCCGGTCGGCTCGTCCGCGAACAGCACGGCGGGCTGCGCGACGATCGCGCGCGCCATCGCCACGCGCTGCTGTTGACCGCCGGAGAGCTCGTTGGGCAGGTGGTGTGCCCACGCGGCGAGCCCAACTACGGCGAGCGCCTCCCGGGCGCGCTTGGTTCGCTCGATCGCGCCCACGCCCTGGTAGACCAGCGGCAGCTCCACGTTCTCCAGCGCGCTCGTCCGCGGCAGCAGGTTGAACGACTGGAACACGAAGCCCAGCCAGTGCCTGCGCAGCAGGGCGCGCTGCTCGGCGTTGAGCTTGCTCACGTCGCGGCCCAGGAAAGAGTAGGTGCCGGCGGTCGGCTGGTCCAAGCAGCCCAGCACGTTGAGACAGGTGGACTTGCCCGACCCAGATGGGCCCATGAACGCGACGAACTCGCCCTGGCTGATGTCCAGGCTGACGCCGTCGAGCGCCTTCACGGTCGCGTCGCCGTCCCCGTACTCACGGTGGACGGAGCGCAGCGACAGCACGACTGGCGGGGCTTCGATCACTTCGCCTCGTCCTGGCCCACGATGAGCAGGTCCTTCTCCTTGAGCGTGCCGGTCACCGCCTGACGGAGGCCGTCGGAGGGCCCCAGCGTCACCAGCACGGGCTTGGGCGTCTCGCCTTCCAGCACCCACACCCGGCCCTGCCCAGCGGCGGTCGGCGCCAGGTCTTCCCGGAGCACGGTCGGCGCCCAGCGGAGCGCCGCGAGCGAGACGGTGAGGGCGCCTGGCGTGCGCGCGGCCTCGATGCGGGCGGTGGCGGTCATGCCCACGCGCAGCGCGCCGTCGATGTTCTTGGCGAGCAGCTCCGCCCGGTAGGTGACCACGCCGCTGGTCGTCTGGGGGGCCAGGTGCAGCTTGGACACCTCCGCGGTGAACTCGCGATCGGGCCAGGCAGGCACCGTGAAGGTCGCGGTCTGACCGGGCGCCACACGCGGCACGTCCGCCTCGTCGATGTCGACGTCGACCTCCAGGTCCTCCAAGCCCTGCGCCACCTGGAACAACGTCACCGCTTGGAACGACGCCACGACCGACTGTCCGGGGTCGATGTTCCGGACCAGCACCACGCCGTCGATCGGCGAGCGGATCACGGCCTTCTTCAGGTTGGTGTTCGTCATGTCGAGCCGCGCGCGGGCCGCAGACAGCTGCGCCTCGGCGGCGGACTTGGCGCCGCGGGCGTTTTCCAGCGCCTGGGACACCCGGTCGCGGTCTGCCGGGGCCAGCGCGCCTGCGCGGTCGAGCGCCTTTGTGCGCGACCAGTCCAGCTCAGCCGCGGCCACCGCGGTCTTGCTCTGCTCCAGCGACGCCACCAGCGACGCCATCTGCGCGTGCGCTTCGCGGTCCTGCAGGGACAGGACGCGCTGGTCCAACTCGGCCAGCGCCTGGCCTTTGGTGACCGGATCGTTCGCGTCGACGAACACGTCAGACACGACGCCGGACTGCTCGGAGCCCACGTCCACCACCAGACGCGGGGCGATGGTGCCCACGGCGGTGATCCGCACCGACAGGTCCTCGATGGTGGCGGGCTCTGTGCGCCAGACGGGGTCACCGCCGCGCGTGAGCGACCAGATCGTGACGCCCAGTCCAACCACCAGCGTGGTCGCGATGCCTAGCCCGATGATCCAGCGGCGTCGGCGCGCGCGTCGGGGTGCTTTCTCCAGCACCTCTTCGAGCTGTCCAGCCGTGGGGAGTGAATCAGGCATCGGGGCTCCAGGAGGGCCGTGTGGCGAGCGTCGAGAGGTTCAGGAGGGGAGGCCAAGCGCGCGCCAGCGGACCATGCCGCCTGCGGCGTTGGCGACGCGTGAGCGGCCGGCCTTGGTCAAGATCTGGGCGGCCATCGCGGAGCGCTTCCCGGTCTGGCAGACGGTGACGATCGGGCGGTCGTCCGCGATCTCGCCGAGGCGGTCGCGCAGGGCGTCGAGCGGGATGTTTCGGGCGTCGGACAGCGAGCCGAGCTCGCCGTGCAGCTCGTCGGCGCTTCGCACGTCGATCAGCGTCAGCTCGCCCCTGTGGGTCGCCACCCACGTCGGGTCGACCTCCGGCACGCCGGCGTAGGAGCGGGTGACCGGGCCCCAGGTGATCTTGTGCGGGTACTGCCCGTCCTCGGGGCAGCCTGAGCGCATGTTCGCAGGCAGCGCGATGTCGATCTGCTTGGGGTGGGGCAGGGCCATGTTGCGCATGTACCCAACGAAGTCCTCCACCTTGGCGCCGCCGCCGATCCGTGGGTTGAACGCCTTCTCCTCGCCGACCGTGCTGCAGGTCCGGCCCTCGTAGTCGTGGGCGGGCCACACCTGGCAGGTGTCCGGCAGCGTGAAGATCTGCTGCTGGATCGACTGGTAGAGGCTGGCTGGATCACCGTGCTGGAAGTCGGTGCGGCCGGCCGCGCGGATCAACAGCGCGTCGCCGGTGAACGCCATCACGCCGTCGTCGAGGACGAACGTGAGGCAGCCGTCGGTGTGGCCGGGCGTGGTGGCCACCCGCAGCGCGTGGGCGCCGAACCGGATGAGGTCGCCGTTCGCCAGCGGGAGATCGACGTTCGCTGCGCCATACATGGGGGAGAGCCCGATGCGGCTGCCGAGCGCGGCGTGCATCAGCCACGCGCCGGTCACGTGATCCGCGTGGCAGTGCGTGTCCACCGTGGCGAGCAGGGTGAGGCCAAGCTCGCGCAACAGCGACGCGTCCCTCGCGTGCTGCTCAAAGACCGGGTCGATGAGCACGGCTTCTCGCGTCGTCGGATCCGCGAGGAGGTAGGTGTAGGTGCTGCTCGCTGCGTCGTAGAGCTGGCGGAACATCATGGCCGCGCCTCCAGGCCGCTTTCCTGCACACGGCGGGCCGCTTCGTCGACGGGGGAAGTTGCTTTCCGTGCGGTAAGGCAGTGCTGTGCAGGCGTACGGGTTCTGCATGCCATGCGGTAGGGTGGAATCCACCAGCAGGAACGCCGATGCATGCCGAGTGGATGAAGCGTGACAACCCCGTCGCACGCGATACAATCCCGGGGTGAGGAGCGTCCATGCCGGACCAGGTCAGCCTCTTCGAAGTCTCCATGCGAGACGGCCTGCAAAACGAGCCGATCGTCGTCCCCACGGCCGACAAGATCGCGCACCTGCATCGCCTATTGGCGGCGGGGCTGACGGACATCGAGGTCACCTCGTTCGTCCGCGCCGATCGCATCCCTGCGCTCGCGGACGCCGCGGACGTGGTGGCCGCGCTCCCCACCGACACCGGCGCGCGCTTCTGGGCGCTGGTCCCCAACCCGGTGGGCCTGGACCGCGCCTTCTCCTCGGGCATCCGGCACATCTGCACGTTCCTGTCCTCCAGCGAGACGCACAACGCCAAGAACGTGAACCGCACCGTGCGCGAGAGCGTCGCGGACCTCCGCCGCGTCATGGGCACCGCGCTCGACGAGGGCATGTCGGTCCGCGCCTATGTCTCCACCGTGTTCGGCTGCCCCTACGAGGGATACGTCGCCCCGGAGAAGGTGCGCGATCTGGTGCTGACCATGCTCGACCTGGGCGCGCAGGAGGTCGCGCTCGGCGACACCACCGGGATCGGCACGCCCGGTCAGGTCGCCGCGCTGATCAAGCTGCTGGTGGACTCCGGCGCCCCGATTGAGCGCCTCGCGCTGCACACGCATGACACGCACGGCATGGCCGCGGCCAACGTCTTCGCTGCCTTCAACGCGGGTATCCGTCGGTTCGACGGCTCGGTGGCCGGCATCGGTGGCTGCCCCTACGCGCCCGGTGCTGCGGGCAACGCGGCCACAGAGGACCTCGTCTACCTGTTCCGAGGCCTCGGCGTAGAGACCGGCGTGGACCTCGATCGTCTGGCGATCGCCGGGCACGAGATGGCGCGCCTGCTCGGGCGCGAGCTACCAGGGCGTGTGCACCGCGCCACCCTTGGCGCAGCTGTCCCCGCACGCAAGAGCGCGTAGTTGGCCAGAGCCTTCCTTCGAGTCGTCGGCGGCCCCAAGCAGGGCCTCACCATCCCGCTCCGTGAAGATCAGCCCCTGCTGATCGGCCGCGTGCGCGGTGACGTGCGCCTCGACGACGTGCTGGTCAGCGGCGCGCACTGCCGAGTCGTGTTCCGCAACGGACACTTCGTCCTTCAGGACCTGGGCAGCACCAACGGCACGATGGTCGACGGCCGCCGCATCCAAGACGTGGTCCTGCGCCCCGGCAGCGAGATCGTGGTCGGCACCACCAAGCTGCTGCTCTTCGGCAATGAGGACGAGGTCGAGGCCTCGGGCAACGCGGAGGAGGGCGTCGCCTGGCTGCTCGACGAGGAGCTCTCCGGCTCGTCGGACCACAGCGACGGCTTGGCCCAGACCCTCCGGGTCCCCTCGGGCTTCGAGGCTCGAGTCAAGGTGCTGGCGGGTCCGGACAAGGGCAAGGAGTACCCTTTCCCCCGCGGCTCGCTCGCGATCGGCCGCGGCCAGGGCGAGGTCCCGCTGTCCGACGCTGAGGTCAGCCGTCGCCACGCCTACGTCGAGGTTTTCGGCGCCTCCATGCTGTTCCTTCGCGACCTGGGCAGCACCAACGGCACCTACCACAACGGTCGGCGCGTCCAGGTGGCGCGCCTGCACGCGGGCGACACGCTGGGCGTCGGCAAGACCGTGATGAAGCTGCTGATCGGGCCCGCGTAGCGATCTGTCGCTAGGTGATCGTCCAGCCTTCGAGCGCCTCGCGACGCACGTGCAGCACACGCTCGTCGCGCACCAGCACCTTGCCGGGCGCGCTCTTGATCGGGCGCAGATCGGCCACGCGCGCGTACACCACGTCGTAGGCCTCGCCGGGCTTGGCACCAGACGCCGCCAGCGCGATATTCGCCGCGACCAGCAGCTGCTCGAGCGACGGCGCCGAGCCGGTGTTCGCCATGGGCAGCACCACGTGCGCGCCTGGACGATCGCGGACGTGCAGCCACCAGTCCCGCCCGCGCGAGTGGCGAAAGACCAGCGCGTGGTTCCCCTTGTCGTTGCGCCCGACGTACACGACCTGCCCCTGAGGCCCCGTCCAGGTGCGAAAGGGCGCGGCGGGCGCGTCCTGCTTGGGCTTGGGCTGGGGGAGGGGCCATCGCGCCAAGATCGCGGCCAGCGCGTCGCGGTCGGCGGTGTCCAGGCTGGCGCGGGCCTCGTCGAGGGATGCGACCTTGCGCTCGGCCGTGTCCAGACGCTCCAAGATGCCACCCGAGGCACGGTCCAGGCGCCCAGCCTTGTCGTAGAGTCGGCCCATGGTCGCCGACGCCGGCTTGGACGGGTCGAGCTCGATGTGGAGCGTGCGCTCGGGGTCCGACAGATTGGGCAGGTCGACCGCGCGCGCGCCGCGCGGGATGGTGTGCAGCATCGCCGCGAGAGCGTCCGCCGAAGCGCGGAGCTGGTCCGAACGGTCAGCCCGGCCCAGATCCTCAGACAGGTTGGCGACCAGACGTCGCTCGCGAGCGAGCAGTGTGCCCAGGTGCACTCGAACGCGCCGACGCGCGCTGTCCAAGGCCACGCGCGCCGCGATCGGACCCAGGAAGTCTCGCGCAGCCCGGTCCCAGTCACCTTCAATCGGTGCGAAGCGAGGCGGGGTCGCGCGTGGGGAGCCGGCGGGCAGGGGAGGGAGCGCCTCCGGGGCTGGTCCGCCTGCGCTCCCGATGACGCGTTCGCCCTCCACCAGCCAGATCCCGCCGCCCTTCCCGAACAAGCGGGCGTGCAGCGTGTGTGCCCCGAACACCAGCTCCACCACGCGATCGTCGTTGACCGTTCGCAGGGCGGTGAGGGGGCCTTGGACGCGCGCGCGCAGCAGGCCCTGGAAGCTGAACGGGTTGATGGGGTTGCGGGGACGCCCCGCGATCGTGTGCAGGCGAGGTACCGGATCGTGCTCGATCAGCACCAAATCGTGGCCCACCGCCAGCACAACCTGACCGGTCGACGACATCCACGCGTCATGCAGCGGCGCCCCGATCAGGCGCTGAAGGCATCCGACGACGTGTCGGAGCTCGGAGGCGAGGATACCGGCGTCGGGGTCGCGCATCGCGCGTGGAGGCACCAGTTGTCGACGTGGTTCGCTTCGTGGCTCGTCGCATCGACGTTCGCGCGAGCTCAAGGCTACTACCTGGAGTCTGATCCGGTCGCCACGCGCGAAGTGGCGGACGATCTCTCGGACGCGGCCACCGGCGCGCGCTGTCCAGGCGCTGTCGTGCGTCGCTACGTGCAGGGGGAGGGGTGGCGCTTCCTGTTCCGCTCCACCACCGTGCAGGACGTGGAGCTGGCTCGCGGCTGCGTGGCGGCCCTGGCGCTGCCCCAGGGTGTGGTCGTCCGGCTCGTCGAGCAGGATGAGGACCGACGCCGCGTGATCGGTGTTTGGCCAAGCGACGGCGCGACGGTGGAGCCGCAGGCGCCCCCACAGGACCCCCGCCTCGCCAAGATCCCGACCGACGCCAGCGAGATCGTGTCGCGCATGGAGCGGGCGCACGCAGGGGCCTCGGGTGGGGCCGCGAACGCGCCGACGGTGCTGTTCCGCTTTGACCGCGTCACCCCGTCCGGCGGACGCATCCGCCACGTGTTCGTCCGTCGCGGGGATGATCGCTACCTGTCCATCGACGTGCTTGCCGGCGACGGTCGCGACAGCAAGTCCGGCATCGTCGGCCAGCTCGCGTGGCTGGAAGGCTCCACCAAGAAGCTCGACGCGTCTCTGGTGCGCGAACAGATCGACCGGTTCTCCCCGGAGTCCGTGCTGCAGATCGCGATCGACCTGGGCGCGGGCAAGCTCAACCTGCCCGACGCGGGCGACCTGCACGTCGACGCCGTCCGCATGGTGTCAGGACACCCGATGGTCGAGCTCGCGAGCGAGGGGGACTCGGACTCCGCGCCCACCCGCCTGATCATCGACGGCGACACCTGGCGCTTGCTGGGGGTGGAGCACGGAGCACCGGGCGCGTCCATGCGCTGGACCTTCGAGGGGTGGCGCGAGCTGGAGGACGGCGCGCTTCGCCCGGACCGCGTCGTCGTGTCGCGAGGGACGGAGACGATCGACACGATCGAGCTGCGGGACCTCGAGCTCTCTCCGACGCTGCCCCCGGAGTGGTTCGCCCCGCCGCTGCCGTGATCCCTAGGGCTTGAAGCTGCGCCGCGGATAGGCGGGATAGCGATCGCGGATTTTCCCTCGTCGACGGCTTGACAGAGACGGCCAGATCGCCATATGCGGGGCCGCGCTGGTCGGGTCGCCCAAAGCTGGCGTTGCTCAATCAGCTGGCGTAGCTCAATTGGTAGAGCACCTGATTTGTAATCAGGCGGTTGCGGGTTCAAGTCCCTTCGCCAGCACGCGTCGCTCTTTTCACATTCGAATTCGGGGGAGTGCCCGAGTGGTCAATGGGATCCGGCTGTAAACCGGACGCTAACGCTACGTAGGTTCGAACCCTACCTCCCCCACCACACCTCGCACGCGCACGCGTGCCCGGCGGTGGTCTTAGTTCGCCCGTCCTCGTGACGTACCAGTCCGGTCTCCGGTGGGTCGTCGTAAGGAAGGCAGAGCAAGACCACCGCTGGTCAGAGGATGGCACCGGGCGGGAATAGCTCAGTTGGTAGAGCGTCAGCCTTCCAAGCTGAATGTCGCGAGTTCGAGCCTCGTTTCCCGCTCCACGTTCCGTACGCCCTTATAGCTCAGTGGTAGAGCGCGTCCTTGGTAAGGACGAGGTCTCGGGTTCAAATCCCGATAAGGGCTCCATTCTCGCTGGTTCCGCGCCCACGCTCTGGGCCAGCCTGTCTTCTCGCTTCGTCGTCTGTCCGGTGGCCGGTTACACGGTGCCGGTCCCAATACCCAATCGACAATCCACCCGCGCCGGTCCACCGGCCCGGAATCTCCAGAAGGGAGAAGCCCCATGGCCAAGGAAAAGTTCTCGCGCAACAAGCCGCACGTCAACATCGGTACGATCGGCCACGTCGATCACGGCAAGACCACGTTGACCGCCGCCATCACCATGACCATGGCGATCGCTTCGGGCGGCAAGGCCATGAAGTACGAGGACATCGACAAGGCCCCGGAAGAGAAGGCCCGCGGCATCACGATCAACACCTCGCACGTCGAGTACGAGACGGTCAACCGTCACTACGCTCACGTCGACTGTCCTGGTCACGCTGACTACATCAAGAACATGATCACGGGCGCCGCCCAGATGGACGGCGCGATCCTCGTCGTCGCCGCCACCGACGGCCCGATGCCCCAGACCCGCGAGCACGTGCTCCTGGCCCGCCAGGTGCAGGTCCCCTCGATGGTCGTGTTCATGAACAAGTGCGACATGGTCGACGACACCGAGCTCCTCGACCTCGTCGACATGGAAGTTCGCGAGCTCCTCTCCGCGTACGAGTTCCCCGGCGACGACACTCCCGTCATCCGCGGCTCCGCGCTCCTCGCCATGCAGGGTGACGCCAGCGAGTACGGTCGTCCCTCCGTCATCAAGCTCATGGAGGCGGTTGACTCGTTCATCCCGACCCCCGTGCGCGAGACGGAAAAGCCCTTCCTGATGCCCGTTGAGGACGTCTTCTCGATCTCCGGTCGTGGCACCGTCGCCACCGGCCGCATCGAGCGCGGCATCATCAAGGTCGGCGAGTCGGTCGAAGTCCTCGGCATGCGGGACACGCAGACCTCCACGATCACCGGCGTCGAGATGTTCCGCAAGCTCCTCGACGAGGGCCGGGCTGGCGACAACGTCGGTCTGCTGATCCGCGGTCTGAAGCGTGAGGACATCGAGCGCGGCCAGGTCTTCGCCAAGCCCGGCTCGGTCAAGCCCCACACCAAGTTCAAGGCGAACGTGTACATCCTGAAGAAGGAGGAGGGCGGCCGTCACAAGCCGTTCTTCAAGGGCTACCGCCCCCAGTTCTACTTCCGCACGACGGACGTCACCGGTGAGATCACGCTGCCTGATGGCCGCGAGATGGTCATGCCGGGTGACTCGGTCGAGATGGAAGTGACGCTGATCATGCCGATCGCCATGGAAGCCGGTCTGCGCTTCGCCATCCGCGAGGGCGGTCGCACCGTCGGCGCCGGTGTCGTCGGCACGATCGTCGCCTGATTTCGCTCGTCGGTCGCTCTGGCCGATGAGACTCTGTGAACGGCGCCTTTCGGGGCGCAGTTCCGGCCAGCGGCGCCCTCCGGGGCGCCGTTTTGCTGAGCGGGACTTGTCAACTGGCGCTCGCTGCGCTAGGCTGGCCCGCCCCATTTTGTGCCCCACGTTCCGGGCTAGAACATGAACCATCAGCGTTACGTCATGCTCGTCTTCTTGATCGGCGCCCTGCTTGCAGGAGTGTTCGTTCATCAGGCCGTGGTGTCTGCGCTGCTCCAGTTCGCGCTCCCGGACGACGTGTGGGCAGCCGGCCTGTTCAGCACCAGCAGCCTCGCTGCGGCGCTGTCTGGCATCGCCTCCTTCTTCTTGCTGATCCGCAATCAGAACGCCGTCCGCTTCACGGGCGAGGTTGTGACCGAACTGGCCAAGGTGACTTGGCCTACCCGCGAAGAGACGGTGCGTGCCTCCACCACCGTCATCCTCACGGCCATCGGCATCGCCTTGCTGATGGGTGTGTTCGACCTGTTCTGGAAGACCGTCGCGGATTTCGTTCTCTACACCGAAGGCTGATCGTCCCGCGTGCACGGCACGCGGAACGGGAGACTCCCGCAATGTCCAAGCGCTGGTATGCCATCCACACGCTGTCCGGGTCCGAGGAAAAGGCAGTCCTCGGCCTCAAGCAGCGCATGGAGATGCACAACCTGGCTGATCGCTTCGGTCGGGTGCTCGTGCCGTCGGAGGTCGTCGTTGACCCCAAGACCAAGCGCAAGCAGACCCGCCGGTTCTTTCCCGGGTACATCCTCGTGGAGATGGAGCTCGACAACGAGACCTACCACCTCGTGAAGAACACCCCGAAGATCACCGGCTTCGTCGGTGGTCTCCGCAACCCGCCGCCCGTCCCCGAGGCGGAGGTTGAGAAGATCACGCGCCTGCTCTCCAATGAGGAAGAGCCGCGTCCCGTCGTCGACTTCGAGCTGGGTGAGGAGGTCCGCCTCACCGAGGGTCGCTACGCCTCCATGCGCGGCACCATCGACGAGATCAATGAGACTCGCGGCAAGCTGCGCGTCATCATCAACATGTTCGGACGTCCTGTCCCCACCGAGCTCTCGTTCCATCAGGTTGAGAAGCTCTCCTGAAACGGTCGCGCCCCAGCGCACGTCCTCACCCGCCTCTGACTCGCCTTTAGGAGCCTTCAATGGCCAAGAAGATCACCGGTTACATCAAGCTTCAGATCCCAGCTGGTGCGGCCCGTCCGGCCCCCCCGGTTGGTCCCGCGCTTGGTCAGGCCGGCGTGAACATCAAGCAGTTCTGCGACCAGTTCAACGAGGCCACCAAGCCCCTCGCGGCGGAAGGCCTGACCATCCCGGTGGTCATCACGGTCTACGCGGATCGCTCGTTCACGTTCATCACCAAGACGCCACCCGTGCCCGTCCTCCTGATCAAGGCCGCCAAGATCAAGAAGGGCTCCGGCGTCCCGAACCGCGACAAGGTCGGCCAGGTCACCGTGGACCAGGTGTCGGACATCGCGAAGACCAAGCTTCCCGACCTCAACTGCACTTCGTTGGAGTCGGCCATCTCTCAGGTGAAGGGCACGGCCCGTTCCATGGGCCTGACCGTCGTCTGAGAATTCAACCGCAACCGGCGGACACGGCTCTGGGGGAGGGGAAACCCGCCATCACCCCATCCGGCTCCGCGCGGCCCTTGTGGCCGCATAGACAGGAAACGTGGCGAAGGTAGGCAAGCGATACGCTGCCGTCCGCGCTTTGGTCGACCCGGCCGTCAGGTACGGAATCGATCAGGGCCTGGAGCTGATCCCGCAGATCGCGAAGGCGAAGTTCGACGAGTCCGTCGAAGTTTCCCTCCGTCTCGGCGTGGATCCCAAGCAGGCAGATCAGATGGTTCGTGGTGCGATCAGCCTCCCGCATGGCGTGGGCAGGACCGTTCGCGTCATCGTCTTCGCGGACGGCGATGCGGCCAAGGCGGCCATTGAGGCCGGCGCCGACGTGGTCGGTGTTGACGATCTGATTGAGAAGGTGAACGGCGGCTGGACGGACTTCGACAGCGCCGTCTCCGTTCGTCACCTGATGGCCAAGGTCGGCCGTCTCGGTCGCGTCCTGGGCCCGCGTGGCTTGATGCCCAACCCGAAGAGCGGCACCGTTGTCGGCCCCGAGGAGATCGCGAACGCCGTTCGCGAGATCAAGGCCGGTCGCGTTGAGTTCCGCGTCGAGAAGGCCGGCATCATCCAGGCATCCGTCGGCAAGGCCAGCATGGGTTCCGAGAAGCTCAAGGAGAACATCCTCACCTTGATCAAGGAAGTCATGCGCCTTAAGCCGTCGTCCGCGAAGGGTACCTACCTCCGTGGTTTCTCGATTTCGACGACGATGGGACCCGGTATCCGCGTCGACGCCAACGAGGTCGCGCGCCTCGCGACCGAGCTCCGGTAGAGGTAAACCATGGACCGTTCCGAAAAGGCCGAGTTCATCGAGGAAATCAAGGGCGCGTTCGCTAAGGCGCCGCTCCTGATCCTCACCGACTACAAGGGCTCGACGCCGTTCCAGCTCGACAAGGTCCGCAGGGGCGTCGAGAAGGCCGGTGCCAAGTTCCGCATCGTGAAGAACACGCTCGCCCGCAAGGCCATCGCTGAGTCCGACACGGCCTCGCTGTCCTCGCACTTCAAGGGCAACATCGGCGTCGTCTTCGCGGGCGAGGATCCCTCCGCTGCGGTCAAGGTCTTCCTCGACCTCCGCAAGGAGAACGACAAGCTCGCCATTCGCGCGGGCTTCTTCGAGGGCACTGTGCTCGACGTCAAGGGCGTCGAGGCCGTCGCTTCTCTGCCCAGCCGTGAGGAGCTCCTCAGCAGCCTGCTCGCGACAGTTCTGTCCGCGCCGCAGTCGGTGCTCGGAGTCATCGGGGCCCCTGGCCGCGACCTCATGAACCTGCTGTCCAACTACGCCACGAAGCTCGAGGAAGGGGAGTAGGCCACATGGCCTAGGGGGCCTCGGCCTCCGCCCGCACCACGAGCCGTTTCCAATCCCAACTTCAGTTCAATCAATTCGCATCGGAGGAAGTCATGTCCGTCACTCAGGATCAGGTCGTCGACTACATCAAGAACCTCAAGCTCGGAGAGGTCAAGTCCCTCATCGAGACGCTCGAGGCCGAGCTCGGCGTGAAGGCTCAGGCCGCCGTCGCCGTCGCCGCTGGCCCCGCCGCCGCGGCCGCCCCGGTCGAAGAGAAGACGGAGTTCGACGTGGTGCTGGTTGAGGCCGGCGCCAACAAGATCAACGTCATCAAGGCCGTCCGCGAGCTGACGGGTCTCGGCCTCAAGGAGGCCAAGGACCTCGTCGAGGCCGCTCCGTCCAAGGTCAAGGAAGGCGTGTCCAAGGCTGACGCCGACGCCGCCAAGAAGAAGCTCGACGATGCCGGCGCCAAGGTCGAGCTCAAGTAGCTTGAACCCTACCCGCCGCGCTCGGCCACACCACCTCGGTTCTGCCGCTGTGGTGTAAGGCACCGGGCGGGCCGCTCCCGATCTCCACCGTCGCTCGCGGCGGTGTGAACTCGGGGGCGCGCCCGTCCGGTGTCGTGCCGTTGAGTACGGCGTGTTCCACGGGTTTGGCTCACCGCCAAGCCTGACCCGGTCCTCCGGGATCGGGTCCGATCGCTTCGGCGGTCGCACGTTTGATCCTCGTTTTCCTCCTCGCGGGTCGTCCTCGGGTCGTACGCCCGAACCGGCTTCCCACCTATACGGGGTTCGTTGATGTCCAAGCTCCTTGCCAACAACTACCGGTACCGCCGGACCTACCAGAAGTTCCCCACCGTGGTGGACGTCTCGAACCTTATCGAGATCCAGCGGAGGTCCTACGACCAGTTCCTGCAGCCGGGCGTCCCGCCTGAGCAGCGGGAGGCGACCGGTCTCCAGGGCGTCTTCATCGGCGTGTTCCCGATCGACGACTTCTCTGGCCGCGCCTCGCTCCAGTTCGTCAGCTACGAGCTTGAGTCGGCGAAGTACGACGAGGACGAGTGCCGCGAGCGCGGCATGACGTACTCGGCGCCGATCAAGGTGGTCGTGCGCCTCGTCGTCTACAGCGAAGAGGACGAGCAGAAGCAGCGCCACGTCCTCAACGCCAAGGATCAGCCGGTCTACTTCGGCGAGATCCCCCTGATGACGGACAACGGTACGTTCATCATCAACGGCACCGAGCGCGTCATCGTTAGCCAGCTGCACCGCAGCCCTGGCATCTTCTTCGACAGCAACCGCTCCAAGACGGGCGGCAGCAAGCTGATCTTCACCGCGCGAATCATCCCGAACCGCGGCTCCTGGATCGACTTCGAGTTCGATACCAAGGACATCCTCTACGTCCGCATCGATCGCCGCCGCAAGCTGCCCGCCACGGTGCTCCTGCGCGCGCTCGGCTACGGCACCGAAGAGCTGCTGAACTACTTCTACGAGGGCGAGACCGTCTTCCGGACGGCTGAGGGCTGGTTCAAGCGGACCACCACCGACCTGCTGTTCCACCAGAAGGCCTCGATCGACATCGTCGGCCCGGACGGCAAGGTCATCCTCAAGAAGGATAAGAAGTTCCTCAAGAACATCATCAAGAAGATGGAAAAGGCCGACATGATCACCACCGAGACGGTGGTGATGGACGGCCGCGAGCGCGTCATCGAGTACGCGACCATCCCGATGCTGGAAGAGGATCTCGTCGGTCTCGTTAGCGCGTACGACCTGGTGGACATGAACACCGGTCGCATCCTGGTCGAGTGCAACGAGGCCATGTCGCTCGACTCGCTCACCAAGCTGCAGGCGCACGGCATCTCCGAGTTCCGCACGCTCTTCATCGACAACCTCATCGTCGGCGCGTTCCTGCGCGACACGCTGCTGGTCGACAAGATCGAGAGCCGTGAAGAGGCGATCGTCGAGATCTACCGCCGTCTCCGGTCGGGTGATCCCCCCACCTGGGACGCCGCCGAGCAGCACTTCGAGAACCTGTTCTTCAACCCCGAGCGCTACGATCTGTCGCGCGTCGGCCGTCACAAGCTCAACCACAAGTTGGGCCTCGACGTTCCGCTCGAGCAGACCACGCTCACCCGCGAGGACATCCTCGAGGTCGTGAAGTACCTGATCGACTTGAAGAACAACAAGGGTCAGGTCGACGACATCGACCATCTCGGCAACCGCCGCGTCCGCGCGGTGGGCGAGCTGCTCGAGAACCAGTACCGCGTCGGTCTGGAGCGCATGGCCAAGGCCATCAAGGAGCGCATGAGCTTGCAGGAGATCGAGGCTTTGATGCCCAACGATCTCATCAACAGCAAGCCCGTGAGCGCCGTGGTCAAGGAGTTCTTCGGCTCCAGCCAGCTCTCGCAGTTCATGGACCAGACCAACCCTCTGTCCGAGATCACCCACAAGCGCCGCCTGTCGGCCCTGGGGCCGGGCGGTCTGACGCGTGAGCGCGCTGGCTTCGACGTCCGCGACGTCCATCCCACGCACTACGGTCGCATCTGCCCGATTGAGACGCCGGAAGGCCCGAACATCGGTCTGATCGCGTCGCTGTCCACCTTCGCCCGCGTCAACGAGTTCGGCTTCATCGAGACGCCGTACCGCCGCGTGACCGACGGCAAGGTCGACACGAACGACATCGTGTTCTTCGACGCCCTCGACGAGGAGCTCTCCAACGACGGTGGCAAGCATGTCATCGCGATGGCCGGCCCCACGGAAGAGGACGGCTCGTTCGGCACCGAGTTGGCCGCCGCCCGTCGTGGCGGTGACTTCGTGATGGTGGCGCCCAAGGACGTCACCCTCATGGACGTCGCGGCCAACCAGCTCGTGTCCGTCGCCGCGGCGCTCATCCCGTTCCTCGAGAACGACGACGCCAACCGCGCCCTGATGGGCTCGAACATGCAGCGCCAGGCCGTCCCTGTCCTCCGCACCGAGGCGCCGCTCGTCGGCACCGGTATGGAGCGCGTGGTCGCGCGTGACGCCGGCGTCACCACCACCGCCAAGCGTGACGGTATCGTCGAGTCGGTCGACGCCTCCCGCATCGTGGTGAAGACCGATGAGCATGGTGATGGAGAGGTCGGCGCTGACGTCGACATCTACAACCTCACCAAGTTCATGCGCTCCAACCAGAACACCTGCATCAACCAGAAGCCGGTTGTCCGGCCTGGCGATCGCGTGCACGCCGGCGACGTCATCGCCGACGGCCCCGCGACCGACTCGGGTGAGCTGGCGCTTGGCCAGAACGTGGTCGTCGCGTTCATGCCCTGGGGTGGCTACAACTTCGAGGACTCGATCCTGATCAACGAGCGCCTGACGATGGAGGATCTGTTCACCACGATCCACATCGAGGAGTTCGAGATCGCCGCGCGCGACACCAAGCTCGGCAAGGAAGAGATCACCCGCGACATCCCGAACGTGGGCGACGAGGCCCTCAAGGACCTCGACGACTCCGGCATCGTCCGCATCGGCGCGGAGGTCCGTCAGGGCGACGTTCTGGCCGGCAAGATCACGCCGAAGGGCGAGACCCAGCTGTCGCCGGAAGAGAAGCTGCTGCGCGCGATCTTCGGCGAGAAGGCCGGCGACGTGCGTGACACCTCGCTCCGCGTCCCCCCGGGTGTGGAAGGCACCGTCATCGGCGCCCAGGTGTTCAGCCGCGAAGGCGTAGAGAAGGACCAGCGCGCCCTCGAGATCGAAGGCATGGCCGTCGCCCGCATCGAGCGCGACCGTGACGAGAAGCTCAAGGCGTACCGCGAGTCCGCGATCCGTCAGGTCGCCCGCCTCCTCAACGGCCTCCAGGCCACGGTCGACATCGCCGACGGCGACGGCAACATCGTCCTCAAGAAGGGCGCCGACTTCACCTACGAGAAGCTGCGCGCGCTCGGCGTGGACGCTTTCGAGCGTATCCAGGTCAAGGACGCCACCCTCGAGGAGAAGCTCTGGAAGACGACCGACCAGATCCGCGCGAAGATCGACGAGATCCACGAGCGGTTCCGCGCGAAGATCGAGCGCCTCAAGAAGGGCGACGAGCTTCCTCCGGGCGTCATCAAGATGGTCAAGGTCTACGTCGCGATCAAGCGCAAGCTGTCGGTCGGTGACAAGATGGCCGGTCGTCACGGGAACAAGGGTGTCATCAGCCGGATCCTGCCGGCCGAGGACATGCCTTACCTGGAAGACGGCACCCCGGTCGATCTGGTCCTCAACCCGCTGGGCGTTCCGTCCCGTATGAACGTCGGTCAGATCCTCGAGACCCACCTCGGTTGGGCCGCGAAGGGCATGGGCCGCATCATCGGCGACATGATCGACAAGAAGTACGGCGACGACTCGCTCCGCGACTACCTGCGCCAGCTCTTCAAGGGCGACGAGGACATCCAGATCTTCCTCGACAAGGCCGACTCCGCCGACCTGACCCGCTTCGCCGAGAAGTACCGCCGCGGCCTGACCATCGCCTCGCCGGTGTTCTCCGGCGCCGGCGAGTCCGAGATCCGCGACGCGCTCGTCCTCGGTGGTCGCGACCGCGACGGCCAGACGATGCTCTTCGACGGTCTCACGGGCGACGCGTTCCATCAGCGCGTGACCGTGGGCGTGATGTACATGCTCAAGCTGCATCACTTGGTCGACGACAAGATCCACGCTCGTTCGATTGGTCCGTACTCGCTCGTCACCCAGCAGCCGCTGGGTGGTAAGGCGCAGTTCGGCGGTCAGCGACTGGGCGAGATGGAAGTGTGGGCCATGGAGGCGTACGGCGCCGCCTACGGTCTGCAGGAATTCCTGACCGTCAAGTCCGACGACGTCGCCGGCCGTACCCGCATGTACGAGTCGATTGTGAAGGGTGAGTACACGTTGGAGGCCGGTCTGCCCGAGTCGTTCAACGTCCTCGTCCGCGAGATGCAGGCCCTTGCCCTCGACGTCGAACTCGTCGAAGACAAGGAAGCGCTCCGCATGGATTGACGCGCCGCCGCTGGGGCGATCGGGTGACCGATCGTCCCGGCGCGACGCGCTCCGTCCCTCCTACCTTTTCCCCTCAGTTTCCGTTCCTGTCTCTCGTCCCTGGAGCCCACCGTGCGCGAGATGTACAACCTCTTCAAGAAGCCCAAGAACCCCCTCAACTACGTTGCGGTGCGGATCAGCCTGGCTTCGCCCGACAAGATTCGCTCGTGGTCGCACGGCGAGGTGAAGAAGCCCGAGACCATCAACTACCGCACGTTCAAGCCCGAGCGTGACGGCCTGTTCTGCGCGCGCATCTTCGGCCCGGTCAAGGACTACGAGTGCCTGTGCGGCAAGTACAAGCGCATGAAGTTCCGCGGCATCACCTGTGAGAAGTGCGGCGTGGAGGTCATCGAGGCCCGCGTTCGTCGCGAGCGCATGGGTCACATCGACCTGTCGACGCCCGTCGCTCACATCTGGTTCCTCAAGAGCCTGCCCTCGCGCATCGGCAACCTGCTCGACATCAGCCTCAAGGACCTTGAGAAGGTCCTGTACTGTGAGTCGTACATCGTCACCGACCCGGGCGAGACGCCGCTCGAGAAGGGCGCGATCCTGTCCGAGGAAGACTACCAGGAGATGCTGTCCACCTACGGGTACGGCAGCTTTGAGGTCGGCATGGGCGGCGAGGTCATCCGTGACCAGCTGGCCAGCATCGACGTGGTCGCGCTCGCCGACGAGCTGCGCACCGACATGAAGGAGACCTCTTCGGCCGCGGTGCGTCGTCGCATCGCCAAGCGCCTGAAGATCGTCGAGTCCTTCCGCGACTCCGGCAACAAGCCCGAGCACATGATGCTCGAGGTCATCCCCGTCCTCCCGCCCGACCTGCGCCCCCTCGTCCCCCTGGACGGCGGCCGCTTCGCAACGTCGGACCTCAACGATCTCTACCGCCGCGTCATCAACCGGAACAACCGCCTCAAGCGGCTCCAGGACCTGAACGCGCCCGAGATCATCATCCGCAACGAGCGCCGCATGCTGCAGGAGGCCGTCGACGCTCTGTTCGACAACGGCCGCCGCGGCAAGGTGTTCACGGGCCCGAACAAGCGCCCGCTCCGTTCGCTCTCCGACATGCTCAAGGGCAAGCAGGGCCGCTTCCGTCAGAACCTGCTCGGTAAGCGCGTCGACTACTCTGGCCGTTCGGTCATCGTCGTCGGTCCCGAGCTCCGCCTGCACCAGTGCGGTCTCCCCAAGAAGATGGCGCTCGAGCTTTTCAAGCCGTTCATTTACAACAAGCTTGAGGAGCGCAACTTCGTCACGACCATCAAGGCCGCGAAGAAGATGGTCGAGAAGGAGCGCGAGGAGGTCTGGGACATCCTCGAGGAGGTCATCAAGGAGCATCCGGTGATGCTCAACCGCGCGCCGACGCTGCATCGTCTGGGCATCCAGGCGTTCGAGCCCGTGCTCATCGAAGGCCGCGCCATCCAGCTCCACCCGCTCGTCTGTACCGCCTTCAACGCGGACTTCGACGGTGACCAGATGGCCGTCCACGTGCCGCTGTCGCTCGAAGCGCAGATCGAAGCGCGCGTCCTCATGATGTCGACCAACAACATCCTGAGCCCCGCGAACGGCAAGCCCATCATCCAGCCGTCGCAGGACGTCGTCCTCGGCGCCTACTACATGACCCGCGAGCGCAAGTTCGCGAAGGGTGAGGGCCGCACCTACGGCAGCCCGAACGAAGTCGCCTCTGCGTACGACGCGGGCGAGGTCGATCTGCACGCGCGCATCAAGGTGCGCATGCCGTCCAACCCGCTGGAGATCCGTCTCCCGCACGCCCTCGACGACCTGCTCGACGCCCACTTGGTTGTCGGCGTCGACGTTGGCGGGCGCACCGAGCTGTGGCACGTCCACCGCGGTGAGGTCAACAAGCATGTGGATCACGGTCAGCCGATCGTGCTCGGCGAGCTCGCCGCCCTCGGCGGTGACGCCGTCGCCGTCGTGGCCGCAGAGGGGCGCTCGTTCGACATCAAGCCGGACGACAACACCACGCTGCTGCTCGACCTGGCGCGCCGCCTGCCGCCGTCCGGCAAGTCCTACAAGGGCCGTAAGGAAGGTCTTGGCGACATGACGAAGCTGCCGGACGACGTCCTCGGCTTCGCCTCCAGCCACGTCACCGAGTCGATCTCGGGCCTGGCTCCCAAGCTCGGCAACGCGCACGTCAGCGAGGAGCGCATCAAGGAGCACGAGCTCGAGGGTCTCACGATCTTCGTGTACGAGCTGGCCGAGATCCGCGGTGCGCAGCGCGTCGTCGCGACCCTGCACCCGACCATCGAGACCAAGAAGGACGGCGTCGTCAAGGTTGACGCCCGCCTGAACGTGAGCGCGCGCCTCAAGGCCCTGACCAAGGCCGTCTCCTGGCTCCGCGAGCACTACAAGGACAGCCTGACGCTTGTCGTCGCACCCGTCGGCTACTTCGGCTTCGATCAGCGCGTTCCGGTGTGGACGCAGGACACGGACGTCGACGTCGTCGAGGCCCGTGGCGAGATCGTCGAGACCACCGTTGGCCGCGTGATGTTCTACAACATCGTCCCGCAGGTCCTGCCGTTCAGCACCGTCGACCGCCCGATGACCAAGAAGGCCCTCGGCGACCTGATCGACCGCTGCTACCGCAAGGCCGGGCCGAAGGAGACCGTGCTGTTCGCTGACGCGCTCATGCAGCTCGGCTTTCGCATGGCCATGCAGGCCGGTATCTCCATCAGCATCGAGGACATGGCGATCCCCGACCGCAAGAAGGAGATCCTCGACGCGTCCTTGGCCAAGGTCCGCGAGACCGACAGCCAGTACAACGAGGGGCTGATCACGCCGCGTGAGAAGTACAACCTCGTCGTCGACATCTGGTCCAAGGCGACCACGGAGATCTCGGACGAGCTCCTCCGCAACATCGCCACCGAGACGGTCGTCCATCCCGAGACCGGAGAGAAGGCGTCGCAGTCTTCCTTCAACTCGATCTGGATGATGGTCGACTCGGGCGCGCGTGGTTCGCCCACCCAGGTCCGCCAGCTCGCTGGCATGCGTGGTCTGATGGCCAAGCCCTCGGGCGAGATCATCGAGACGCCCATCACGGCGAACTTCCGCGAAGGTCTGACCGTTCTGCAGTACTTCATCTCCACCCACGGTGCCCGTAAGGGTCTCGCGGATACGGCGTTGAAGACCGCGAACTCGGGCTACCTGACGCGCCGCCTGGTCGACGTCGTCCAGGACATGATCGTCACGGCCCCCGACTGCGGCACCAAGGACTCGCTGGAGGTTGGCTCGCTGATCGAAGGCGGCGAGGTGATCGAGCATCTGGCCGAGCGCATCCTCGGCCGCGTGTCGGCGGAGGACGTGCACGACCCGTACAGCGATGAGCTGCTCGTGGGCCGTAGCCACATGATCGATGAGAACGCGGTGGACCGCATCGTCCAGGCCGGCATCGACCGCGTGAAGATCCGCTCGGTCATGACCTGCGAGATGCGCTGGGGTGTGTGCGCGGCCTGCTACGGTCGCGACCTCGCGCGCGGCGCCATCGTCAACATGGGCGAAGCCGTCGGCGTCATCGCCGCCCAGTCCATCGGCGAGCCTGGCACCCAGCTCACCATGCGCACGTTCCACATCGGTGGCGCGGCGACTGGCTCGGTCGCCCAAAGCTACCTCGAGCTGCGCACCTCGGGTGCCATCCGCATCTCCGACTCGCTGCAGGTCGCGCGCAACCGCGACGGCGAGGACATCGTCATGTCCCGCAACGGCGAAGTCGCGGTGGTCGACGCCAAGGGCCGTGAGCGCGAGCGCTACACGGTGCCCTACGGCGCCAAGCTGCTGGTCCACAACGGCCAGAAGTGCGCTGCCAAGATGCGCGTGGCCCAGTGGGACCCCTTCAACGTCCCGATCGTCGCGAACTTCGAGGGCCAGGGCCGCTTCGAGGACATCGTCGATGGCCGCTCGGCCAAGGAAGAGATCGACGCGACGGGCATCGCCCGCACCGTGGTCACCGAGTACAAGGACACGGACTTCAAGCCCCGCGTCGCCGTGTACGACCCGAAGGGCAAGCAGCTCGCTCGTTACTTCCTGCCCGTGTCCGCGTACCTGATGGTGCAGGACGGGGCCGAGGTGAAGGTCGGCGACGTCGTCGCCAAGATCCCGCGTGAGACCACGAAGACCAAGGACATCACCGGCGGTCTGCCGCGTGTCGCCGAGCTCTTCGAGGCTCGTAAGCCCAAGGAGGTCGCGGTCATCACCGAGCGCGACGGCGTCATCTCGTTCGGCAAGGACACGAAGGGCAAGCGCCGCATCGTGGTCACGTCGGAAGGGGACATCACCCAGGAGTACCTGATCCCGAAGGGCAAGAACATCACCGTGAATGAAGGCGACTTCCTCCGCGCGGGTGAGGCCCTCATGGATGGCGCTGCGAACCCGCACGACATCCTCAAGATCAAGGGCGAGTCCGAGTTGGCGCTGTACCTGGTCGACGAGGTCCAGCAGGTCTACCGCCTGCAGGGCGTGAAGATCAACGACAAGCACATCGAGGTGGTCGTCCGCCAGATGCTGCGCCGCGTCAAGATCAAGGAGGCGGGTGACACCGACTTCCTGGTCGACGAGGTCGTCGATCGTCACCAGTTCGACGAGGTCAATCGCCAGATCCTGGCCATGGGCGGTCTCAATGCCAAGTGCGAGCCCATCCTGCTCGGCATCACCAAGGCCAGCCTGTCCTGTGAGTCGTTCCTCTCTGCGGCCTCCTTCCAGGAGACCACGCGCGTGCTCACCGAGGCTGCCATCATCGGCGCCGTGGACGAGCTCCGCGGCTGCAAGGAGAACGTCATCATGGGCCGTCTCATCCCCGCGGGCACGGGCTTCGCCGCCTACCGCAAGCTGGGCATGAGCTTCGCCGACGAATCGGACGCGGCTACCGCGCGGATCGACGCCAAGTAGGCGCGACCGCTTGACATAGGGGCTCTGCTGCCATAGGTGGCGGGGCCCTTTGCTCGCCCCCACAGGCGCAAGACAGAGTGTAGAGGATTTGGATGCCGACGATCAACCAGCTCATCCGGAACGGCCGCAAGAAGATCGCTCGCAAGTCGAGCGCTCCGGCTCTCCGCGGCAGCCCCCAGAAGCGCGGCGTGTGCACTCGCGTGTACGCCACCACGCCGAAGAAGCCGAACTCCGCGCTCCGTAAGGTCGCGCGTGTCCGTCTCACCAATGGGATCGAGGTCACCTCGTACATCCCGGGTGAGGGGCACAACCTTCAGGAGCACAGCTCGGTGCTCATCCGCGGCGGCCGTGTGAAGGATCTTCCCGGCGTCCGTTACCACATCATCCGCGGTACCCTCGATGCGCAGGGCGTCAACGCCCGCCGTCAGGGCCGTTCCAAGTACGGCGCCAAGCGCCCGAAGAAGTAAGGTAAGCCCATGCCGCGTCGTGGTGTAGTTCCCAAGCGTCCTGTGCTCCCCGATCCTCGCTACGGCGAGCCGGTGGTCACGAAGTTCACGAACGTCCTGATGAGTGAAGGCAAGAAGGCGAAGGCGGAAGCCGTCGTCTACGGTGCTTTCGCCCTCATCGAGGAGCGCACCCGTGAGAACCCGGTGATGGTGTTCCGCACCGCCATCGAGAACTGCAAGCCCAAGGTCGAGGTCAAGTCGCGCCGCGTCGGTGGCTCGAACTACCAGGTCCCGGTTGAGGTTCGCCCCGAGCGCCGCGAGGCGCTCTCCATTCGCTGGATCATCCAGAACTCCCGCGCTCGCAGCGGTCGTTCGATGGATGAGAAGCTCGCCAACGAGCTGATCGAGGCCGCCCACAATCGTGGTGGCGCGGTCCGCAAGAAGGAAGATGTCCATCGTATGGCCGAGGCCAACAAGGCCTTCGCGCACTACCGGTTCTAGGACCGACCCGAGCGCCCTTCACGGGGCGCTCGACGTCCGCTTCAGGCGGACACCCTCCGCCTCGGGCGGAGTTCACAACCCCGCCCCCCGATGGCGGAGGCGCTCGCTTCGGCAGCGTAACTCCAATTCGGCGCGCGCCCGCGCGGCAGCACTTGCACTCGGGTCGCCGATCCATTAATAGGCCCGGGCTTTTTGTGTCGTCCCCACGGACCACGAACGGAACCAAAATGACCTCGAACGACAAGATCCGGATCCGCCTCAAGGCGTACGACCACAAGCTGCTCGACAAGTCGGCCCACGAGATCGTGGAGACGGCGAAGCGGACTGGTGTGGATGTGCGTGGCCCGTTCCCGCTTCCCACGAAGATCAGCCGTTGGACGGTCCTGCGCGGCCCGCACATCGACAAGAAGTCGCGTGAGCAGTTCGAGCGCCGCACGCATCAGCGTCTCCTCGACATCATCGAACCGACGCAGCAGACGGTGGACGCGCTCATGAAGCTCGACCTCGCCGCCGGCGTGCACGTCGACATCAAGCTCGGCTGACAGGACTTAAGTCATGACCAAGGTCAACGTCTACAACCTCCAGAAGCAGCCTGTGGGCGAGATCGAACTCGACCCGCACGTCTTCGGCGCCGAGTTCAAGCAGCATCTGCTGCACCTCGTCGTACGCAAGCAGCTTGCCAAGCGTCGCGCAGGCACTGCCTCCGTGAAGCACCGCGCTGAAGTCAGAGGCGGCGGCAAGAAGCCCTTCAAGCAGAAGGGCACCGGTCGCGCTCGCGCCGGTACCACCCGTGCGGCCCAGTGGCGTGGCGGTGGCGTGGTCTTCGGGCCGACGCCGCGCAGCTACGACTTCAAGGTCAACAAGAAGGAGATGGCTGCCGCACTGCGCTCAGCGATCTCCCGTCGGGTGGAGGAGGGGGCTTTCGTCGTTCTCGACGATCTCTCCTTCGACACGGCCAAGACCAAGAACTTCACGGAATTCCTCGCGCGCTTCGAACTGAAGGACGCGGTGGTCGTGGTCACGGACGTGTCGGGCAACGTCAAGTTGTCTGCGCGTAACCTTCAGAACGTCACCCTTCTCCCGCCGGTCGGCGTGAACGTCTACGACGTTCTGAAGCGCAGCCGGTTGGTCCTCACCACGTCGGCGGTCCAGGCGATCACGGCGCGGCTCGGAGGTCAGTCGTGAGCATCTCCATCCTCGTCCGCCCCATCGTGACCGAGAAGACCACGTCGCAGCTCAACGGGCTCAACGACGTCGTCTTCGAAGTGAACCTCGGCGCGAACAAGATCCAGATCAAGGAAGCCGTGGAGCAGTTCTACGGCGTCAAGGTCGACGGCGTTCGCACGCTCGTCGTCCGCGGCAAGATCAAGCGGTCGGGTCGCTTCTCAGGGAAGCGCTCCAACTGGAAGAAGGCGTACGTTCGCCTCGCCGAAGGCGAGTCGATCAACGTGCACGAGGTCAACTAAAGCCATGGGCATCAAGACCTACAAGCCGACATCTCCGGCCCGGCGCCAGATGACTGGCTACGACTTCGCGGAAATCACCACCTCGAAGCCTGAGCGCAGCCTCATCGAGCGAATCTACCAGGTTGGTGGACGCAACAACCGGGGCCGCATCACCGTCCGTCATCAGGGCGGTGGTCACAAGCGGCGTTACCGCCTCGTCGACTTCCGTCGCGACAAGGCTGAAGTGCCGGGCAAGGTGGTTTCGGTCGAGTACGACCCGAACCGCACTGCGCGCATCAGCCTCGTCCACTTCGCGGACGGCGAGAAGCGCTACATCATCCACCCGATCGGCCTCGGCGTCGGTGACACTGTCATCACGTCGGACAAGGCGGACATCAAGCCGGGCAACTGCCTGAAGCTTGAGTTCATCCCGCTCGGTACGTTCGTCCACAACGTCGAGCTCTCGCTCGGTCGTGGTGGTCAGCTCTGCCGCTCTGCGGGCAGCTTCGCCCAGGTCATGGCCAAGGAAGGCGGCTACGTCCTCCTCCGCCTGCCCTCGGGTGAGCTCCGCAAGGTGTGGGGCAAGAACCGCGCCACCATCGGCCAGGTTGGCAATGCGGATCACGAGAATATCGTGATCGGCAAGGCCGGCCGCAACCGCTGGCTCGGCATTCGTCCTACCGTTCGTGGTATCGCGATGAACCCCGTCGACCATCCGCACGGCGGTGGTGAGGGTAAGGCCAAGGGCCGTCACCCGCACACCCCGTGGGGTCTCCCGACCAAGGGTTACCGTACGCGCGCCAAGAAGAAGGCTTCCAGCAAGTTCATCGTCAAGCGGCGCTACTCCAAGTAGTCCGTCATAGGGATTTCGCATGGCACGGTCCGTCAAGAAGGGCCCGTTTGTCGACGGTCATCTTCGCAGCAAGGTTCGCGCTGCTCGTGAGGGTTCTGGTAACCGCGTCATCAAGACGTGGAGCCGGCGTTCCACGATCACTCCGGAGATGATCGGCCTGACCTTTGCCGTCCACAACGGCAAGGAGTTTGTCTCGGTCTACGTCAACGAGCAGATGATCAGTCATAAGCTCGGCGAATTCGCGCCCACGCGCACCTTCCGTGGCCATGCGGCCGATCGGAAGGCCGCCGTGAAGAAGTAGGAGCCCACGATGGAAAGCAAGGCTGTTCTTCGGAACGTCCGCCTGTCGCCCCGCAAGACCCGCCTCGTGGCGGATCTGGTACGCGGCATGGACGTCCCTGAGGCCATCGAGGCGCTCGCGTTCACCCGCAAGGGCAGCGCGTCGATCGTCAAGAAGCTCATCGAGTCCGCCGTAGCGAACGCCGAACACGAGGCGAAGCGTGCAAACGCTGACCTCGACGTCGACGATCTCTACGTCCAGACCATCTACGTCGATGCGGGTCCCGCGCTTCGCCGGTTCCGTCCGCGTGCCCAGGGCCGCGCGACCAAGATCCTGAAGAAGACCGCGAATATCTTCGTCGTGCTCGGCACCCGGTAGGAGACGTCATGGGCCAGAAAGTTCATCCGATTGGGTTCCGCGTTGGCATCACGACCGGCTGGGATTCCCGCTGGTACGCTGAGAAGAACTACCGGCAGTTCGTGGAAGAGGATCTGAAGATCCGCGCCCACGTCCGCAAGAAGCTCTTCAACGCGGGTATCGCGAAGATCATCATCGAGCGCACCGCGGCCAATAAGGCCAAGGTGTTCATCCACGCCGCAAAGCCCGGGTACATCCTTGGCAAGCGCGCGACGGGACTCGATGCGCTCCGCGCTGAGCTCCAGACGCTCACGACGTCGGAAGTCTTCGTGAACATCATCGAGGTCCGCAAGGTTGAGCTCGACGCTCTCCTCGTGGCCGAGAACATCGCGGCTCAGCTCGAGAAGCGCGTGTCCTTCCGTCGCGCCATGAAGAAGGCGATGCAGCAGACGCGTCGCGCTGGCGCGAAGGGCATCAAGGTCATGTGCGCGGGTCGCCTCGGCGGCGCCGAGCTCGCGCGACTCGAGTGGTACATGGAGGGGCGCGTGCCTCTTCACACCCTGCGCGCGGACATCGACTTCGGCATCGCCGAAGCTAAGACCACCTACGGCGTCATCGGCTGCAAGGTGTGGATCTTCAAGGGCGAGCTCCTGGGCGACGAAGCCCAGGCGTAGCACCTGTGACCACCCACGGTGGTGGTGTGACCACCACCTGGGTGGTGAAAACGAATTCGCTGTAGCACTTTCGGTTCGGAGTTCACATGCTTTCCCCCAAGCGCGTCAAGCATCGCAAGATGCAGAAGGGCCGTATGAACGGCTTTGCCTGGCGCGGCAGCGACGTGTCGTTCGGCGACTACGCCCTTCAGGCCACTGCGCCTGGTTGGGTCACGGCCCGCCAGATCGAGGCGGCTCGTGTCGCTCTCACCCGCCACATCAAGCGTGGCGGTAAGGTCTTCATCCGGATCTTCCCGGACAAGTCCGTGACCAAGAAGCCGGCCGAAACCCGAATGGGTACCGGTAAGGGCGCGGTCGAGGGCTGGGTCGCCGTGGTCAAGGCCGGTCGCATTCTCTACGAGCTCGACGGCGTCGACGCGGAGACCGCGAAGGCGGCTCTTCGCCTTGCTTCGACCAAGCTCGGCATTCCGACGCGCGTGATCGCGCGCGCCGACGAGGTGATCTGATGTCCGGCACCGAGACCATCACTGGTTTGGATGACGCGGCCCTCGTTCGTGAACTGGCCTTGCGCGAGCGCGAGCTCGTCCGCATGCGGTTCCAGCTCGCGAGCAGCCGCCTCCAGAACACGTCCGTGCTGAGCCAGGCTCGCAAGGACATCGCGCGCATCCACACGGAGATCCGCCGTCGTGAGATCGCTGCGGGCCTCCCCAAGGCCGCGCTCGCCGCGAAGCACCACGTCGATCTTCGCACGTTGGCGGGCGTTAAGCCTGCCGCTGCTGCGGCGACCGGTGGTTTTCTTCAGGGTGTTGTTGACAAGATAGCGCCTTAAGCGTTAATAGCGCGGGCGCTCAAGTGACACCAACCGGTCGACGGCCGGTAGGTGTCCATGGAACCGTCGAGTCCCGCATCTTGCGGGAGACCCTCGGGTCCCATCGTCACCTGATTCGTCGCAAGAGATCGCGTAAACGCGGTCTAGGAGTCGTGCCATCATGAGCGAGGAGACTACCCAGCGCGGTCGCGTGCTCGAAGGCCGCGTCGTGTCGTCCAAGATGGACAAGACGGTGACCGTCGAAGTGACGCGCCTGGTCAAGCATCCGCGGTACCACAAGTACATCACGCGGACCAAGACCTACAAGGCTCACGATGACGCGAACGTCTGCCAGGAGAACGACACCGTCGTGATCCGGGAAGTTCCGCCCATCTCGAAGAACAAGCGCTGGTCGGTGATCGACCGTCGCTCGCCGATTGCGAACTAGTCCAGAAGCTCACGGAGGCGTGCCATGATTCAGATGGAGACCGTGCTGGATGTCGCAGACAACTCCGGCGCCAAGAAAGTCAAGTGTGTCAAGGTGATCGGCGGCTCGAAGCGCCGCTACGCGCATCTTGGCGACATCATCATCGTCGCGGTTCGCGATGCGATCCCGAACGGTAAGGTCAAGAAGGGCGAAATCGCCCGCGCCGTTGTCGTGCGCACGGCCAAAGAGTGCCGTCGTGCGGACGGGACCTACGTCCGGTTCGACACGAACAGCGCCGTGCTCATCAACAAGGACGACGAGCCGATCGGCAGCCGTATCTTCGGGCCGGTGGCGCGCGAGCTGCGTGCCCGCGGGTTCATGAAGATCGTCTCCCTCGCTCCTGAAGTCCTGTAAGGTCGGAGTCTCCATGTCCAAGAACAAGCTGCGCATCCGTCGAGGCGACTCCGTGGTCGTTATCGCGGGCAAGGACCGGGGCAAGGTCGGCAAGGTGCTCCGCGTTGATCCGGAGACGCGCCATGTGGCCGTCGAAGGCGCTCGCGTGGTGACTCGCCACCAGAAGGGCGTCGGCGAGCAGGCCGGCGGAATCATCCACAAGGAAGCGTTGATGGACGTGTCCAACGTGGCCCTGTGGGACGCCGACGCGAAGCGGCGCATCAAGGTTGGGTACCAGATCGTCGACGGCAAGAAGGTGCGGGTCGATCGCAAGACCGGCACGCCGATCGACAAGGAGTGAGGTAAGCGATGACGTCTACCTATGTGCCCCGTCTCAAGGTGAAGTACCGCGACTCCGTCGCGGGCGCGCTTCAGTCTGAGTTCAACTACGGCAATGTGATGGAAGTTCCTCGTCTCATGAAGGTCGTGATCAACACGACCTCCAAGGACGTGGTTCAGAACCAGAAGATTCTTGAGTCGATCGTCGACGAGGTTTCGTTGATCGCTGGCCAGAAGGCCGTCGTGACGCGCACCCGCAAGTCGGTGGCCAACTTCAAGATTCGCGAGAACCTCCCCATCGGTGCGCGGGTCACTCTGCGCGGCGATCGGATGTGGGAGTTCTTCGACCGCCTCATCTCGCTGTCGATTCCTCGCATCCGTGACTTTCGCGGCGTCAACCCCAAGGCGTTTGACGGCCGTGGTAACTACTCGATGGGCCTGTCTGAGCAGATCATCTTCCCTGAGATCGACTACGACAAGGTCACTCGCGTCAACGGCATGAACATCATCTTCGTGACCACCGCGAAGACCGACGACGAAGGGCGTGCGCTTCTCACCAAGCTCGGCATGCCTTTTTCCAAGTGAACTGTCTCCGGCGGACTGAATTCGTGGAGTGTGGTCGATGACCGATCCCATCGCTGACCTTTTGACTCGCATTCGCAACGCCCAGGCGGCTGGCCATGCCAGCTTGCTGGTGCCCCGCTCGAAGCTCAAGCTCGAGGTCGTCAAGATCCTCAAGCTGGAAGGCTTCCTCGAGGGTTTCATCGACGACGTCGATGCGGACGCGCAGGGTCAGATCAAGGTCTTCCTGAAGTACGCGGGTGCCGCGGGCACCATTCGTGGCATCACCCGCGTGAGCAAGCCCGGCCGTCGCGTCTACGTCGGGAAGGAAGACATTCCCCGCGTCCGCAACGGTCTCGGGATCGCCATCCTCACCACCCCGAAGGGGCTCCTCACGGATAGCCAGGCGCGTATCGCCGGCGTCGGTGGCGAAGTCCTCTGCCACGTCTGGTAAGGTGACCCATGTCGCGCATCGGTAAGAAGATCATTTCGCTTCCCGCGAACGTCACGGCTAGCCTCTCCGGCGCGTCCGTGACGATCAAGGGGCCCAAGGGCGAGCTCGGGCTCAACGTCATCGACGGCATCACTGCGCACCTGGAGGGCAACACCCTCTCGTTTACGCGCGCCGACGAGCTGACTTCGACCCGTGCCAACCATGGCCTCATGCGGGCGCTCGTCAACAACATGGTTGTTGGCGTCACCACCGGGTTCGCTCGCAAGCTCGAAATCCAGGGCATCGGCTACAAGGCCGAGGTCAAGGGTAAGACGCTCGTGATGAATCTCGGCTACTCGCATCCCATCGAGTTCCCGATCCCTGGCGATGTCACCATCGCTGTGGACAAGGATGGGAAGCTCCTGCTCGCCGGTATCGACCGTGCGCGCGTCGGCCAGGTCGCGGCTAATCTCCGCGCCTACCGTCCGCCGGATCGTTACAAGGGCAAGGGCATCCGCCACGAGGGTGAGCACGTTTCGCTGAAGGCCGGCAAGAGCGCCTAGTGCGCCGCTACGGAGTTCGTTCATGACGACCAAGAATCCGAAGATCGCGGCCCGCAGCAAGCGCCGCCAGGGCATCCGGAAGCACCTCCGCGGGACGGCCGAGCGCCCTCGCGTGGCGGTCTACCGTTCTACGGTGCACATCTACGCCCAGATCATCGACGACATCGCTGGAAAGACCCTCGTGGCCGCTTCCACGCTGTCGCCGGAGCTCAAGGGCCAGTCGTTCGACGACAAGAAGGCTGCGTCCGTCGCGGTGGGCAAGCTGCTCGCCGAGAAGGCCAAGGCCGCTGACATCTCTGCCGTGGTTTTTGACCGCGGCGGCTACCTGTACCACGGCCGCGTCGCGGCGCTGGCTGACGGCGCTCGCGAGGGCGGCCTCGACTTCTGAACGGTTTCGAGCCAGGAGACTCCATGGCCAAGTCCAGCAAGCCCCGCCGCGATGACAAGCCGCGTCGTGATGAAGAAGATTCGAACCTCATCGAGAAGGTGATCTTCATCAATCGCGTCGCGAAGGTCGTCAAGGGCGGCAAGCGCTTCAGCTTCGCGGCGATCATCGTCGTTGGTGACGGAAACGGCTCTGTCGGAGTCGGATTCGGCAAGGCGAACGAGGTGCCCGAGGCGATCCGCAAGGGCATGGAACGCGCCAAGAAGACGATGCGGTCTATCCCGCTCGTCGGTGGCACGATTCCGCACGACGTTCTCGGTCGCTTCGGCGCCGGTACAGTGCTGCTCAAGCCCGCCTCGCCTGGTACCGGCGTTATCGCTGGTCCGGCGGTTCGCGCGATCCTCGAGGCCATCGGCGTGACCGATGCGCTCACGAAGTCGCTGCGCTCCTCCAATCCGCACAACGTGGTTCGTGCCACGTTCGCCGCGCTGTCCCAGCTCGAGAGCGCTGAGCAGTACGCCGCGCGCCTCGGCGCCGACGTCGACGGCGTTCGTCGCAACTACACCGTGCACCACTCGGTCGCCCCCGCGGCGCTGTGAGGCTGACGATGAAGCATCTCAAGGTCACGCTCAAGCGCAGCACGATCGGACACCCGGAACGCGTGATGGAGACCGTGCGCGGTCTCGGTCTCCGCAAGATCGGGCAGTCCCGCGTGCTCGAGAACACGCCTGCCGTTCGCGGCATGGTCAAGAAGGTCATCCACCTGGTCGATGCGGTTGAGGCGGAGTGAGGCTTCGGCCTCCTCTTGACGTCACTGGCTTCGGTGCCAACTCTTAGGTGATTCATGGCGAACGAACTTTCCAACCTTGCTCCGAATCCCGGCTCCCGCAAGACGCGCATGCGCGTTGGCCGTGGTGAGGGATCCGGCAAGGGTCGCAATGCCGGTCGTGGTACCAAGGGCGACAAGTCGCGCTCGGGCCATAAGGTGCGCGCCTACTTCGAGGGCGGCCAGATGCCTCTGCATCGCCGTCTGCCGAAGCGCGGCTTCTTCAACCAGTTCTCCAAGGACTTCGAGGTTGTGAACCTTGAGAAGCTTGGAGACGTGGAAGCGGGAACGCAGGTGACTGCGGACTTCCTCGCTGACGCTGGCATCATCAGCCGCGTGGGCAAGGATGGCGTCAAGCTGCTCGGCCGCGGTGAGATCACGGTGGCCCTGCACGTGAAGCTCGCCAAGGTGTCCGACAGCGCTCGTGCGAAGATCGTCGCCGCCGGCGGCACGGTCGAGACTCCTTCTGACGTCGCGGCCGCCGAGTAAAGACTCGCGGTTCAGCGCAACCTGAACACCCCCCGGGGAGAACTTGGCGAATATCTTCTCCGAGATCTGGGAGATGGAGGACCTGCGTAAGCGGGTCCTGTTCACGTTGGGCATGCTCGGCGTCTACCGCATGGGCATCTTCGTGCCCGCGCCTGGTATCGACCGGATCGCGTTGGCGCACTGGTTTGACAACCAGTCGAACACGCTGTTCGGGCTGTACAACATGTTCTCGGGCGGCGCGCTGGACCAGTTCAGCGTGTTCGTGCTCGGCATCATGCCGTACATCACGGCGTCGATCATCGTTCAGCTCCTCGCTGAGATGGAGCCCCGGCTCAAGCGTCTCAAGGACGAAGGGCAGGCGGGTCGAGCGACGCTGAATCAGTACACCCGCTACCTGACCATCATCATCTCCGTGGTGCAGTCGCTCGCGATCGCCACGGGGCTGGAGCAGATGGTGGTGGGGCAGTCCACTGTCGTCCTCGAGCCTGGCTGGGCCTTCCGGGCCATGACCGCGCTGACGATGACCGCGGGCTCGTGCTTTATCATGTGGCTCGGCGAGCGCATCACCGAGCACGGCATCGGCAACGGCTCGTCGATCATCATCTCCACCGGCATCTTGGCGCGCGGTCCGTCCTCGGTCTTCCAGGCGTACACGCTCATCCAGAAGGGCCAGATCAACCTGCTCGAGGTCTCGCTGGTCCTCGTGGGCATGTTCGCCGTGATTTACGGCATCGTGTTCATCGAGCGTGGTCAGCGCCGGGTCCCGTTGCAGCACGCCCGCCGCGTGATGGGCGCCAACATCTATGAGGGGGAGACGACCTACCTCCCGCTCAAGATCAACAACTCGGGCGTCGTGCCGCCTATCTTCGCGTCGTCGCTGCTGATGCTGCCGTCGACCGCGATGCAGTTCTTCCCACAGGCCACTGCGCTGCAGTGGATCAGCCAGGCCTTCTACCCAGGCGCTTGGCTCTACAACTTCTCGTACGTCGCGTTGATCATCTTCTTCGCGTACTTCTACACGGCGATGCAGTTCAACCCTGAGGATGTCGCCGACAACCTCAAGAAGCAGGGTGGCTTCATCCCGCGGGTGCGCCCGGGCCGTGAGACGGCGGCGTACCTCGATTGGCTGCTGACCCGACTGACGGCCGGCGGTGCGGTGTACCTCGCGGTGCTCTGCGTGCTCCCGACCATCCTGGGCAAGGACCTGAACCTCCCGTTCACGTTCGGCGGCACTAGCGTGCTCATCCTCGTGGGCGTCACCCTGGACACGGTCGGCCAGATCCAGGCGAAGCTCTCGACGAAGCACTACTCGACTTTGAGTGGCCCTCAACCCGAGGGAGATCGCGTCCGCAACAGGCGGCGCAGGCTCGGAGGGCAGGGGCCCTTCGTGTAGAAACCCTGGCCAGAGCGATTCTGGCTTGAGACTTGACGTGGAACCGGATAAGAGCGCCCGGCCGCGTCGCAACCTTTCGGGGCTTTGCTCCAAAAGGTCGACAGCAACGGAATTTGGGGGGCCGCAAGGTCCCTGGGAACGAGAGGAACACAGTGGCACGTATCGAAGGCGTTGACCTGCCCCGCAACAAGCTGGTCTGGATCGCGTTGACCTACATCTACGGGATTGGTCAGACCACGGCGCGCGAGATCGTCGAGACGTTGGGCATTGACCCGACCACTCGCGTCACGCACCTCACGGATCACCAGGTCGCGCGCCTCCGCGAGATCATCCAGACCAAGTGCCGGGTGGAAGGTGAGCTCCGCAAGGAGGTCTCCCAGAACATCAAGCGGCTCATCGACATGGGCTCGTACCGTGGCTCGCGGCATCGTCGCGGACTGCCGGCCCGTGGACAGCGGACGCACACGAACGCTCGTACCCGCAAGGGTCCGCGCAAGACTGTCGCCGGCAAGAAGATCGCAACCAAGTGATTGGGCGGAATTAAATTATGGCTACTCCTGCGAACAAGGCGCCCAAGCGCCGTACCAAGAAGAACGTCCCTGCCGGTGTCGCGCACATCCAGGCCACGTTCAACAACACGATCGTGACCATCACGGATCCTGCGGGCAACACCGTCGCCTGGTCGGCGGCTGGTGTCCTCGGCTTCAAGGGCTCGCGCAAGAGCACGCCGTTCGCGGCGCAGCTGGTTGCGGAAGACGCGGCCCGCAAGGCTCAGGAGCACGGCATGAAGGCGCTCGGCGTCTGCGTGAAGGGCCCCGGTACCGGTCGTGAGTCGGCGCTCCGCGCCATCGCGAACTCCGGTCTGAAGATCACGCTGATCCGCGACGTGACGCCGATCCCGCACAACGGGTGCCGTCCCCCGAAGAAGCGCCGCGTCTGAGTACGTGGGCGCGTCCTCGTTCTTTACTCCTCGCTGGCTTCCACCCGACCGATCCCGTGTTGCGGCTTAGTTCCGCAAAGAAGGGGCGGTCCCTGAGGTTCTCCCATGGATGAGCACGTCTACGCCAATTGGCGCACGCTGATCAAGCCGCGTCGCGTCGAGCGCGATTCCAAGTCGAACGATCGCTACGGCAAGTTCGTGGTGCGTCCGCTTGAGCGCGGCTTTGGTACGACGATCGGCAACTCGCTCCGTCGCATCCTGCTGTCTTCGCTGCAGGGCGCCGCCATCACCGCGATCCAGATCGTCGGTGTGGACCATGAGTTCGCCTACATCCCGGGCATCGTCGAGGATGTGACGGACATCATCCTCAACATCAAGGGCGTCCTCCTCCGCACGTCGGCGACGGCGACCGTGAAGGGCCACCTCAAGGCCAAGGGCCGCGCTGGCGAGACCGTCGTCATCCGCGCCGGTGACATCACCTTCGACGCGGCGTGCGAGGTCCTCAACCCCGACCACGCCATCGCCACCATCACGGACGAGGCCACCTTCGAGGCCGACCTCACCGTGAAGATGGGCAAGGGCTACGTCCCCGCCTCGCTCAACAAGGATCCGTCGGATCCCCTGGGCACCATCGCCGTCGATGCCATCTTCTCCCCGATCAAGCGCGTCCGTTACCTCGTGACGAACGCCCGCGTCGGCCAGCGCACCGACTACGACAAGCTGACCCTTGAGGTCTGGACCGACGGTTCGGTCCGCCCTGAGGACGCGGTGGCGTTCTCGGCGAAGATCCTGAAGGAGCAGCTCCAGGTCTTCATCAACTTCGCCGAGGAGGAGGAGCCCGAGGTCCAGCACTCCGAGGAGGAGTCGCCCGAGTTCAATGAGAACCTCTTCAAGCGCGTCGACGAGCTCGAGCTCTCGGTTCGCTCGCAGAACTGCCTGCAGAACGCCGGCATCGAGTACATCTACCAGCTGGTTGAGAAGACCGAAGCAGAGATGCTCAAGACCAAGAACTTCGGTCGTAAGTCGCTGAACGAGATCAAGGAGATCCTCTCCGACCTCGGTCTGTCGCTCGGCATGAAGATCCACAACTTCCCGCGGCACCGCCTCGGCTAAGCGTCTGGCCTGATTGGCCATAGGAGTTTCCCAATGCGGCACCGGAAGGGTGGGCGCAAGCTCAACATGGACTCGACTGAGCGGAAGGCTATGTTCCGCAACATGGTCACGTCTCTCGTGATCCATGGCAGCATTCGCACCACGGAGGCCCGCGCGAAGGAGCTTCGTCGCTTCGCCGAGCGCGTGGTCACCATCGCCAAGCGCGCCCCGGCTTCGACCGACGGCCTGTCGGGCGACGAGTTGCAGGTGGCCCAGGCCAAGCGGGTGCACGCGTTCCGTCGCGCGCGTCGCTGGGTCTTGGACGCCGACGCGCTCGGCAAGCTGTTCACCGAGTACGCGATTCGCTTCGCGGCTCGTCAGGGCGGCTACACGCGCATCGTCAAGGCGGGCTTCCGCCCGGGCGACGACGCGGCGATGGCGGTCATTGAGTGGGTGGACAACCCCGCTCGTGCCGCGTCCGAGACCGCTTCGGCGTGATCGAGCGCGCCCCTGGCCCGCGTCACCGCGGGTGAGGGTTAAGCCGGGCTGCAGGCCCAGGCGACCGGCGTCCGCACTGTTCTGGTGCGGGCGCCGTTGTCGTTTCTGGGCTCGGCGATCTGTTAGGACGGGCTACCCGAACCACGGAGTGCGGACATGGCGATCTCCCCCCTGGCGATGAAGCGCTTTCGCGATCACTTGGCGACGCAGGGGCTCAAGCTCACGTCCCAGCGCAAGGCCATCGCAGAGGTCTTCTTCGCGGGTGACAAGCACCTCTCGCTGCTTGAGATCCTGGACCAGTCCAAGGCGATCCAGCGCGGCATCGGGTACGCCACCGTCTATCGGACCATGCGGCTGCTGACCGAAGGTGGGCTCGCGACCGAGCACAAGTTCGGCGAGAACCAGGCCCGTTACGAGCCGGCCATCGACGGCGAACACCACGACCACCTCATCTGCCTGGACTGCGGCATCATCGTGGAGTTCGAGGACGACGAGGTTGAGAAGCAGCAGGAGAAGCACGCCGCGGCGAACGGCTTCTCGGTTGTGTCGCACAAGCACGAGGTGTACGTGAAATGCGTCCCGGGCAGGTGCCGCCGTCCCGGTGGTGCCCGCAGCTAATGGCCACGTCGTGTCACCTTGCGGTGCAGCGGGCGCCGTCGGTGGACGTGCGCATACCGGTCCCGACGGGCCCCGTCGGTGCACGCACCTGAATCGGACGCGGCGGTCGAGCCGAAGCGGAGCGCCCTCACGTGGCGCGTCGGTCGCGGCCCAACCCGGCCTCGCCGGGCAAGACGTGGACTAGATTGCACGCCATGTTACGTGGCGCGGTCGCTTGTCCAGGAGTTCCCGTGTACTTGGCCGTCGTCGCCCTCCACATCATCCTGTGCGTCGTCCTCGTCTTCGTGATCCTGCTGCAGCCGGGAAAGAACGGGGACGTCGGCGCGTCGTTCGGCGGCTCAGGTGGCAACATCTTCGGCCCGCGCGGTCCCACCAGCCTGTTGGCCCGCGTCACCACGATCGTGGCCGTCATGTTCATGGTGACCTCAGTCACGTTGGCCTGGTTCTCCAACAAGGACATCCTGGCGAACAGCAACGTGATGGACGAGATCGACCAGGTCCAGCAGAAGCAGAAGGACAAGGACGCGAAGGCGGCCGAAGAGGCGCAGAAGAAGCTCGACGAGACGATGGCGCCGGTCCCGACCGCGCCCGCCGTCCCCGAGCCCCCGCCTGCCGGTTCGACTGACCCGGCGGCTCCCGCCACCCCGGCGCCCGCGCCGTAGTCGCCGTTCGGTCGTCCCGCACCGCGTTTGTGCCCGGTGCGCGGACGCCTCGGTCGCTCTTCGGTCGGCGCGCCGCGTCGGCGGGCGGCGCTGCACTCTACCGCCGCGCCGCGTCCACGATGGCGCAGAACGCGTCCACGTCCAGGCTGGCGCCGCCCACCAGGGCGCCGTCCACGTCCGGGCAGGCCAGTAGGCCGGCGATGTTGGAGGCCTTCACGCTGCCGCCGTAGAGCACGCGCGTCTGGGCGGCGACGAACTCCGGGAAGCGGCCGAGCAGCCACTTGCGAAGGACGGCGTGCGCCTCCTGGGCCTTGTCCGGCGTGGCCGTCACGCCCGTGCCGATAGCCCAGAGGGGCTCGTAGGCGATCGTGATGGTGGCGGCCTCGTCCGCGTGCAGGCTGCCGTAGGCGACCTCCAGCTGGCGCTCCAGGACCTCACGCAGACGTCCTGCGGCGCGCTCCTCCACGGACTCGCCCACGCATAGCATGGGCAGCAGGCCATGCTTCAAGCCGCCGCGGATGGCGGCGTGGACGCGGGAGTCGGTCTCACCAAAGTCACCGCGGACCTCGGAGTGGCCGCAGAGCACCCAGCCACAGCCGACCTCGCGGGCCATGGCGGGGGAGTTGGCGCCCGTATAGGCGCCCTCGGCGTGGGCGCTGGTCCACTGGACGCCCACGCGCAGGTTGCTGCGCTTGAGCGTGTCAACGACGGCCGGGATGGACATCGCCGTGGGGAAGACGGCGAGATCGACGTCCTCCACGGCGAGCACGCGATCCCGCAGCGCCGCCGCGTGGGCCGCGGCCTTGGCAGGGCCGAGCTGGAGCTTCCAGTTGCCTGCGATGAGCCGTCGCCGACCGCGCGTGGGACTCACTTGCGCCTCCGCAGGGCCTCAAGGCCCACAAGTTCACCGGCCTTCAGGTACTCCAGCGACGCGCCGCCGCCGGTCGACACGTGCTTGATGCGGTCGGCCAGGTGGAACTTGGCCACCGCCGCCGCGCTGTCGCCGCCGCCCACGACCGTGAAGCCGGGCGCGTTGGCGAAGGCCTCGGCGATCGCCTTGGTGCCGCCGGAGAAGGCGTCCCACTCGAACACGCCCATCGGGCCGTTCCACAGCAGCGACTTGCAGCCGAGCAGGATCTCGGTCCAGGCCTTGGCGGTCTTGGGGCCGATGTCGAGGCCCATCTGGCCGTCGGGGATGGTGTCCACGACGGTCGGGGGGGCGTCCTCGGCGAACTTCTCGGCGACCACGTGGTCGACGGGGAGGTGCAGGGCGCAGCCGCGGGCGGCGAGGTCCGTGATCATCTTCTTGGCGAACTCGAGGTGGTCCGCCTCGACGCGCGAGGTGCCGACCGGCACGCCCTGAGCGGCCAGGAAGGTGTAGGCCATGGCGCCGCCGATGAACAGGTGGTCCACCTTCTGGCTCAGGCGGTCGATGACCTCGATCTTGTCGGAGACCTTGGCGCCGCCAAGCACCGCGCCGAACGGGCGCTCGGGGCGGGTCAGCAGGCGGCCGATCGCCTCGACCTCCTTCTGGACGAGCAGGCCGATGGCGCCCTCGAGGATGGCCGGGACGCCGACGATGCTGGCGTCCTCACGGTGCATCGTGCCGAACGCGTCGTCGACGTAGACGTCGGCCAGGGCCGCGAGCTGGGCCGCGAACTCCGGGTCGTTGTTCTTCTCGCCGGGGAAGAAGCGCAGGTTCTCGAGCACGAACACCGAGCCCGCGGGCGCGTCGGCGATGAGCTTTTGGACCTCGTCGCCCACGGTGTCGTGCGCGAACGTGACGTCGACGGCGAGCAGCTCGGCCAGGCAGGCCGCCGCGGGCAGCAGGCTGTACTTGGGGTCCGGCGCGTCCTTGGGGCGGCCGAGGTGGCTGCACAGCACGACCTTGCTGGCCTTGTCCATCAGCTTGCGGATCGTGGGCAAGGCTTCGCGGATCCGGTTGTCGTCCGTGATCGTCTCGCCGTCGAGCGGGACGTTGAAGTCCACGCGGCAGAGCACGGTCTTGTTTTCGAAGTCCAGATCGTCGAGGGTCTTGGGGGCGGGGGGCGTCACGGGGTTCCTCCGAGGATGAGTGCGAGATCGACCATGCGGTTCGCGAAGCCCCACTCGTTGTCGTACCAGGCGAGCACCTTCACCATGCGTCCATCAATGACGTAGGTCTGGTGCGCGTCCACGATGCAGGAGTGGGGGTTTCCGACGATGTCGCTGGAGACGAGAGGGTCATCGCTGACCTCGAGCACGCCGCGCATCGGGCCGAGCGCGGCGGCGTGCAGGGCGGCCTTGACCTCTTCGAGGGTGACCTCGCGGGCCACGTCGACGTCCAGATCGGTGAGGCTGCCGTCCGGCACCGGCACGCGAATGGCCAGGCCGTCCAACTTGCCCGCGAGCGGCGGGTAGACCAGGCCGATCGCCTTGGCGGCGCCGGTGGACGTGGGGACGATGTTGATCGCCGCCGCGCGGCCGCGCGTGAAGTCGCCCTTGCGGTGCGGGGAGTCCAGCAGCGCTTGGTCCATGGTGTAGGCGTGGATGGTCGTCATGGTGCCGCGCAGGATCCCGAAGGCCTCGTGCAGGGCCTTGACCAGCGGCGCCAGGCAGTTCGTGGTGCAGGACGCGCAGGACACGACGAAGTGCTGGGAGGGGTCGAAGGTGTCGTCGTTCACGCCGACCACGATCGTGGCGTCGACCGGGCCCTTGGCCGGGGCCGACAGCAACACCCGCTTGGCGCCCGCCGCCAGGTGCACCGCGCACTGCTCACGGGTGGTGAAGGCGCCGGTGCACTCCAGCACCACGTCCACGTCGAGCGCGGCCCAGGGGAGCTTGGACGGGTCCTTCTCCTTGGTGACCGGGATCAGGCGTCCCGCGATCTGGATGCCGTCTGCCACCGCGACCACCGGCACGTCCCAGCTGCCGTGCACGGAGTCGCGCCGCAGGAGGTAGGCGAGCATGTCTGTGGGGGCGAGGTCGTTGATGTGAACAAGCTCGATGCCTTCGCGGGCCTCGATGAGCCGGGTGACCGCCCGACCTATCCGTCCGAAACCGTTGATGGCGACGCGCATGCAAAGACCTCCCGCCGGTGCTAACCGGGTCGCGGTCGAGGATCCGACCGCACGCTGTTTTCCTTGCAGCCCGTATGCCACGCGGGCACGGATCTGGAGTCGTCTTGGCGCTGCTCGTCCCGAACGTGCCGATGCCTGCGTCGGAGGACAAGGTCTTGGAGGCCGTCGCGGCCATGTTGGGCGTGCGCGTCACCGCCATCCACGCGACCCACCTGATCCGTAAGAGCCTGGACGCCCGCCACGGCAAGCAGAACTGGCGCGCCGTCTACCGGGTCGAGGTGGACAACGAGGCGGCCCTGGTGGGCGTGGCGCCCGGCGTGCGCCTGTGGACCGAGAAAGACGAGGTCCGCTACGGCGTGAGCGACGGCGCGGCGCCCGCGAAGGTCGTGTGGCCCGAGGGCGCGCGGGTGATCGTGATCGGCGCGGGGCCCGCGGGCCTGTTCGCGTCGCTGTTCCTGGCCGAGGCGGGCGCGTCGGTGGTGTTGCTCGAGCGCGGCGGCGCCACCGCCGAGCGCGTGGAGGCGGTCAACGGGTTCTGGCGCCGGATGCGCGAACTCGACCCCGAGAACAACCTCGTGTTCGGCGAGGGCGGCGCGGGCACCTTCTCCGACGCCAAGATCTACACGCGCCGCCGCGACGGCGAGATCGGCTACGTGCTGCGGCGCTTCGTCGACTTCGGCGCCCGCAGCGACATCCTCGAAGAGGGCTGGGCGCACCTGGGCACCGACAAGGTGCGCGGCATCCTGCCCGTGTTCCGCGCGCGCCTGATGGAGCTCGGCGTCGACGTCCGCTACAACGCGCGTGTCGACGATCTGATCGTCGAGGACGGGCGCGTGCGCGGGGTGGTCATGGCCGACGGATCGGTCGAGCGCGCCACCCACGTGCTCGCGGCCCCCGGTCACTCCGCGCGCGATACGCTGACCATGCTGGTGAAGCGCGGCGCGGACGCCGTCGCGCGGCCGATCGCGATCGGCGCCCGCATCGAGCACCCGCAGTCCGTGATCGACGCCGCCCGCTACGGCGCCGCCAAGCGCGGCGAGCTGCCGCCCGCCAGCTACCGGCTGGCCTACAACCCGCCCGTCGGCGCCACCGCGCGCACCTTCTGCATGTGCCCCGGCGGCATGGTCGTGCCCGCGATCAACCACCCCGGCCACGTCGTCGTGAACGGCATGTCCTTCGCGGCGCAGCGCGCCTACTGGGCGAACGCCGCGATCATCGTCGAGGTGCAGCCCGAGCAGTACGGCGGCACCGGCCCGCTCGCCGGCTACGCGTGGCAGGACGAGATCGAGCGGCGCGCGTTCGACGCCGGCGGCGGCGACTACTCAGCGCCCGCCCAGCGCGTGGTCGACCTGTTCGCCAAGCGGCCGAGCAAAGACGCGCCCAAGACCAGCTACCCGCTCGGCGTGAAGGCGACCGACCTGACGTCCGTGCTCCCGGGCGACATCCTGGCGAGCATGAGCGGCGCGATCCGCGAGTTCAACCGCAAGCTGCCCGGCTACATCTGCGACGACGCGCTGCTGATCGCGCCCGAGACGCGGACCACGTCGCCGATCCGCTTCCTGCGCACTGAAGGCGGAGAGTCCACGTCCATCCGCGGCCTCTACCCGGCGGGCGAGGGCTGCGGCTTTGGCGGCGGGATCGTGAGCTGCGCGATCGACGGCATCCGCATCGCGCAACACATCCTCGACCCTAGCGGGCGAGCTGCGCCAGCTGATCTGCCCACGCACGAATGAGCGGGTCGAGCGAGGAGCCCGCGTGCCCGTCGCTCCACCGGCTGAACACCCACACGCCGCCCAGCTGCGTGTCGGCGATGCCATCGCGCGCCCACGCGTTGGCGATCGCGCGGTCGCCCTTGATGGTGGCGGCGCAGTCCGACATGTGCCAGGGGTCGCTGTTGTCGAGCGGCTTGGCGGGGTCGAGGATGAGCGGGTCACCGTCGTCGGCCGCGGGCGCCTCGTTCGGGTGTAAGAGCGCGTAGTGGGACGCGACGGTGTCGTCGTACGTGCCCATCTTGATCATCACCAGGAACCGGCTGCGCGCCTCGGGCGCAAGGCTGCGGTACGCGCGCACGAGCGCGGACGTGTCGCAGAACATCTGGGGCCAGCCCGCCACGCCCGGCAGGTACTCCTCTTTCAGGCACAGTTGCACGTCGCCGTCGGTGACCTCTGCCAGCAGGTCGGCGAAGAGCGTGGTCATCGAGAGGCCGGACTTAGTGTAGTAGAGGAGCTTGTGCGCCCACACGTTGAGGTTGCGCGGCGTCCACGGATCGCTGGGGTAGGGCGCCAGCAGCGCCAGGATCATGGCGAAGCAGGTGAGCTGGCAGCCCTCGTTGCCGATGGAATTCCCGGTCTTGAACTTGCGCAGCAGGGCGTCGGCGGCAGCCGCGGACATGCCCTCCAGCTCGGTGGCGGCCTGGATCACCAGGTCCCGATCCCACATCAGGTCGCCGCCCCAGGTGGGGTCATCCTGGCGGTAGGGCAGGCCCAGCGCCTCCGGATCCAGTCGCTCGCCGGTCGGATCGGACACGGTGGCCTTTGCGCCGTCGGCGCACCCTCCGACCACCGAGCCGAGGCCGACGGCGGCGCCGATCCCCAGCGCGTCGCGGAGGAAGGCACGGCGGGAGGCGTGGGCGGGGATGGACTTCGGGTGATCGCTCACGTTCTTGCTCGCGGTCGGCGGGAGGTAGCCGGGAGGCGGCGTATCCGCGGACCTCGGTGACGTCGACGGGCCTCCCAAGGGCCGGACAGGCTGGCTTCCTCCTCGTGTTACAGCGCGGGGCAGGGGGTGCGACCATGGCAGGTCGGTCCGGGGCGACCATGGTCGGGAAGGTCGTCGAGATCGCGCTCGTGGCCGCCGCGACGCTCGTCGTGTCCGAGGCGCTCTTTCGCTTGGCCCGCCCCGCGCCTCGTCTGCAGGTCACCCGACCCGAGGTGATGGGGCTGCCGCACGGCTTCGAGTTCGTCGATGGGCAGCCGCTGTGGCCCGACTACGAAGGTGGGAATCGACGCAACGAGGCCTGCCCCAAGCCGGGGACGATCAACGTGCTCCTGCTCGGCACGTCGGTAACCTACGGCGTGACGCTGCCGCCCGAGCTCGCGCTCGGACCGCGCATGCAGGCGGAGCTGGACGCGCGTGAGCCGGGACGATGGTGTGTCTTGTCCGCGGCAGAGCCTGCCTACGGCGGCGCGCAGAAGGAGGCCGAGCTGCACCGCGCGATGGCCCGCCAACACCTGGACGTCGTGCTGTGGGAGATGTGGGGCAATGACCCCGATCGCACCACGATGGTCGGCGCCAACGCGTACAGCTTCGGCCCCATGGTGTTGGGCCCTGGCGGTCTGCCGCGCGTGATCCCCATGCCGATCCCGTTGGAGCAGTGGCTGTTTGAGCGCTCGCGTCTCTACCAATACACGGTCCTGACGCTCGGACGGCAGGTCCCTGACCGCGAGCGCTGGGCGCGCTACCCCACGGAGCTGCTGCCGCGCCTCGTCCAGACCGTGGAGCAGGGCGGAGGGCGGTTCGCGCTCTACGCGCCCACGCGCATGGACGCGCCGCTGGCGGAGCTGGTGAAGTCCCCCTCCATGCCTGAGATGCGCGCGGGCCGCTGGATCCGCGACAACCACGTCCCGTTGCTGCGCTTTGCGGAGGTGCTCAAGGACAGCGAGGTCGCGGACGTGGCGCTGGACCCGGCGGGCCACCTGAACCCAGAGGGCTTCGCGCGCCTGACCGGACCGATGGTCGACTGGCTCACGCAGGTGGTGCTGCCGCCGGACGCGCGACCGCGGAGCGTCGACGCGGCGTCCTCGCCGGATGCGCAGCCTGCCACGTCCATCGCGCCGTCCGCGGCCGCGCCGACCGACTCACCCGGCGCGCCGTAGCCTCACTCCCAGAGGGAGTCGACGATCCCGGTCGCGCTGTCGATCTTGACCACCACGTCGCTCGCCTCGGCCGCGGCGACCACGTAGGGGCGCGGCTCGCCTTCGACGGTCTTCCAGAAGATCGAGGGGCGACCCGGAAGGTCCATCGCCAGCTCGCGGACGCCGTCCTCGTTGTTGTCGCCCTCGGCGTCGAGCACGCCGTCGAGCACGTTGAACGACAGCGACCAACCATCCAGGCTTGGCTGCGCGCCCGCGCGCATCGCGAAGTGGACCTGCGCCTTGTCCGACACGTAGCGCGCGTCCTCGAACGCGCGCGCCGACTGCTTGCCGCTGACGGTGCCCTCGACCGTCCAGGCCTGGCTCACGGAGTCGAAGCGCAGGATCCACGACTCGGCGGGGGCCACGCCGCCGCAGGGGTTCACGTTCACGTGGCGCGAGCCGTCCTCGATCACGTCGAGGTAGGCGGTGCCGGGCACGGCGACCGTGAAGTCCGGGGAGTAGTCGACGAGCGAGTTGGTCGACGACACGATCTCGGTGCGCGGGCCCAGGCCGTCGGTGACCAGGCACCCGCTGCGCTCGATCATCCACACGACCTTGCCGCTGGCCAGCGACACAGCGACGCTGCGCCCGGTCGGGTCGAGGTCCTCGTTGTCGGTCGGGAACGGGTAGGGCTCGCGGATGGCGGCGAGGCCGCTGATCGGCGAGCGCAGGGACATCGGGTCGACCGCGGGCGTGGACGGGTTCACGTCGAGCAGCGTGTCGGCGTCGGCGTCCATCACCCACACCTCCTGCCCGCCGACGGGCACCACGTACGCGGTGGTGCCGGTGTCGCCGTCGAGCACGGCCACGTCCTGCGTGGGCCAGGGCGTGACGTGCGCGGTGGCCACGCCAGACGCCACGTCGACCGACCACAGCGCGCTCGTCGCGCGGTCCGCGACCCACAGCGTCTTGCTGTCCGACGACCACGCGACCCGGTTGGGCAACGAGTCGACGGCGAGCGCGATCGGCTCGCCGAGCGCGCTGGTGGCGGGGTCCACGAGGCGGAGGACGTCAACCGCGCCCTCACGAACGAGGAGCGCGAGCGAGGACTGATCGGGCGCCATCAGCAGCTCGGTCGGCGTCCCGGCGAGGTCGGTCTCGGTCTGGCCGTTGTCCGCCACGATCGCGAAGCTGTCGCCCGAGGTGGCCGCGCCGCGGATCACGAAGCTCAGCGCGCCGCCGGTCGAGAGGAAGGGCTGGTCCGCGTACGCGCGCGGCTGCAGGCCCGAGCGGCTGCCGACGACCTCCCACCACGCGCCGTGGCTGGTCAGCGTCCAGGTCTCTGCGGCGGCGGTGTCGCCGTCGAGCTTCACCGACTCAAGCTTGGGCGACTCGCCGCTCGAGTCCGCGTCCGTGAAGTCGGTCGAGGCGACGGTGGCGACGGCCTCCTCAGGGGAGCCGTCCTTGGCGCGCCCGACCACATGCGGCACGCGCAGCAGCTGGTTGAAGCGCTTGTCGATCGCGAAGGCGTAGGCGTGGTCCGCGTCCGGCGCGTAGGCGGCGACGCCCGCGAGCTCGCGCTCGGAGCCGGTAGCCAAGCCATTGCCGCGGAAGAAGCTCGCGAAGGGATCGTCGGTCAGGTACCGACCGGTGGTCAGATCCAGCGTGCGGATCCGGCCGCCATGGCGGTCGCCGACGTACCCGACCGCGTGGCTGAACGGGCCGCCCAGGCTCGGGTCGAGCACGCCGACCGGAGAGGGCGTGTTGAGCGAGCCGGAGAAGGTGTCGTCGGTGGCGCAGGCGGTGAGCCCGACCAGCAGGATCGCCAGAGTCGGCTTCATCGGTTGGAGATCCGGGTGGTGATCTGGAGGTAGGTCGGGCTGGCCGGCGACAGATCCAGCAGGGAGAGCGAGGAGTCGGCCACGTCGCCGTCGGCCTCGCCCAGGTAGTTCGTGATGACCGCGGATCGGCCGTCCGGCGACACGCGCACCACGCTCGGGTTCTCGCCGACGTTGGGCACGTAGCGGATCTCTTCGCCGGCGGTGCCGAGCGACAGGTCGAAGATCGACAGGCTGTTGTCGCGGAAGTGCGTGGCGATCAACAGGTTCTGGGCGGGCACGAAGGCCAGCCCCGACACGCCGACGAACGCGAACGTCGTCTCGCCCTGATCGTCGGTGGCGTCGTGCATGGGGAGCACGCCGACCACACGCGCGTCGATGACGTCGTCGTCGGCGTCGTCGACCAAGTTGGACGGGTCGATCACCAGCACCGAGTCCGGCTGCGTGGCGGCCAGGTAGAGCTTGCCGTCCGGCCCGACCGCGACGTCCTGAAAGCCCAGCAGGCCGGTGGTCGTGCTGACGCGGACCGCCGCCTCGATGTCCAGGTAGTTGCGATCGTCGAACGTGGACGTGGAGTCGTCGCGCACGTCGACGGCGATCAGGCCGGGGAACGTGTGGCTGACGATCCACAGGATGCCGCGCGACGCGTCGAGCACGCCCGCGGACGGGCCGTCCGCCGTGGGGCCGCCGGGCGCGCCGGGGAGCAGCAGGCGACCGACCTGACGGCCGAGCTTGATCTGGCTGCGACCGGGCTCGCCGGGGTGCGTGTCAAACGTGAACGAGTCGCCCGCGAGCGGGAAGCGCTGGCGCGGGAACAACTCGCCGTCGTGCGCGGCGGCCTCGCCGACGCGCCACGCGACGCCGTCGGTGCCCGAGTACCACATCGTCGTCTCGACGCCGTCGTTGAGCAGGACCGGGCTGCGCACGCCGAGGGCGGAGAAGGTGCGGCCGGCGCCAGACAACGACGCTGCGGGCACGAGCGCGGTGGGCGGCGTGCGACGGACGAACGCGCCGGCGCCGGTGCGCTCCGCGTAGCCGATCGACCAGATGGCGCCGTCAAAGCCGCTGTACCAGACCTTGGTCACCTCGCCGTCGACCACGACGAACGGGTCGCGCACGCCGGAGTCGTCGAACGTGCCGGGATCGCCGACGTCCATCGTCCAGAGCTCGGTGCGGCCGCCCACGCGGGCCCAGGTGACGCCGCCGTCGGTGCTGGTGGCCTGGCCCATGCGCCAGCGGTTGCCGTCGCCGCCCGAGTACCATGCGGTCAGCGTGTCGCCGTCGACGGTGACGGAGTGGGGGAGCTCCTCGGCCGCCTCCCACGACGCCGGGTTCGGCAGCAGGTCCTTGCCCGCGGGCGTCCAGTCCAGGCCGTCGGGGCTGGTGGCGCGGCGCATGGTCCAGAGCGAGTCGTGGCCCGCGGCGTAGAGCATGGTCCAGGTGGTGCCGGTGCGGAACACGACCGGGCTGCGCACGCCCTCGGCGTTGCCGCCCGAGCCCGCGGGCATCAGATCGTCGCGCGTGATCATCCAGCGGCCCGCGACCAGGCGCATGGCGATCAGGCGCGGCACGCCCAGATCCGACCAGCCCGTGGCATAGAGCGTCTGCACGCCGTCGGTGTCGGCTAGGCCGCCGGGCTCGATGCCGCCGCCCAGGTCATAGCCGACGTCGGTGCCGGTCACCTGACCCGCGGCGACGGACAGCGCGAAGCCGCGACCGGTCGCAGAGTAGGGCTCGCCCGTGAACGCGGAGTCGCCGAGCGTGCCCACGTTGGCGCCGGCGACGCGCCAGGAGATCTCGGCTGCGTGCTGGATGCCGACGCGCGGCGGAGCGGCCACGTCGAACGGCACCTCGGAGTCGATGACCGTCTCGGGGGCAGACCAGTTGACGCCGTCCCAGGACCACGACGTAGCGTGCGACCACCCGCCGCCCTCGGACACCGTGAGCCACATGCGGTAGCGACCGCCGGACACCACGACAACGGGCGCCGCAGCCGACTCGACGCCCAGGTCCAGCACGACCTCGGACGGGGCGAAGGTGAGGCCGTCGTCCGTGCTCTGCGCGAGCGCGACCACCCAGTGGCTGCCGTCCCACGCGCTCGACCACACCCGCACCGCGAGGTTGTTCGGATCGACCAGCGCGCTCGGCTGCGTCACGCGCTCAAAGCCGGGCGGGGGCTCGATCGAAGGCGCAGACTTGGCGACCCAGGTGGTGCCGTCCAGGGTGGTGGCGACGCCGATCTTGCTGTCCGTGGCGCCTTCTTCATGGGCATCGAAGTACATGGTGGCCCGGCCGTTCACGTCGATCAACGACGGACCGCCCTGCACCTCGGCCCACGCCGCCGTGCCGCCGACCACCGGTGTGCTGTCGACCAGCCAGTCGCCCGCGGCGCCGTCGGTGAAGGCGCTGCGGATCTTGCCGTCCGCCGCGAAGTACGCGAGCAGCCCGCTGCCGCTCGCCAGGATCCACGGGTCAGACGTGCCGGACAGGCCTGCGACGCCGCCGTCGAGCTCGACGCCGAGCCTGGACTCGGTCCACGACACGCCGCCCGACGTCCATCGTGCGAGGCCGACGCCGTCCGCCGAGGGAGTGGGTGCCCAGAGGCGCGTGCTGCCGTCGACGTAGGTGACGGTCCACTGATCTGCGCGGGCGATCTCTTCGTCCAGGATGCGCGACGTGCGAAGCTCGCCGATGGCCTGCGAGCCAGACACGCGGGCCAGTTCGCCGCCCGTGACCAGGCTGTCCGGCGACGGGTCGAGCAGCACGGGCGGGCTGACCGACGTGTTGAGCACCGACACCGAATTGCCGGTGGCGTTGAGCACGTAGCTGCGACCCTGCGCGTTGTCGGGCACCACGGCGAACGGGTCGGCGCCGACCGACAGGAAGCTGCGGTCTTGGTAGGTCGCGTGGGCGGGGTCGGTCAGGTCGACCATCCACACCTTGTCGTCGGTGGTGCGCAAGTAGCTGCCGTCCGACAGGCGAGACGCGACCACGGCCTTGGTCTGCGAGCCGTCCAGCCCGAAGCGGCCGACGAAGGACTCCATCTTCAGCGCGTGCGCGTTGAGCTCGTCGACCCTGTAGCGCTCCTGGGTGCGCGCGACGCCGGACATGTCGATGGAGAGCAGGCTGCCGCTGGTGAAATTGCGGAACGGGTCTGCGTTGGTGACGGTCAGCCAGGTGGTGCCGTCGCGCACCAGGAACTGAGCGTCGGCGGGGCCGGCCAGGCAGGTGCCGATCCCGATCTCGCCGTAGGTGTACACGCCGTCCGGCGTGTCGGCGCAAGCGCCCACGTCGGGGCCCAGCGGGACCGTGCGGACGCAGGCGGTGAGGGCGAGCAGGGCGAGGGCAGACGCCCGGGTCGAAGGCGAGGAGTGGCGCATGGCGCGCGGTCTATCTCGGACCATGCGGGCGGGGAACCGGCGTGACCGAATTCTGCCGGGTGGGCTACCGACCAGGCCTAGCGCGGGCTCTTCACGCCGCCGTCAGAGTCCTGGCGACCGGGGATGTCCCATGGATTGCGCGGGGCGGGCGGCAGCTGCTCGCCCGTGATGCAGGCTGGCAGACGCAGGATCCACGCGCACGCCAGCCCCAGCACCACGCCGATGACCACCGTTGCCAGATCCCCTTGCTGCCTGCCTTCCGACACGTGTGTTTCCCCGCTGTGGCGACTGTAACCACCCTGGCCCTCGTCGGGAGCGAGGGCCCGGTTACACGGGCCCCTCCGGAGGACACATGGGCATCCAGAAGTTGGGCGTGATCGGCGCGGGTCAGATGGGCAACGGCATCGCGCACGTCGCGGCGCTCGCCGGGTTCGACGTGATCGTGCAGGACGTGGCGCAGGCCGCGCTCGACAAGGGGATGGCGACGATCGACAAGAACCTCGCGCGTCAGGTGCAGAAGGCCCAGGTGTCGGCCGAGGACGCCGCCGCCGCGCGCGCCCGCATCGTCACCACCACCGACGTCGCCGCGTTCGCGGACCGTGACCTCGTCATCGAGGCCGCCACCGAGAACGTCGACCTCAAGCTGCGCATCTTCGAGGGCCTCGCCAAGGCGACCCCGTCGACCACGCTGCTGGCGTCCAACACCTCGTCGATCAGCATCACGGCGATCGGCGCCCGCACCGACCGCCCGGACAAGGTGATCGGCATGCACTTCATGAACCCGGTGCCGGTCATGCAGCTGGTCGAGGTCATCCGCGGCCTGGCGACGAGCGATGAGACCTGGGCCGCCGTGGACGCCGCCGCCAAGCGCATGGGCAAGACCACCGTGCTGTCGGCCGACCGCCCCGGCTTCCTCGTGAACCGCGTGCTCATGCCCTACCTGAACGAGGCGATGTTCACGGTGATGGAGGGCGTGGGCACGGTCGAAGACTTGGACACGGCGATGAAGCTGGGCACCAACGTCCCGATGGGGCCGCTGCAGCTGGCGGACTTCATCGGCTTGGACACCTGCCTGGCCATCCTCGAAGTGCTCCACAAGGAGCTGGGCGACCCGCGCTACCGGCCGTGCCCCATCCTCCGCAAGTACGTGGAGGCCGGCTGGCTCGGCAAGAAGTCGGGCCGCGGATTCTACAAGTACTAATCTCAACATCACGGTCTGGAGGCCAACATGAAGCGTGCAGCATCGGCGAAGTGGAGCGGCGGACTCAAGGACGGTCGCGGCGAGATCACGACGGACAGCGGCGTGCTCTCGAGCTCGCGCTACGGCTTCACCACCCGCTTCGAGAACGAGGCGGGCACCAACCCTGAGGAGCTGATCGCCGCCGCGCACGCGGGCTGCTTCTCGATGGCGCTGTCGGGCCAGCTCGGCAACGCCGGCATGACCGCCACCAGCATCGACACCAAGGCGACCCTCACGATGGATCGCCTCGAGGCCGGCTGGACCGTGGTCGGCATCCACCTCGACGTCGTCGCCGTGATCCCGGACGCGGACGCGGAGAAGTTCCAGACCGCTGCGGCGAACGCCAAGGTCGGCTGTCCCATCTCGCGCCTGCTCGCGCCCGGCACCGTCATCACCATGACGGCGACGCTGGCCTAGGTTGGCCCCAGAAAGGACGTCGGGCCTCTCTGACCGCACGGGAGGGGGGGGGCCCGGCGGTCGAGAGGCCTGACGCAGGGGATTTTCGTTCCCTGCGCTAGGTGTCGAGCGAGCGGCCGGACCGCTTCAGAGAATTCGTTCAAGAGCGCGCGGTGAAGAGCCCCTGCCGCGGCGGAGCCTGCATGCTCGACCTCGTTCGCGACATCCCCGCGGCGTTCCGTATGGACCTCTACCGGCGCGTGCTCGACCGCAGACGCAGCGCGCTCGCGTATCTGGTCGTGCTCCTCACCCTGGTCAGCCTGACCCAGGCCGTGGGGGCGTTTGGGCAGGTGTGGGCGTTCACGTCCCAGCCGGGAGTCCTGGACGTGGCGGACAAGGTCCCGCACCTGGTGATCGACGGCGGGATCCTCACCGTGGACGCCGTGCAGCCCTACGTGGTCCCGGGGCCGAACGGGCAGGGCGCGCTGGCGATCTTCGACACCACCGGACGCACGACGGGCTTCGGCGAGCGAAGCGGCCCGGGCGTGATCTTCTTGAGGGACCGTCTGATGGTGCGGCAGCCGGACGGATCGGTGCGCAGCGCGGGCTACCCGCCGAGCGCGCGCGTCGAGATGGGCCCGATGGCGGCTCGCTCTTGGGCAGCCTGGGCGACGCGCTGGCTCCCCGCGCTGGTCGGGGTGGCGGTGTTGGTCTCCCGCACGCTGGTGTCGCTCGCGTTCCGCCTCGCGCTCGCTTGCGTGCTCGCGCTGCTGACCGCCCCGGCCCGCTGGATCGTTGGGTCCACTGTGGGTTGGGCGGATCGGGGGAGGCTCGCAATGGTGGCGATGACGCCGTCGATCCTGATCGACGCGGTGCTGGTGTTCGCGGCCCGCGCGATCGAGACGTCGCCGGGCACCTGGATCTCGCTGGGGCTGCTGGATCTGGCGGTGCTTGGCTGGGTCCTGTCGGCAACCAAGGTGGGGCTGCTGGATCCAGCGACGCCGCAGCCTGGGGAGGGCGCATGAGCTGGGGAGAACGTCTAGGGATCGGGCTGCTGGCGGTCGCGATGATCGCGGTGGGGGTGCTTCACTTTGTCTCGCCGGATCCGTTCGTGCGAATCGTGCCGGCGTACCTCCCGGCGCCGCTGCTGCTGGTCCAGATCAGCGGCTTCTTCGAGGTCGCAGGGGGCGTAGGGCTGTTGATCCCGCGCACGCGCGTGGCGGCGGCCTGGGGCCTGTTCGCGTTGTTCATCGCAGTGTTTCCGGCCAACCTCAACATGGCGATGAACCACATCCAGCCGGTGCCGGAGTCGCCGGTGTCGTCGTTCGCGGCGTGGGCCCGGCTGCCGCTCCAGCTGGTGCTGCTGGCCTGGGCGTGGCGGATTGCCCGTGGCGGTTGGTGGACGCGAGGCGGGGCGCATCGTTAGTGCTGGCGCCCTTCCGGAGCGCGTCATGTCCGAGCCCGTCGTCTTGTGGGAGGACCGCGACGCGATCGCCGTCCTGACCGTCAACCGCCCTGCGGCCCTCAACGCCCTGAACGCCGATGTCATGGACGCGCTCGTGCTGGCCTTCCAGACACACGCGCACCGCGAGGGCCTGCGCGCCGTCGTGGTGACGGGCGCCGGCGGCAAGGCCTTCGTGGCCGGCGCCGACATCCCCGGCATGCGCGACTTCACGGTCGCCCAGGCGGAGGCCTTCGCCCGCAAGGGCCAGGACCTCGCCGCGGCCATTGAGTCCTGCCCGGTGCCCGTGATCGCGGCGGTCGACGGCTTCGCGCTGGGCGGCGGCTGCGAGCTTGCGCTGTGCTGCGACATGATCGTCGCCGGCGCGCGCGCCAAGTTCGGCCAGCCCGAGGTCAACCTGGGCGTCATCCCGGGCTTCGGCGGCACGCAGCGCCTGGTGCGCCGCGTGGGCCTGGCCATCGCCATGGACCTGTGCCTCACGGCGCGCATCGTGGACGCCAAGGAGGCCTACGCGATCGGCCTCGCCAGCCGCGCGGTCGAAGGCTCCGCGTTCGACGCGGCGCTCGAGATGGCCACCACCATCGCCAAGAAGGGCCCGTTCGCCGTTCGTATGGTGCGCCGCGCCCTGCATGAGAACGCCGACGCCCCGCTCGCCGCCGGCCTCGCGGCCGAGCGCAGCCTCTTCGCCCTCTGCTTCGCGACCTCTGACCAGAAGGAAGGCATGGCCGCCTTCGTCGAGAAGCGCGAGCCCCAGTACACCGGCCGTTGATCCCTACGGGAGCCCCAGATGTTTGACCTCTCCGACGAGCAGATCGCCATCCGCGACATGGCGCGTGAATTCGCGCGCAACGAGATCCTCCCCGGCGCGACGGCGCGCGACCAGTCGGGCCAGTTCCCGGTCGACATCGTCGCGAAGCTTGGCGAGCTCGGCCTGATGGGCGTGTTCGCCCCGGTCGAGTACGGCGGCGCCGGCATGGACACGCTGGCCTACGTGCTCGCGCTCGAAGAGATCTGCTACGCGGACGCGGGCGTCGGCATCATCATGTCGGTGCAGAACAGCCTCGCCGGCTGGCCCATCCTGAAGTTCGGCAACGCCGCGCAGAAGGAGAAGTACCTGACCCAGCTCGCGTCGGGTCAGACCATCGGCTGCTACGCGCTCACCGAGCCCGAGGCCGGCTCCGACGCCGCCGCGCTCAAGACCCGCGCCACCAAGACCGCGGGTGGCTTCTCGCTGACCGGCAGCAAGATGTGGATCACGAACGGCCCGCAGGCGGGCATCTGCGTCACCTACGCCACGCAGGATCCGGCGCTGCGCCACAAGGGCATCAGCGCGTTCATCGTCGAGAAGGCCTGGCCCGGCTTCTCGGTCGGCAAGATCGAAGAGAAGATGGGCATCCACTGCTCGGGCACGTCCGAGCTGCTCTTCCAGGGCCTTGAGGTCCCTGCGGAGAACATGCTCCACGAAGAGGGCAAGGGCTTCACCGTCGCCATGGCCACGCTCGACGGCGGCCGCATCGGCGTCGCGGCGCAGGCGCTCGGCATCGCGCAGCGCGCGTTGGATCTCGCGGTCGGCCACGCCAACCAGCGCGTCGCGTTCGGCAAGCCCATCTCCAACCTCCAGGCGATCCAGTTCAAGATCGCCGACATGCGCTGCCGGATCGAGTCGGCGCGCCTGATGATGTGGAAGGCCGCGGCGCTGCGCTCCAAGGGTGAGGCCGCCAGCGCCGAGTGCGCGATGGCCAAGCTGCTCGCGAGCGAGACCGCGAACTTCTGCGCCTACGAGGCGGTGCAGATCTTCGGCGGCTACGGCTTCAGCCGCGAGTACGAGGTCGAGCGCCTGTACCGCGACGCGCGCATCACCACGCTGTACGAAGGCACGTCCGAGATCCAGCGCGTCGTGATCGCGCGAAACACGCTCGGCGGCTGATCCAGCGACGATCAGGGTGAGCACGCTGCTTTCGGCGGCGTGCTCATCTTGTTTCTAGGGCGTGACGCGCTTTCGACGACTTGGGATCGAACAGCACGTTGATCCGCGTCGCCAGATGTTCTACAAGTGCGGACGCGGACGATATCCACAGCTGTGGAAGCTTCCGAGGATCGCGTTTGACGCGGTCGGTGTTCGCGGGGGATCCTTTGGCTCGACGTCCGGCGCCCGGCTTTGTGACAGGGACAAGCTCCGAGTACCTCGGCAAGCGACCGCTCCGTCGCATCGTCGCAGAGCGCCCGATCGTGTTCATCCTTGGCCCGAGGGGTTCTGGGAAGAGCGCCGTCGCACGCCGACTTGGCGGCGCAGACACCGTGCGTGGAACGCTGGTTCTCGACGCGGTCAGCTTTCAGGACGAGGTCGTGCGGCGCACGCGCCTGGGCCACTGGTCGGAGCGCGTGCTCGAGACGCCGGGTCTGGTGGTCGACGGTCTGCAGCTGCTCCCCGCGCGCCCGCTCGCGCTCACGCTGCTGCGCGAGCTGCTCTCCATGCGCTGCGGATCGCGCCGCCGCACCGTGGTGTGTGAGCAGGTCGCCGATGGATCCGCCGCCGCGCTCATGGACAGCGTGCCCAACGGCTGCCTGGCCACCATCGGCTTGCGCGTGCCTGAGAGCCGCAGCGGGCGCATGCGCTTCGCCCGCCGCTGCTGCGACGAGCTGGGCCTGCCGCGCTCCGAGGCCAGCGGCACCGACTCGCTGGATCCTTGGTGCTATTCCGCCGTGATCGTGGCGCTGCGCGAGCGCCGTGATCGTCAGGCCGAGGCCGCCAGCTCGCTGTGATCCAGCGCTAGACGATCGTACCGTCGATGCGGGTGTGATCCAGCACGTTGCCGGGCGAGAAGTCGCCGCCGAGCGCGCGCAGCAGGTGCGCCGCGGGGCTCTCGCCGGACGCGACCACGCGCTCCAGCGGGGCGAGCAGCGCCACGTCCTGCGGGGCGACGCGGGTCAGGCCATCGCGGGCGATGTCGACCACCGACTCGGCCCAGGTCGACAGGCGACGGCCGCCGATGGATCCGGCGAGACCATGCTTGCAGGCGACGTGGAAGCGGTCGGCCTTGGATCCGAACGACGCGAACAGGCCCGACAGCGCGAGCGCCTGATCCAGCGCGCGGCGGTCGTAGAACAGGCCCTCCCACAGCGCGACAAACGCGGCCGACAGATCCAGCGGCACGCAGTCGCCCATGCGGACCTCGATCTGCTGCTTGACGCGCACCTCGGGGAACACGCTCGTGAGGTGCAGGTCCCAGTCCTTCTCGGTGGGGAAGCGGCCCTCGTCGCCCTGCTCCATCCACTGACGGAACGTGCGGCCGTGGGCGTGGCGCCACACGCCGCCGGACTTGGTGAACATCATCGGGACGTCGAGCATCCAGTCGATCCACCGCGCGTACGAGAAGTCCTCCGCCGCGTCCGGGAAGCCGCAGCGGGCCGGGTCGGTGTCGGTCCAGATGTGGCCGCGGAAGGTCATCCAGCCGTTCGGCTTGCCGTTCGTGAGCGGGCTGTTGGCGAACGCCGCGCTGATGATGGGCGCGAGCACGATGCCGACGCGCACCTTGGCGGACGCGTCGCGCTCGTCGGAGAAGTCGTACGAGGCCTGTGTGGCGCAGGTGCCCTTCATCATGTGGTGGCCGAGCTTGCCCACCGACCGCAGGTACGGGCCCATGATCGCGTAGCGGCCCTTGGGCACCCAGCCGACGCGGTCGATGTCCGCGAACGGCGTGAAGCCGAGCGCCGACTGGCGGAAGGGCGTGCCTTCCAGGCGCGCGTCCAGGTCGGTGGCGAAGGCGCGGGCCTCGGCGAGCACGCCCTGCGCGTCCTTGTACGGGCGGCCAGACAGCTCGAACTGGGCGCCGGGCTCAAGCGTGATGCTCGCGCCGTTCTTCACCAGCGCGATGATGCCGGAGCCCTCGCGCGCGGGGATCCAGCCGTCGACGATGTAGCGGTGGAGCAGCTCGCGGACGCCGTGGCGGCCCTCGTAGGGGGCGGGGCGCCCCTCGCCGTCGAGCAGGTGGCGCTCGAATTCGCCCCCCACCAGCCAACGGGACCGCGGGCGTCCGTAGGTGGCGTAGGCGCGGGTCAGATCATCACGGGTCAGAGGCTTGCGATGAGATTGCATGCTCGCCCTCCATCCCGACGCAGGGGGCACGTCAACCTGTGACAGCGCGGTCGGCCCGCGTGTGACAGGATAGGACGCGGTCTCGGGAGGCCAAATGGTTCGCGCGACGGGCTGGATTGCAGGGGCGATGCTCGCCTCGGCGTGTGCGCCCCACCTCTACAGCCCGGCCGGCGGAGACGACGGCGCGGCCGACACGGACCCGTGGACCGCCCCCGTGAATTCGTGGACGAGCGCCGCGCCGCCCGAGGGGCTGGTGGGCGAGGGCATGGAGGAGGGCCAGGTGGTGCTGGACGTGCACGGCACGGACCAGTTCGGGGCCGAGGTCAGCCTGTGGCAGTTCTACGGCAGCGTCGTGCTGCTCGACATCAGCACCCTTTGGTGCGGCCCCTGCCAGGACCTGGCCAAGCACGCCGAGTCTGTCTACCAGGAGTACAAGGACCAGGGCTTCGTGTACCTGACCGTGATCCACGAGAACGTCGAGGGACGCGATCCGACGACCGACGACCTGAACCTGTGGGCCGGGCTGCCCGCCCAGGTCCTCGACGGGGAGTACGACCTGATCACCTCCCCGATCATCGCCGACCCCGAGGGCATCAGCGGGAGCATCGGCGCCGTGCGCAACGGCAGCTACCCGGCGGCGCTCGTGATCGGCCGTGACCTCAAGGTGGCCCAGCGCCTGGACCCGGTGTCGGAAGGCACCATCCAGGCCGGCATCGAGGCCGCGCTGAAGTAGCCGTGGTCAGCGCAGGCGCTTGACCACGAGGTAGCCAGCGGGTGTCTCGATCGGGTCCGACACCGCGCCCACCTGGAGCGCGAACGCGGTCGCCTCCACCGACGGCGACCATTGGTCGCGCCCGACGCGCACGCCCTCGGGCGGCGACGCGCGATCCGCCTTGAGCGTCTCCAGCTTGGCGCCGCCGCGCAGGCCGGCGACCGCCTCGCCCGCGACGAAGTCCGCCGCCGCCTTGTCCCGGCTGACGTTCGCGCCGCGTGCGCCGCGCCACGCGTAGAGCGTGTACGTCACGACGACCTCGTCGACCGGCACGCGCTGCAGCAGGTGGTAGCCCGCGGCGGTGCGGACCAGCGTCGCCACCGCGCCCACATCGACGCTCGCGACCGCCGCCTCGACGGTGGGGTCGTAGGTGCCCAGCTCGAACGCGCCGAGCCACCCAGCGCGCGTGCGGGTCGGCGCGTCGGACTGGGTCGCCACCAGCTCGGCGAACGAGGCACCTTCGGCCAGCTTCTGCGCGAGCTGCCGGGCGAGCATGCGCGCCTCGGGCTCCGACCGCGTCACGCTCGGCGGCGCGCCGACCACGCCTGCCCACGCCACGCGCAGCTCGCGGAGCGCGTAGCGGCCGGGCTTGGGCGCCTTGAGGGACGGGTCGGTCCACGGCGCGTCCAGCGGCGGCGCGACCACGGCCGGGACCCGCTTGGGCGCCACCACCTCGGGCTCGGTGCACGCGAGCACCCCGAGCCACAGCACGATCGCGCGCGACCTCACGTGTCCACACCCCACGGCGCGCTCGTAGCACCGGGCGACCGGGGCGGCATCGCGGGATAGCCGCGCGCGGCGAGGTCGACGTGGACGAGCGCCGGACGGTGACGACAGCGGACGGTTGGTCGCTCGGGGTCCACGTGCTGCCCGCGGAGGGCACCTGCCGCGGCGTGGCGCTGTTGCTGCACGCGATGATGGTCGACGGCCGCACGTTCCTGATGGCAGGCGACAGCGGGCTGGCAGGGACGCTGGCGGCGGCGGGGTGGGAGTGCTGGATCGCCGACTTCCGCGGCCACGCGCGCAGCGGGCCGACGCCCGCCGAGGGCGGCGCCTGGACCTACGAGGACCTGGTGATGCGCGACGTGCCCGCGCTGGTCGCGGCGGCCCGTGACGCAGGGCGCGGGCCGGTCGTCATCCTGGGGCACAGCCTGGGCGGGCACGTCAGCGCCGCCACGCTCGCCGCGGGCCTGACCGAGGTGGACGCGCTGGTGCTGCTCGCCGCGAACATCTGGCGCCCGTCGCTGGAGCCGTCGCGCAGGCTGCGTCTGGCCAAGGGCTTGGCGATCCGCGGGTTCGCCGCCACCGCGCGGGCGTTCGGTCGCTACCCCACGCGGCGGCTGGGGCAGGGCCCGGCGGAGGAGGCGGAGCCGTACTGCGCGGACCTCGCGCGCTTCTGGACGTCGGACGCGTGGACCCCGCGCGACGGGTCGGCGGATTGGTCGGCGGGCCTGCGGCGCGTGCAGGCGCGGGCGCTTCAGCTGCACGCCACCGGTGACGGCCTGCTGGGCGCGGAGGCGGGCGCGCGCGCCTGGGCCCGGCCGCTCCCCAACCTCACGTCATGGCGCGTCGGCCAGGGCCACAGCGGCGTGGCCGGCGACCCGACGCACGTGGGCCTGGTGACGTCGTCGGCCTGTGTGCCCGCGCACCGCGCGGTCGCCGACTGGTTGAGCGACGCGGTCCCAAAGCGCTAGGGGAGCGGCGCGACCGAGGGTGCGATGCCGCTGACGCTGGTGGAGATCGAGGGGCTGCTCCGCGCGCGCGGCGGCGAGCAGTACGCGGGGGAGCCCGTGACGCAGCTGGAGCACGCGCTTCAGTCCGCCTGGCTCGCCGAGCGGGAGGGCGCGGACGATGGCCTGGTGACCGCCGCGCTCCTGCACGACCTTGGGCACCTGGTCCACGACCTGGGCGCCACGCCCACGCTCCACGGCGTGGACGACGTGCACCAGCACCGCGTCGTTCGCTTCCTCCGCGGCCGGTTCGACCAGCGCGTCGTGCGTGCGATCCAGCTGCATGTCGACGCCAAGCGCTACCTGTGCACCGCCGAGCCCGGCTACTTCGACACGCTGTCGGAGGACTCGGTGCGCAGCCTCGCGCTCCAGGGCGGGCCGTTCACCCCCCAGGAGGCCGACGCCTTCATCCAGCAGGTCGGCGCCGAGGAGGCCGTGCGGCTGCGGCGCTGGGACGATCTGGCCAAGACCGCCGGCGCCAGCACGCCGGATCTGGGGCACTTCCTGGCCCGCGCGGCGCGGGTCGCGCTGGCGGCGTGACCGTCCCCCCCGGGGGGAATTTCTTGCATGAGTCGGATTTGGGCGGGCTAGGCTGTGTGAAGTGAGGTTCGCATGCGCGCAGCGTGGGTGGCAGTGCTGGGTCTGGTCGGGTGTGCTCAACAGGAGCTGGGGGCGCCCTCCGCGGACGCGCTCGAGGACGATCGGCGCGCGCTGAACGTCACGATGAGCACGGGGCGCGTGGCGTTGGGCGAGGTCGGGACGATCACGGTCCGACGCGCTCCTCCTGGCGCGCGCGTGAAGGTTGGCCTGGCCGATCCGGGCAATGAGACCTGCTTCTCGACCGCGTCCTGCCTGTCCGTCGCCCTGACCGCGCCGGGCGGCGGCGCGTGCTTGGTTGGCCCGAACGGCACCGCCACCTGCTCGCTCACCTGGCCCTACACGCTGGTGCGGGGATCCACCGCCCGCGTGTGGCTGCCGCACGTCCGCGGCTCGGTGAGCCACATCGTCGCGCTCGAGGTGCCGTACTGCGGTGACAGCGTCATCGACCCCAACGAGTCCTGCGATGACGGCAACGACTGGGGCTACGATGGCTGCGACTCCGGGTGCCAGATCGAGCAGGCGCAGTGTGGCAACAGCATCGTCGAGATGGGCGAGGAGTGCGACGACGGCGGCCTGATGGACGGCGACGGCTGCGCGTCGGACTGCCGCTGGGGCTACGTCGGCTACTGCGGCAACGGCTACACCGAAGACCTCGAGCAGTGCGACGACGGCAACTACGACGACTTCGACGGCTGCTCCAACTGCCAGATCGTGACCGCTTCCTGCGGCAACTGGCAGGTCGAGTACGGCGAGGACTGCGACGATGGCGGCACCCAGGATGGCGACGGCTGCGACGCGTCCTGCCACTGGGGCCCTACGTGGTCCTGCGGCAACCTCGTGACCGAGGGCTACGAGCAGTGTGATGACGGCAACCCGGACTACAACGACGGCTGCGATCCGAACTGCAACATCGAGGTCCTGCCCTAGTCCGGGCCTGGGCGCGCTCCGCGTGTTCGCGGCTTGGCGTTGAGTCCCGACCGTCGAGCGGTCTGCGCCGTCAGGGCGCCCGACGCGGCGCGCCGCGGAGCAGGCCGCCGATCGACTGCGTGAGGTCGGCGATCAGCGACTCGTGTGAGATGTCGAAGCCGACCCGCACCAGGCGCTGGTAGCTGGCGATGGTGCCGTAGAGCAGCGACGTCACGCCCAGCATGCGCAGCGGGTAGAGGTTGGGCTCGATCTCACCGATGTGACGCATCATCGCGCCGCTCAGCGCGACGATCCCGGGCGCGTTCGTCGCCTCCATCTCGGTGATGGGGAAGTGCGGGCTGCTGATCAGCTGCGCGACCACGTTCAGGTACTCAGGCCCGCCGTCGTCGTCGTCGAGCTTGTGGACGAGCGTGCGCACCATCAGCCCCACCAGCTCATCCAGGTCGTCGCGACCTTGGGCGGCCATGTGCTCGACGACCACCAGCCACCCGGCTTGGATGGGGTCCGAGTGACGCGCGAGCAGGGCGTCGAGCAGCGAGCGCTTGTCGCCGAAGTGGTAGAGCGCCGCCGAGTGGTTCTTCTGCCCGGCGGCCTGCGCGATCTCCCGCAGCGACACCGCGTCCACCCCACGCTCCGCGAAGAGCCGCTCGGCGGCGCGCAGGAGATCGGTGCGCGTGTCCTTGTCGCGGGGGGACATCGGGGCTCCTCAGACCGCGCGCGAAGAGGCCTTGGAGCGGCCAGATGCGGCGGTCGGCACTCGCCGGAAAGAAGGTTTTCTTGCGGATGGAAGGCATATTGCCACAGCAAAGATTGCGGCAGATTCCGGACTTGCCAAGAATTCGTCTGTAGGACAAAATAAGTCATGTGGCGCAATTCCTGCGTCGCTTGAGTCTGGGGTCTCCATGCTGAGTCGCACTGTCGCCGTGCTCTCCCTGCTGTGTGTCGCTTCGCCCGCCTTCGCGGCCGCGGACCCGTCCGTGACGTTGACCACGCCGGTCGGAAAGCACGTCTACGAGGCCGGTCGCTACACGGTCACCGTCAAGAACATCGGGAACAAGGACGCGGCCAGCGTGGTCGCCACCATCCAGCTGCCCCAGACCCACACCAGCCCGCAGGTCTACGTGATGGGCACCGTGGGCGCCAAGAGCACGAGCTGCACGCTGTCCGGCCGCACGATCACCTGCGCCCTCGGCACGGTGACCAAGAACAACGGCACCAAGTCCGTGTGGTTCGACCTCTCGCTCCCGCAGAACTCCGTCCCGCTCACGGTGTCGGCGTCCATCACCACCACGTCGGTGGAGAACTCGGGCGGCACGGCGAACAACAGCACCACCCGTACGCCGACGCTGGTGAACTATGCGGTCGCGGTGGGCCCGACCTTCACGGCCACCAACGACCACTGCACCGGCACTGGCCTGACCTCGTTCTTTGAGTGCGAGCTGTTCCCGTCGTCGATCGCGTCGCACGAGACGGTGTTCAACGCCGACCACACCATCACGTTCGTCGGACAGGCTGGCTACACGGGCGACTGGGTCCAGACGACGTCCAACCAGCTGCACTTCCGCTACTTCGACGACACCGGCGCCACGGTCGCCGAGTTCGAGGGCCGCGGCGTCACGCCGGACTGCTTTGAGGGCCTGACCACGTTTGGCAGCCCGTACGTCTCGCCGTACCAGGTCTGCTTCCAGTAGTCGTCGCCCCGGCGCGCGGTGGGGCAAGGGGGCTCACCGCGCGTCGTCAGGCGCCGACCTTTGGGTCAGGCGCCGCGACTTCAGGCGCCGACCACCCGATCGCGCAGGCCGCGCAGCGCGAAGCCCAGCAGGCTGAACCGGTCCATGACCGCAAAACGCGCGAGCGAGCAGCCCGCGCAGGGCGCCGGCACCTCACCCTTGGCCAGCTGCGCGCGCATCACCTGACGCGCCGCCACCAGCTCGGGCAGCGGCGTGACGCCGATCTTGCCCAAGCCGTCGCGGCTGTCCTTCATCATGCAGCAGGCGCTCACCGCGCCGTCGCGGTGCACGTACAGGCCGTGGTCCAGGTACGGGCAGGTGCGGCTGCCCGCGCGCCAGTCGACCGCCATCTCGTCGTAGAAGCCGGTGCGCGCCTGACGCGCGCCCTCGATCGCGCGGAGCGTCGGGTCGGAGAAGAAGCGCGCCAGCACCTTGTCGGCGTCCACGGCGTCCAGCTCCTGCGCCTCCATCTCAGGCTTGTAGTGGCGGGCGTAGGCGTTCATCGTCTGAAGCGGCTGGAGCGTGATCCCGCCGTCCAGCCCGAGCTGCTTGTACAGCGCGTAGATGCCGTGGCGCGCGTCGCGCGTGCGCTTGAGCACCGTCACCGAGAAGCCCACCACGGGGCGGCTGAGCCCGCGCCGCTTGCGCTCGGCCATCAGGTGCTCCAGGTTGCGGACCACCTTCTCGAGCTTGCCGCCGCGGATGTCGCGGAAGGTGTCGGCGTCGGCCGACTCGATCGACACGTTGATCTTCTCGATCCCCGCCGTGAGCAGCCGATCGACCGCGCGCTCCGACAGCAGCGAGCCGTTCGAGATGAACGAGATCTTGATCTGGCGCGCGCGCAGCGCCTCGATCATCTCAAAGAAGGACGGGTGGAGGAGCGACTCGCCCTCGCCCTGCAGCTCGACGTGCTCGAGGTCGGGCAGGGCGTCGAGCGTAGCCTGGAAGGTGTCCCAGGTCAGGTCCTCCTGCGGCATGGCGCGCCCGGCGCAGAAGCCGCAGGTGAAGTTGCACCGCGTCGTCGGCTCGATCTGCGCGAAGCGCACCTTGTCCATCGCGCCCCCCCAGGCGTCGCTCCTCTATCGCGAACGCGCGGCTTGCGGGTACACGGCGCGCGTCCGGCGGGCGTGTGCTAGGTTGGGCAGCCGTGGGGAGTCCTGCTTGCCGAGGTGGCGACGTGCAGCGCTCGTGTGGCTCGCCGCCTGTCAGCCGGCTGCGGTGCCCGACCCCGTGCGCCCAGACGACACCGACGACGCGGCGGTCACCGTCGACACGGACGACACCGACACGCCCGCGGACACGGACGACACCGACGCGCCTGCCGACACCGACCCGCCGCCTCCCGACGTCACCCTCACGCTGGGCGCCGAGGTGGTGTGCGCCGACCCCACGGTGCGCGTGCTCGCGCCGCTCTCCGACCCCATCAAGGGTGGGGACTGGGCCAGTCAGCCCTTCGATCCCGACCGGCAGAACCGCTTCACGGGCGGTGGCATCAGCGCCGCGGACGTCGACGGCGACGGTCGCCTCGACCTGATCCGCCCGGACGT
>CANJMY010000002.1 GCA_947475315.1 Pseudomonadota bacterium | reverse complement strand
TCGCGGAGGTCGGAATCGCCATGAGGCACCCTGGGGAAGCGCGCGACCTATGACGCGCCTCCTGTTCCGCGATGAGGGGGAGCCCTCCCACGTGGTCGACAAGCGCTCGCGCGACCCGTCGCCCGCGCGCCTCGCGCTCACGCCCCGCGGAGCGCCTGGAGCTGCGCGCGTACGCTGTCTGGGCCCGCGCCGCCCGCGGTCCGCAGGCCCGCCAGCAGCTTGGCCGGGGACATCCCAGCCAGCTCAGCCGAGATGCCCTCGCCGCCGTCGACCGGGTGCTCACCCAGCGCGGCCGCGAAGCCCGCCGCCAGGCCGCCGGTGTCCTGGCCTAGTCGAACCGCGCGGCCGACCAGGTGGTGCGCCTCACGGAACGGCAGGCCCGCGAGCACCAGGCGATCCGCGAGCCAGAGCGCCGCGAGCTCGGAGCCGCACGCGGCCTCCATGCGCGCCGCGTCCCAGGACATGGCGTCCACATGCAGGGCCGCCAGGCTCACCGCGTCGCGCGTGTTGTCGTACGAGCGGAACAGCAGCGTCTTGTCAGGCTGAAGGTCCTTGCTGTACCCGCTGACAAGCCCGCTGGCGGCCGAGGCGAGCGCGGCGAAGTCGCCCGCCGGGAGCTTGCCGAGCACGCGAAGCAGCTCTGCCCCGTCCGGGTTGCGCTTCTGCGGCAGCAGGCTGGAGCCGGTGGTCAGCCGGTCCGGCAGCTTGAGCCACGCGAAGGCCGGAGACGCGAACAGCACCAGCTCCTCGCCCAGGCGGGACAGGCCGACGCCCGTCGTGGCGAGCACGCCGATCGCGTCGATCACGTCCGTGCGGCTGCCGGTGGTCTGGGTGGCGTTGAGCGTGGGCCGCGTGAAGCCGAGCGCCGTCGCCGTGTGCTGCCGATCGATCGGCAGGTAGGTCCCCGCCGACGCGCCGCTCCCGAGCGGGCTCTCGTCCAGGCGGGCGAGCAGGTCGCCCACCCGACGACGGGCGCGGGACAGCTCGGCCGCGTGCGCGCACAGCCACTGGCCGACGCTGCTGACCTGGGCCGGCTGCAGGTGGGTGAACGACGGCATGGGCGCGTCGACGCCCTGCTCAGCGCGGTCGGCCAGCAGGCGGATGAGCGCGTCGAGGTCGTCGCGCAGCACGGTGAACGCGTCGCGCATCCACATCGTGGTGTCCAAGATGACCTGATCGTTGCGGCTGCGGCCGGTGTGCAGCTTGCGCGCGGGCGCGCCAATGCGCTCGCCCAGGCGGCGCTCCACCGCCATGTGGATGTCTTCGTCGGACGGGAGGAACTCGAACGCGCCGGTCCGCAGCTCCTCGTGGATCGCGTCCAGCCCGTCGACGATCGCGCGGGCCTCGTCCGCGGAGATCAGGCCCACGTGCGCGAGCATGGTCGCGTGGGCCTTAGAGCCGCGCACGTCCTGATCCCACAGGCGCCGATCCACGTCGACGCTGCGGTTGATGCGCTCCAGCAGCGCGTCCGTGGCCTCGGTGAACCGCCCGCCGAGGCTGCGCGCCGGCGTGCGATCCTCGGCGCTCACCGCAGGCCCGCGTCGTCAGGGACGACCAGGGTGCCGCAGCCGTTGTCGCTGAAGATCTCGCGCAGCAGCGTCGCCGGCTCACGGCCCGAGATGATGTGCACGCGCTCGACGCCGCGGTCGATCGCCTTGAGGGCCTCTTCGACCTTGGCGCGCATGCCGCCCGCGATCACGCCCTCGTCGATCAGCTCACGCACCGCCGACACCGGCAGCTGCGAGATGGGGCCCGCCGCGTCCAGCCCGCGCATGACGCCGGCGATGCTGGTGAGCAGCACAAGCTTGGACGCGCCCAGATCGGACGCCACGCGGCTGGCGACCGCGTCGCCGTTCACGTTGACCAGGTGGCCGTCGTCCAGCGTGCCCAAGCTCGGGAGCACCGGCACGGACCAGCCGTTCGGGCCCTTGGCAAACTTGGAGGCGTCCACGCCGACCACGTCACCGACCCATCCCCAGTCCACGGTCTCACCGTCCTCGACGGTGGGCGGACGACGGACGCAGTGCACCGCGCGGGTGACGCCGTCCTCGAAGCCGATCGCCGGCACGCCGTCACGGCGCAGGCGCTCGACGATCGCGCGGTTGAGCTCGCCACCGACCACCGACACCAGCACGTCGAGCGTGGCGTCGTCGGTCACGCGGCGGCCGCGGAACTTGCGGGGCACCAGGCCGCGCTGCTTGCACTCCGCGTCCACCTGCTTGCCGCCGCCGTGTACGATCAGCGGACGAAGCCCGCAGCGCACGAGGATGACGATCTGCGGGAGGATGCGCTCGAGCACCGGACCACCGTCGAGCAGCTCGCCGCCGAGCTTGACGACGACCAGCCGATCGCGGAACGCTTCAATGTACTGGGCCGCCTCGGCGACGTCTGGACCACGATCCGGCTTCATGGAATGACTCCCTGGCGACGCGCGAGGTGTTCGACCAGCGCGGCCTGTGCCCACATCCGATTTCCTGCCTGCTGCACGACAAGGCTGCGAGGCCCGTCGAGCACTTCTCCCGCGATGACGACGTTGCGGCGGACCGGCAGGCAGTGCATCACGCGACCGTGATCCGTGCCCGACATCGCCGACTCGTCCATCTGCCAGGTGCGAAGCTCCGGGTCCGTCGGACCGGAGCGATCCAAGCGACCCCACGACTTCACGTAGACCACGCGACGGCCGCGCAGGCCGCCCAAGCGATCATGCGTGACCGTGACCTTGCCGCCGCGCGCCGACGCCTCGGAGCGCGCAGAGTCCAGCACCTCACGGTCCAGATCGAACCCGTGCGGGTGCACCACCGACACGTCGCAGCCGGCGAGCGCCGCCTGCATCAAGAAGGTCTGCGGCACGGCCGTGGGCAGCGCCTTGGGGTGGTAGGCCCATGACAGCGCGACCGGCAGGCCTCGCAGGTCCGGACCGAAGGTCTCGTGGAGGGTCATCACGTCCGCCAGCCCCTGACAGGGGTGGTGGGTGGTGCCCTCCAGGCTGATGATCGGCACGCCCGCGTAGTGCGCGATCTTGCGCAGCACGGGCTCGGTGCGCTCCACGTCCCACGGCGCCGTGCCGCGGAAGCTGCGCACGCCCAGGATGTGGAAGAACTGGCCGAGCACCCGCGCCGCCTCGGCGATGTTCTCGACCTTGTCGCCGTCCATGACCGCGTCGGGGTCGAGCTCGAGCGCCCAGGTGTCGCTGGTGGCGTTCATCGTCTGGCACGAGCCGCCGACGATCCGCACCGCCTGCTCGAAGGACGCGCGCGTCCGGAGCGACGGGTTGAAGTACAGCGCGCCCACCCGCAGCCGATTGGGCACGGGGTTGGGGTCGGACGCCTTGAGCACGCCCGCGCGCGACAGGATGATGGCGCGGTCCGCGTCCGTCAGGTCGGTCGGCGACACCACATGAAGCAGATCAGACACCGATCACCTCCTTGAGGGTGGTGACGAACCGGTCGACGTGCTCGTCCTGGAGGATGTAAGGCGCCAGCAGGCGAAGCGTGCGCGGGTGGGACGACGTGCCGACCATGATGTCGCGGGCCAGGAGCGCGTCGCGCACCGTGTTGGCCAACACCGGCGTCTCCACGCCGAGCAGGCAGCCCTTGCCTCGCACCTCGACGCCGGGGATGCCCGCCAGACCGGCGCGGATGCGGGCCTCGATCTCCAGCACGCGGGTCATCAGGCCGTCACGGCGGATGATGTTCGCGACCGCCTCCACCATGGCGCAGGCCATCGGGCCGCCGCCGAACGTGGTGCCGAGCTCGCCGGAGCCGACGCGATCGCCGATCGCCTTGGTGCAGACCATGGCGCCCACGGGGAAGCCCGCGCCGAGCGACTTGGCGAGCGTGACCATGTCCGGCTTCACGCCGAAGCCCTCGTGCGCGTACCACGTGCCGGTGCGACCGACGCCGCCCTGGACCTCGTCGAGGATGAAGAAGGCGCCGACCTCGCGGCAGCGGGCCTCGACGCGCTGGAGCCACGCGGCGTCCGGCACGTACAGGCCGCCCAAGCTGACAATCGCCTCGATCATCACGCCCGCGACGGTCTCGTCGATGCCCGACAGGTCCTCCTGGCCGAGCGTGATCGTCTTGCACCAGTGCGCGGGCACGTCGAGCGGGATGCGGCCGCGGTAGCCGCCAAGCCCCGTGACCGACAGCGCGCCGAGCGTGCGGCCGTGGAAGCTCGCGTCCAGCGTGATCACCGTCTTTCGGCCGGTGAGCTTGCGCGCCAGGTGCAACGCGGACTCGTTGGCCTCAGTCCCCGAGTTCACGAAGTGCACGTAGGCCAGGTGCTCGCTGCCGCCCAGCACCGCGTTGGCCGCGCGCTCCTGCACCGCCATGTGCAGCGAGTTTGAGTAGAAGTCGAGCGTGCGGTACGCGTTGGACAGCGTCTCCGCCAGCTCAGGGTGGGCGTGACCCAGCGGGCAGACCGCGTGGGCGCCGTACAGGTCGAGGATCTGGCGACCGTCCGACGTGTACATGGTCACGCCGTTCGCGCGCACCAGGTCGAGGTCCAGACGCGGGTAGACAGGCAGCAGCGCGCTCATGGCCAGGCCCCCACGAGCGGGAGACCGACGGTCTCGTCCCACCCGTACCAAAGGTTGAGGTTCTGCACGGCCTGACCGGACCCGCCCTTGAGCAGGTTGTCGATCGCGGTCGTGATCACGACGTCACTGCCCACCTTCTGCACGCCGATCAGCGTGCGCACCGACAGCAGCGTGGCGCCCATGGCGGCCGCGCCCTCGATCACGTCGACGGTGGGCTTGCCCTCGTAGGCCGCGCGGTAGAGTGCCTGCGCGTCACCGTCCAGCTCGCTCGCCTTGAGGACCAGCGTGAGGTGGATGCCGCGGGGCGCGGGCAGGCTGTGCGGCACAAAACGAACGCCAGGGACGACGCCGCGCTGGCCCAGCAGCTGGAGCAGCTCGCCCATGTGCTGGTGCTCGAGCGGCTTGTAGGCGACGAAGTTGTTCACCCGCAGCGTGTGCTGGGTGCCGTCCTGCGGCGCGATGCCGCTGCCCGACGAGCCGGTCACGCCAAAGATCGTGACGTCCACGCCCGCCGCGAGGTGAGGCTGGAGCGGCGCCAGCGTCAGCGCGAGCGCGGTCGCAAAGCAGCCCGGGTTGGCGATGACCCGCGCGGTGGCGGGCGCGCCGCCGGTCAGCTCGGGCAGGCCGTAGAAGGCCTCAGCCGAGAGCTCGGGCGCCGCGGGGGGCTTGCCATACCAGCGGGTGTGCTCGGCCGGATCGACGATGCGGAAGTCGCTGCCGAGATCGATCACGCGCACGCCGCGCGCGACCAACTCCCGACCCGCCACCGCGGACTCGCCGTGCGGCAGCGCCAGGAACACCACGTCGCAGCGCTGGGCGAGCACGTCCGCGTCAAACGCCTCAAGCAAGCCGTCGCCCGGGCCACGAAGGGCAGGACGAAGCTCGCTCAAGCGCCGACCGGCGCTCTTGCCCGCGACGAGCGCGGTGAGCTGGACGAACGGATGCGACGCGAGGAGCCTGACCAGCTCGCCGCCCAAGAAGCCGTTCGCTCCGACAATGCCGGCGCGGACGGTCGTGGTCATCCCTCTTCCTCGGGGGCGAGGCCGGCGGCCGCCAGCTGGCAGACCTTGTCGGCTTCGAGGAAGATGTTGGCGGCGGGCAGGCCCTGCTGGTTCAGGCGGCGGGTGCCCGTGACGTTGTCGGTGGCCGGACCGGTCACGACGCGCACGGGGATGCCCCAGGCCTGCAGCTGACGGGCGGCGGCGACCGCGCCGATGGTGTCGTTGGCGGCCACGACGGCGCCCGTGATGTGCTTGCTGAAGCGCGGGTCGGCGAACACGTCGTCCACGCCGTAGTCGCCCATCAGGCCGTCGCCCATCTCCAGCACGATCACGTCTGGCGCTTCCTGCGCCAGGTGCGCGAGCATGGTCTGGGCGAGGTCGGGGATGTCGGTGTGGTACGACGTCGACGGCAGGCCGCAGTCCAGGAAGGACAGGGTCTTGTTGGCGCCGTTGTCCACGAACACCTGCAGGTCCTTCACGGCGGCGACGCCGGTGACCTTGCCCGCGTGCACGATCAGGCCGCGGCTGCGTAGCCAGCGCGTGATGACCGCGGCGGCCGTGGTCTTGCCGGCGTGCATGCACGTGCCCGCGATGACGAGCACCGGCGGCATCTTGTCCGGCACGGGCAGGGCCGGATCGATCGCGAAGTCCTTGAGGCGCAGCGGCTTGCCCTGGCGGTAGGGCGTGCCCAGCACCTGAAGCTCGATCGGCGCGCCGAGGCCCGCGTGATCGCCGTCGGAGACGCCGATGACGCCGCCCATGTTGAGCAGGTGCAGCACGTCGCCGGCCTTGACCTGGGCCGGGACGCGGCCGCAGAAGCCGCGCAGCGCCGCGCGGCTGCCGAGGGCGCCGACGATCAGATCGCCGGGCACCAGGCGCGCCTGACGGCCGGTGGTGAGCTCGAGGTGGCCGTACTCACGACGCGCGGTCAACACCTTGCACGCGATCGCGGCGCCTTCCTCAGCGAGGGGCGTCTGATGCACGGTGATGTAGGGGCCGAGGTCGAACGGGAGGCAGACGCTTGCGACCTTGTGGGGCCGGAGGCGGAGGTCGTATTGTTCGGTCACCGGCGGAGACCGATAGCGAGGATCTTGGAGAAGCCGTCCGTGTCGCGGCCATCCCATCCAGCGCCCAGCTCGCCGTAGCGAGCGCGGCCCTTCATGCGGGACTGCGGCGCGTCGATGGTGGAGAGCTCCATCGTGCCCTTGCCCAAAGTCAGGCCGACCTCGCCGTTCACCACCTGCTGCTCGGACGCGAAGTACGCCTCGATGTCCGCCATCACGGAGTCCAGCCAGAAGCCCTCATGGAGGAGCTGGCCGTACGTGGGCTTGAGGTGGTCGCGCAGCAGGATCTGCTGCTTGGACAGCGTGAGCTTGCACAGCTCGAGGTGCGCGCGGTGGATGAGCGCCGCGGCAGGGGCCTCGAACAGGATGCGGCCCTTGATGCCGAGGACCGTGTCGCCGGTGTGGACGTCGCGGCCGAGGCCGTGCGCCGCGCCGCGCTCGTTGAGCAGCTCGATCAGGGCGGGCATGCCCATCTCGACGCCGTCGACACTGACCGGACGGCCGGCCTTGAAGCCGATCTTGAGGATCTCCTCAGGCAGGGTGACGTCGGCCGCGGCGAGGACCTTCAGGCGCAGGTCGGTGGGGACCGGCTTGGACGGGTCGTGCAGCGGACCGCCGCCCATCGTGGTGCCCCACATGGACGTGTTGATGCTGTACGTGGTGGTCTTGGCCTCCGTCTGGATGCCGACCGCGCGGAGCATGTCCGCCGACTCCTCGCGGGAGGGGCCGAGGTCGCGGATGGGGGCCTCGATCTTGATGCCGGGGTTGAGCAGCGTGCGCAGGGTCACGTCGAAGCGGACCTGGTCGTTGCCGGCGGCGGTGCAGCCGTGGCCGACGGCGTCAAAGGCACCCTCATTCGCTAGGCGCGCGAGGTGGGCCGCCTGCAGGCCGCGCTCGGAGCCAACGCACAGCGGGTAGTTCTCACCCTTGAGGAAGCCGGTGCGGAGCAGCGGCGTCAGGATGCGATCGCAGAGCTCGTCGCGGAGGTCGACCAGGGAGTGCGACTCGGCGCCGCACTCCTTGGACCGCTCGGCGATCTTGGCGCGCTCGGCGTCATCCAGACCGCCGCAGTCGAAGGTGACCGTGGAGACCACGTACCTTTCGCCGAGGTTGACCACGCAGAAGCTCGTGTCGAGCCCACCAGAGAACGAGAGCAACAGCCGCGGCTTGGACATTCGACCTGCCTCCGACGCGCGCCATGAACCGCATTCCGTACCGACCCGGGATGCCGCTGGCGCGGGGCGCGCCCCCTAATCCCCTTCCCCCCCGTTCGCCACGGCCTGACCCGCACCGTTCACACCCCCGTCGAGAATGAAGCAGATCCCGCCGAACGTCGCCTGGACCAACAGGCCGCCCAGGTGGACCATCAGCACGATCACGGCGGCCACCGATGGGTCGAAAGAGAACAGTCCAAGCGCCGCAATTCCAGCGGCCTCGTAGGCGCCGAGCGACGCGGGCGTGGGCACGGTGGCGTTGGCGGCCATCACCGCCGCCCAGAAAGTCACAATGGTGGCCGGGGTGGCGACCACGCCTGGGATGCCCCACATGATCCACACCGCGGCCGACATGCCGCCCAGCCACATGAACACCGTGATCAGCACGGCCTCCGCGGTGCGCCAGGGCGCTGCGATCATCGCCCGCAGCCCCTGCTCAAACGCCGCGGCCAGCCCGCCGACCCGCTCCCCGCCCAGGCGCCGGGCCAAGCCAACCACCCGGTCCGGGCCCATCGCGAGCAGCACCGCGAACCCGACGAGCCCGCCCGCCGCCGCCACGCCCAGCAGCAGCCGCACCTCGCCCAGGCGGCCCGATGGATCCAGCGCCGGGTCGGTGGCGCCCAGCGCGCTCGCCACGCCGAACAGCACCAGCAGCGAGAGGATGTCGAGCAGCCGCTCGGCCACGATGCCCGCCAGACCCGTCCCGAACGGGATCTGGAAGCGCCGCTCCAGCATCCAAGGGCGCAGCAGCCCGCCCACCCGCATGGGCGTGAGCATGCCCGCCACAAACGTGGTGGCGACGATCGACATCACCGACCGCCACGGCGGCCCCACCGGCAGCAGCACCTGCGCGCGTCGGCCGCGCAGCAGGAGCACCAGCACGTCCGCCAGCAGCGCGGGCACCAGGAAGCCCCAGCGGAACGACGACAGCGTCGCCGTGAAGCGGCCTGCGTCCAGCGTCTGCGCGATCGCCGCCAGCAGCAGCACAGCGAGCGCGGTCGCCAGGACGGCCCGGAGGCGTCGGCGATCAGGTGGGTTCGGGGCTGGCGGGGTCTGCGTCAAGACTTCCGAGAGTCGCCCCGCGCGGGCTTGCGCGCAAGCGGGCTCTGGGCGCCGGCGAAAACTTTCCGTCCAGCCGAGCAAATCCCGGACGCCGATCTTTTTTGTCGTGTACGTTTACACTGGCGCCTCTGGGCGCACTTCCCAAAGCAGAAGGACGGCCCCTTGGACCACAGCTCGCTGTACGAGCGGATCCTCAAGGCAGTGGACGAGCGGGCGTACCTCACGCCCGCCGACGCGGTGGACCCTGCCCAGCGCGACGCCATGCGCGAGATCGGCGCCCGTCTGCATGCGCCGGACATGGACCCGGCCGCGCTGCGGCCTTGGATCCACCGGCTACACGCCGAGGGCCGGATCGATCGCGTCCACCTGCTGTCCGCCCTGCACGTGGTCGCGGCGAGCCCCAAGGTGGCCGACTGGTCGGAGGCGGCACGGCTGGCCGGCGAGCAGGAGCTGGCAGCCCTGGAGCTGGGCGGCCCGCACCTGGACGCCAACCTGGCGTCGGTCGACCGTCACCGCGGCGTGCTCGCCTTCCTGCGCGGCCACCACTCGGTCGCGCTGGATCACTTCACCCGGGCGCTCGAGCGCCAGCGCACCGCCGAGAACGTCGGCAACGTGCTCGCGGCCCTGCTCAAGCTCGGCGAGATCGAAGAGGCCGAAGAGATCCTGGCCCAGGTCCGTCGAACGCTCTCTCCTTCCATGGTGTCGGACCTTTCACGGGCCATCGACACCGACCCTGATCTCGCCGCGCTGCGCGGCCCGGAGCCCCTATGAAGACCATGCTCGCCCTGATCCTCGTCGCGATGGGTGTCACGCCGAACGAGACGCCGTCGCAGCGGGCGATGTGCGCGTTCGTGGAGACGGTGAGCGCGGGCCAATGGACCTGCCAACGCCTCGCTGTCTGGGCCCGCAAGGGTCACGACGAGCTCCCCCGCTCGCTCGCCAGCAAGCTCCCGCCGCCTCCCGCTGAAGACGATGTCACCGACACCGACGACAGCGCTGAGCGCATCTCAAACGGTTTCTGATCGATGGGCTCCCTCCACCTCGACGTGAGGCGGCTGCTCGCAGACCGCCACGGACCGGAAGCGGCGGCCTTGTTCCGCACGCTCGCCGCGTTCGTCGAACGTCGCGTGGGCTACCTGTCGCGCACCCGCTGCCGCGATCTCCTGGCCGAGGCGGACCAGGAAGAGATCCTCGGCGAAGTCCTGTTCACCCTGATGGAAGGCGCGCTGGGCCGCTTCCGCGGAGAGACGACCGCCGAGCTGCAGGCCTTCGTGCGCACCGTGGCCGACCGCACCACCCTGCGTCGCGCGCAGCTCCGGCTCCGCGAGCGCGAGACCGTCGACGACCTGCACGGCGTCCATTGGACCCCGACGGCGCCCGCCCCTGACGAGGCGGTGGAGCTGTGGGTCGACTCGCCGCTGGATCTGGCCGACCGCACCTTCTTGTCCGACCTGCTCCACGCGGGCAGTCAGGCCGACCTCGCCCGCAAGAGCGGGGTCAGCCGCGCCGCCGTGAGCCAGCGGCTCACCCGCATCCGCGATCGCATCGCCCGGCTGCCGCAGTCGCAGCGAGACGCGCACGACGCGTGGCTGGAGCACACCGCGACCGCCGCGGTCGCGGGCGACGCGCCGTCGTAGGACCGGACTACTCGGCCTCGGGGACGTCGAGCGGCAGGCTGCCGACGATCTCCTCGGGGAGCTGCACGCCGAGCGCTTCGATGGCCACCTCGCCGAACTCCGTCAGCTCGACCAGCCGCGCCTCGAGCGCGTCGTGAAGCGTGACCGGCATGTCGTCGGTCCACGTGAGGTACAGGCGGAGGTCGTCGACGACGGCGTAGAAGCCTTCGAGCGCGCGCACCTGGGCCGGCTCGAGCAGCACCAGATCCGGCAGCGCGGCGGTGCGCCAGCGGGTGAACAGCGTGTCCAGGAACGGCTCGCGGGAGCGGTGCCTGGACCAGATGGTCACCATGAACTCCAAGCGCTCGCGCAGCTGCACGACCACCCGAGCCACCTCCATCGCGAGCAGCAGACGCAAGCGGTCGGCGCGCGTCACGTCCGCGGAACCTCCGGTCATCTCCACCTCGCGGGCGCGGCGTATCCGCGGGCGAGTACGCGGACCACCGTGGAAGTCACCGGCGCGCTCGTGCGTTAGCTATTCGCATCCTGCGGAGCTCCCATGCCGGTCCTGCTCGCCCTCCTTCTGTCCGCCCACGCGGGCGAGGCCCCTGCCCCGTCCGAGGTCGTGTCGATGACCACGGTCGACATCGACGTCGTGACGTTCGACCTGCCCACCTGTGACAAGGTCCGCGCGGAGTACCGCGACGCCCGCCCCGGCGAGCCCAAGGCGCCCAAGATCAAGGTCGTGCTGCGCAACCGCACCGGCCAGATGTGCCTGTACAAGGGCCTCGCGTTCGCGGGCACGCTGGCGGGCACCTACCAGTCCACGATCACCACCCCGGACGGCTCAGGCTTCTTCATCCCGCCGGACGGAGAGGTCGAGCTGCGCCTGTACCTCACGCCGTCGGACACGCCCCGCGACGTGATCCGCATGCAGATCCCGCCCGACAGCGGCTTGGTCGTGCTGGAAGGCTTCGCTGCGGCGAACGCGCCCGGCGCGACGCCCCCGCCCGCGGCGCCGCCCGTGGTGGAAGAGGCCGAGCGCGGCCGCGGCAAGCCGCCCAAGGGCAAGCCCTCAAAGTAGCCAGGACTTCCCGTCCAGGCCTTCGTACGGCACGCCGAGCCAGTCCAGCGCGGTGGGCGCCACGTCCATGTGGTTCGCGTCCGACGGCGCGTCGCCGCCCGCGGGCAGCCCGCCGCCGACCACGCCCACCGGGATGGTCTGCGTGTCCACGCTCGGCTCCTCGTGGCCGGTCCCCAGCCCGCCGTGGTCGGTGACCAGCGCGACGAGCCAGTCGGCGTTCTCCGCGTCGGCGGTCACCGCGTCGATCGCCCCCGCGACGTCGGCGTCCACGCCCTCGATCGCCGCGATGTACTCCGGGTTGTCGGCGGAGAAGCCGCTGCTGTGGCCCGCGTGGTCGACTGAGTCGAAGTGCGAGAACACCAGGTCGAACTCGCCGGACTCGATGCGCGTGACGAGCGCGGCGCCCACGGCCTCGTCGGTGCCCTGATCCATGGCGTCGGTCGCGTCAGGCCCCACCAGCGGCAGGATGCCGACCCAGTCGAACACCGCGGCGGTGCTTCGCCCGGCGGCGCGGGCGCGGCTGAGGAAGCTGGGCCAGTCGGGGCTGATGCTGCCGAGGTCGTCGTTGCTCTCGACGCCGTGGTCTTCGACCTCCACGCCGGTGAGGACGGACGCCCAGCCGGGGCCGCTCAACGTCACGCCCTGCGCGTGCGTGTGCGCGTCGAGCGCGAGCACGCCGCGCTCGAACAGCGCGTCCAGGTTGGGGGTGTTGGCCGCGGCGAGCGCGTCAGGGCGCAGGCCGTCGACGCCGATCACGAACACCTTGTGCGGCAGCCCGCCGGACGAGTCCGTGTCGTCCTTCGTCGGGTCGCCGCCGGCGCAGGCGGCCAGAAAGGCCAGGGGCAGCACGCGCTTCATGGGGAGGCCTCCGTCGCCCCTGCCTGCGCGGCCGGGCCGTCCGATCGGTAGCCCTTCTTGGTCATCCAGCCGATGAAGCTGGCCATGATCTTGCCCACGTCCACGTTGTTCTTGGTGACGGTGGGCCGGTACGACCAGTCGAGCAGGAAGTGGTTGTCGGTAGCGTCGATCCAGTAGCGGTCCACGCCCGTGCGGTCGTCGAGCGTGGCCAGGACGAACTTGTCCTTGTGCTCGGTCTCGTGGAGGAACGAGTTGCCTCCGTAGATCGTGCCGTCCCAGTCCACCGTCACCTCGCCGTTGAGGCGCATGGCGACGGGCTTGTGCTGCATGTTGATGAACTCGATCGACTCGCCCCGCGCCCAGCGGGCGATCAGGCCCTGTCCAATCTGATGCAGGCCGCGCGCGAACGACGCGGTCTCGGCCTCGGTCCACACGCGACCCAGCATGTTGTTGATCTGGATGCGCTTGAAGCCCAGGTCCGCGATGTGGAAGAAGTTCGCGGGCATCGCGTCCACGTTGGTCGGGTGGACCACCATGATCACGTACTGCTCGATGCCGCTCGCGAGGATCGCCGAGGCGTGCGTCGCGATCGAGTTGTCGTAGCTCTTGGCCGCCTTCCAGCGAGACGGACGGAAGCGGTTCTGGGTGCGCTCGTCGCCGTCGAGGGAGAGCTCCAGCCGGATTGGGCGCTCCTTCATCCAGCTCAGCTTCTCCTCGTCGAGCGACCAGCCGTTGCTGCTGACGACGTACGAGGGCGTCTTCCCCAACGCGCGGGCGCGCGTCTGCGCGTAGTCGATGGCGTGCTGGAGCACCGGCCACGCCAGCAGCGCCTCGCCGCCGAAGAACTGGATCATCACGTCCGTCAGTTCCGTCGACAGCGCCAGGTCCACGCCGCGCTCGGCCACCTCGACCGTCATCACGCGGCCGTCCTGCTTGGGGATGTAGCAGTAGGAGCAGCGCAGCTCGCACTGCCAGGTCGGGATGAGCACCACCCGGCGGGTGGTGTCGTAGGTGTACTGCCGGAAGCGCTTCATCCAGCCTTCGACGTCGCCCAGCAACGACGTCGCCAGCGCCATCGCCGGCTCCTTGCCCATCGCCCCGCCCGGCCAGCCATCGGCCAGCCGCAGCCACGCGCGGCGCAGCGACGCGAAGATCGCGCGGCGCGGTGCGTCGTCCAGGCGGCGAACGAGGAACTCACCGAGGCGGCGCTCCGGCTCGTCGACCGCGGCGTCCAGGCGGGCGCTCCACACCGTACGAAGGCGCTCAAGGCTCAACGTGTAGAGCCGCTCGGCGTCGAGCACGCCAGCGTCGACGGCGGCGGCCACCCAAGCGTCCTGGGGCCGAGCGCCCACCTCCGCCACGAACTCCAGCCGACCCGGGAAGCGCAGCGCGAGCGCCGCCACCTCACCCAGCGTGGCAATCAGCTCGTCGGGCGTGGTCTGCGCGTCGGCCAGCGGCGCCCTCAGCGTCACGTCCACGCCGTGCGCCGCGAGCGCGTGCACCGCGGCGCGGACGGTCGCCAGGTCGTAGTCGGCACCCGCGCGGGCGAGGACGTCGGCATGCAGCCCGCGGAGCGCCAGCGTGGCGCGCCGACCTGCGGTCATCCAGGACGGCGCCTGCGGGTCAGGCCGAACCCCGTCCGGTCCGTGCACGACCAGCTCGGACACCTCGAAGCGCTGCGCGTCGCCCATGGGCAAAGGACTCCGGAGCCGAGATGCTAGCACGGGAGCGGCCAAGCCACCCCCGCCGAGGCGTCGAGCCAGGCGGCCTCCTCCGCGGTCACGCCGTACGCGTCGCGCACCAAGCGCTCGGCAGTGGCCCGATCCACGCCCTCCAACGGCCCCGGCGGCGGCGGCGGGATGGGCACGGACGCCAAGTAGCTCCCCAAGAAGTGCAGGTAGCCGCCTCCCTTGCGCGTGCCCGCGAAGAGCTGCGCGTAGAGCACGTGGAACACGTCGCTCTGCAGCACCCACACCAGCCACTCAAGCCCGCGCTCCTCGTCGTCCTGACCGTCGCGCGGGCGCACCAGCAGGAAGGTGTCCTTGAGCACCAGGCCCGATCGGTCGAGCGCGGCGCGGCAGCGTCGGGCGTTCTGCGCGACCACCACCTTGGGGGCGTCGAACAGCGCGATCGCCGGGAACGCGTTGCCCACCTCCCGGGCGCGCGCCTCGTCGTAGTCGACCCAGGCGCCCGCCCAGCGGATCTCGCCGTCGTCGAGCTCGCGGTTCCCCGCGAAGCTGCCGCCGCCGAGGAAGCGCCGCGCGTGCGGGGAGTGAGGGCGGTCGGCCGACACAAAGCGCTCGCGCAGGCCCGCGCGGTGGAAGGACACGGTCCAGCGAATCTCAAACGGGTCGCTTAGCGGCGTCAGGGACGGCTCGCGCAGCACGCGGCGCAGGAGCGCGCCCCCGACGCCGTGCCAGGGCACGCCCCACCGGCCTCCGAGCTTCGACGCGATCAGCGTGTGCTCCAGGCCCTCGTCGGCGCCCCGCGCGCGCAAGGTCCGCGGGCCGCCCTCCGTCCAGGTCAGCACCACCGGGTAGACCGCCGCCGCCGCCCCGAAGTCCCCGGCGCCGCCGCGGTCCTCCAGGCTCACCGTCCCGCGCGAAAGCAGCAGCGCGCGCAGACCGGCCGTCGCGCCCGTCACCAGAAGGCGGTTCGGCACGATCAGCGACACCTGACCGCCCGGCGACACCAGCCGCGACGCGAGCTCCACGAAGATCGCGTACAGGTCGAACGCGCCCGTCGCCGCCTCCCAGCCGCCCTTGCGGAGCCGTCGCTTGAGCGCGTCGGACATGCGCTTGGACTCCAGGTAGGGCGGGTTTCCCACCACACGGTCGAAGCGGGCGTCGGTGGGATCCAGCGCGTCGCGGTGCACCAGCGACAGCGTGGCGCCCGCGGCCCTCGCGAGCGGCTCAAGGCGCGCCGACGCCGCAGCGAGCGCGTCCCCGTCGATGTCCCAGCCCTCGACGTGCAGGCCTGGGGCCCCGTCGTCGATCGCGCGCTGGAGCACCGCCGCGAGGAAGGCGCCGTCGCCGCAGGACGGGTCGAGCCAGCGGGTCGCCATGCCGAGCCCGTCCACCACGTGTCGCGCCAGCGCGTCGGGCGTGTAGACGCGCCCGTTGAGCTTGGGGACGGACGTGCGACGACCCACCTGGTTGTCGCGGCCCGTGGCGTACGGTGTCGGCGCGTCGTGCATCGTCGCTCCAGCAGCGTCCTTGCTGGTCACGCGCGCGCTGTCGAGGGTGGCGTGCCGCGTCCGCGCGGGTTTTGGTGTGCCATGCGCCGGCTGCCTCGTCCCCCGTTCGACCACGCTCGCTCCGTGTCGATCGTCCTGCCCTCCGATCCGGTCGGCCTGGAGGACGACGAGCGCGCGGTGATCCAGGACCTGCCCGCGCAGCTGGCGTCCGAGGCGTCGGACCTGGCGCGGGAGCTTGGCGCGCCGGTGCGCTTTGTCGACGCGCCGCCCGAGGAAGGCCCGACCTGGCTGATCGGACCCGCGGCCAACAACCCGCACCTGGCCGCCCTCGGGCGGCCAGCGGTCGACAAGCCCACCCACGACCTGGACCGCGATCGGGGCCTGCTGATCACCGACGCCGCCGACGTGGACGGGATCCTGGCGTCGTTCAGCGCGCTGCGCTCGCTGTCTCGCCTGGAGCGCGGACCGCTGGTGGTCGACCACGCCCACACCGTCGAGGAGGCCGTCGCGCGCGTCCTGGTGGAGGTGCACGACACCTGGCCGTCGTTTGGCCTGCGCGGCGTGGACTGGACCGCGCTCTCCCGGCGGCACGTGTGGTCCGTGCTCGGCGCGACCAACCCGGTCGTGGCGATGCAGCGCTGGCTGGCCGAGCTGGGCGACTTCCACACCTGGGTCCGCCCGGCGCGCACCCACGGCGTGCTCCCCTACGGCGCGTGCGTGGTCGGCGGCGAGGTGGTGCTCACCCACGTCGCCGAGTGGACCGCCGCGTGGTCGCACGGCGTTCGGCCCGGGTGGCGGCTGGTCGGCGAGGCAGTGCGGGAGACGTGGGCGTCCACCCCCGCGGCCGCGCACGTAAAGCCCCTGTTGGTGGCGAGGCGGATCCTGTCTGGCTCGTTCGGCGAGGTCCGCGACCTGGAGGCGCGCGGCCCCGGCGCCCGCTGGGCCCGCTGGTCCGAGGCGTGGGAGCCGCCCACCGGCGCGCCCGTCGACTGGGAGCGGCTGCCCGAAGGCGTCGGCTACCTGTGGATCGGCGCCTGGGTCCCCGGCCTGGGCGTCGAGGAGGCGATCGACGAGGCGTTCGAGGCGATGGCCGACTGCCCCGCCCTGATCGTCGACCTGCGCGGCAACGGCGGCGGGCGCCTCAAGATGGCCCGCGCCTTCCGCGACCGCTTCCTCAACGAGCCCCGTCACCTGGGCTGGCTGCGGACGTCGCAGCCCGGCGGCGGCCTCGGCGCGCCCGAGTCGATCGACGGCGCGCCGAGCGACAAGCCGCGCTGGACCAAGCCGGTCCGCTTCCTCACCTCACCCCTCACGTACTCGGCGAGCGAGGACGCGATCTTAGGCCTCCAAGGTTTGGAACACGTCCAGGTGTGGGGCGAGCCCACGGGCGGCGGGAGCGGTCGCCTGCGCAGGCTCAAGCTGCTGCCCGGCTGGCGGCTGACCATCAGCAGCGCGCTCACCCACGAGCGGAGCGGCCGCTGCATCGAGGGCGCTGGGCTGTTGCCGGACCGCCTGATCGCGCCCGATCGGGGTCACCCCGACGGGTCCGATTGGGTGCTGGACGCGGCGCGCGCGAGCTGGTGAGCGGCGGGCGCGGCGAGCGTCACGAACGCGGCAGGCGCAACGGGTGCGGCGTGCGTCACGGACGCGGCGGGCGCTGCGAACGCGGCGCTCGTTTCGCGCCGACCCTAGCGGTCGGCGATCCGAGGCCCACGGCAGGCGCAGCAAGCGCACGGACCGAAGACGCCGGTTCTCTGTACACACCGACGCCCGGGGGCTGCGCGCCGGTTCAGTCCACGCGCATAACCAACGTATAAGAAGCGAAGCTGCGCGATCGCTCAGATCCGATCTGAGCGATCTAGCGGTTCTTCTGCCGCGACTTCTTCGCGTCCTTGCGCTTCTGCTTCTTGGCCTCGATCTCGGACGCGGTGAGCTTGCGCTGGGGCGCCTGCGTCGGTCCTCCGAGCCCTGGGAAGCCGCCGCCGCCCATGCCAGGGAAGCCGCCGCCGCCCATGCCAGGGAAGCCGCCGCCGCCCATGCCAGGGAAGCCGCCGCCGCCCATGCCAGGGAAGCCGCCGCCGCCGCCGGGGAAGCCGCCGCCGCCCATCATCTTCATCATGTCGCCCATGCCGCCGCCGAACATCTGCTTCATCATCTTGCGCATGCTGACGAAGCGCTCGTGCAGCGAGCGGACGTCCGCCTCGGTGCGGCCGCAGCCCTTGGCGATGCGGCGGAAGCGGCTGGAGTTCAGCAGGTCAGGCTGCTGGCGCTCCTGCTTGGTCATGGACTGGATGATGACCACAGTGCGCGCGAGCTCGTCCTCGTCGATCGCCTCGGCGGGGAGCTTGTCCAGAAGGCCCGACATGCCCGGCAGCATCTTGAGGATGTCCTTGAGGGGGCCCATCTTGCGGAGCATTTGGATCTGCTCGAGGAAGTCCTCGTAGCTGAACTGGCCCTGCATCATCTTGGTCGCGGACTTCTCGGCGTCCTCGACCTTCACGTGCTTCTCAAACGTGTTGACCAGCTTGGCCACGTCACCCAGGCCCAGGATGCGCTGCGCCAGGCCCTCGGGGCGGAAGGTGTCGAGGCGCTCCAGCTCCTCGCCCTCGCCCACCAGCTTGACCGGCTTGCCCGTCACGGCCTTGATCGACAGGGCCGCGCCGCCGCGGGCGTCGCCGTCCATCTTGGTCAGCACGAAGCCCGTGAAGTCGAGCAGGCGGTCGAATTCCTTGGCCGTGGTGACGGCGTCCTGACCGATCATCGCGTCACAGACGAACAGCACCTCGTTCGGCGTGACGGCGGCCTTCATCTGGACGAGCTCGTCCATCAGGGCGTTGTCGATCGCCAAGCGGCCGGCGGTGTCCAAGATGACCACGTCGCGGCCGACGCTGCGCGCCTGGGCGACGCCCATCTTGGCGAGCTCGACGGGCTGCATGCCCTTGATCGAGAAGACCGGGACGTTGAGCTTGCGGCCCAGCACCATCAGCTGGTCCACCGCGGCGGGCCGGTAGATGTCGCAGGCCACCAGCATGGGCTTCTTGCCCTGGTCGAGCAGGCGCTTGGCCAGCTTGCCCGTGGTGGTGGTCTTGCCGGAGCCCTGTAGGCCGACCATCATGATGACGGTGGGGTTGCCCGACAGGTCCAGCGAGGGCTCGGACGGGCCCATCAGCTCGACGAGCTCGTCGTGGCAGGCCGACGCGAAGTAGTCGGCGGGCGTCAGGTTGCGGAGCTGGCCGGTGGTGTCGCGCAGCTGCACGACCTCGCCCGTCAGACGGGCCTCCACCTTCTCGATGAAGGCCTTGGCGACGTCCAGGCGCACATCGGCCTGGATGAGCGCGTCGCGGATCTCCTTGAGCGCAGGCGCCAGGGCCTCAGGCGTGAGGCGCTGCTTGCCGCGGAGCGTGTGGTTGGCCTTCTCGAAGCCCTTGCGGAGCATGTCCAGCATCGTCATCCCGTCCGGTCAGAGGTCCGCGCACGCGCGCGGGGTCAGATTCTAAACACCCGTGGAGCCGAAGCCACCCGTCCCGCGCGTGGTCGCGTCGAGGCTGTCGACCTCGTCCCACGCAACCTGAACGAACGGCGCCACGACCAGCTGGGCGATGCGGTCGCCGCGGCGGATCACGAAGGGCTCGGCGCCCAGGTTGATCAACGGCACCTTGATCTCGCCACGGTAGTCCGCGTCGATGGTGCCGGGGGCGTTGAGCACGGTCACGCCGTTCTTGACGGCCAGGCCGGAGCGCGGACGCACCTGCGCCTCGTGCCCGTCCGGCAGCGCGATCGCCAGGCCCGTGGGCACCAGCGCGCGCGCACCGGGCGCCAGCACGATCTCCGCCTCGACCGCGGCGCGCAGGTCACAGCCCGCGCTGCCCGTGGTCTCGTAGCGGGGGAGCTCGAGATCCTTGGCGCCGTCGAGGCGCCGGATCGACACGTGTCGCATCAACCCTCCGAAACGAAGCGCGGCCGACGTTCTCACGCCGGCCGCTACACTACACGTTCGAGGTCGGCGATCAGCTCGCCGTCTCGAGCGCCTCCTTGCGGGACAGGCGGATCTTGCCGGAGCGATCGACGTCGATCACGCGGACCAGCACCTCGTCGCCCTCATTGAGGACGTCGCGCACGTCGTTGACGCGCTCGTGGGCGAGGTGGCTGATGTGGATCAGGCCGTCGGTGCCGGGGAAGATCTCGACGAAGGCGCCGAAGTCCGTGATGCGCTTGACCGTGCCCAGGTACAGGGCGCCGATCTCGGCCTCCTGCATGAGCTCGCGGATCATCGCCATGGCCTTGGCCGTGGCCGCGCTGTCGGACGACGCGATGTCGACCTTGCCCGCGTCGTCGACGTTGACCTTGACGCCGCACTGCGCCTGGATCTCGCGGATGACCTTGCCGCCCGGGCCGATGAGCTCGCGGATGCGGTCCGGCTTGATGTGGATGGTGGTGATGCGCGGCGCGTGCGGGGAGAGCTCCTCGCGGGGCGCCGAGATGCACTTGTCCATCTCGTCGAGGATGTGCAGGCGGCCCTGGCGAGCCTGCTCGAGCGCGGCGGCCATGACCTCGCGGCTGACGCCGGAGATCTTGGTGTCCATCTGGAACGCGGTGATGCCGTTGCGCGAGCCGGCGACCTTGAAGTCCATGTCGCCCAGCGCGTCCTCGTCACCGAGGATGTCGCTGATGACGGCGAAGCGCTCGCCTTCCTTGATCAGGCCCATCGCGATGCCCGCGACCGGCGCCTTGAGCGGAACGCCCGCGTCGAGGAGCGAGAGCGTCGCGCCGCAGACGGTGGCCATGGACGACGAGCCGTTGGACTCGAGGACGTCCGAGGTGCAGCGGAGCACGTAGGGGAACTGGTCCTTGGTGGGGAGCACGGCCTCCAGCGCGCGATGCGCCAGGGCGCCGTGGCCGATCTCGCGGCGCTTGGGCGCGCGGAGCGGGCGGGCCTCGCCGGTGCAGTACGGCGGGAAGTTGTAGGTCAGCATCCAGGTGCGATCGCGCTTGCCGTCCGGGTAGTCGAGCATCTGCGCGTCGGTGTCGGTGCCGAGCGTGGCGACCACGAGGGCCTGCGTCTCACCGCGGGTGAACGTGCCCGAGCCGTGCGCGCGCGGCGCCGTGCCGACCTCGCACCAGATGGCGCGGACGTCAGAGGGGCTGCGGCCGTCGAGGCGCTTGTTCGTGTCGAGGACGGCGAAGCGCATGGTCTTCTTGACCAGCTTCTCCCAGCCTTCCTTGGCGTCTTCCACGATGACGGCGGCCTCGCCCTCCGACTTGCCGGCGACGAGCTCGGTGATCACGGCGTCGCGGGCGGCCTTGATGGCGACCTTACGCTCGTGCTTGCCGGCGATGCCCATGGCGGCCTTGAGCGGCGCGCCGCCCTTCTCGAGCACGGCGGCGACGATGGCGGCGTCCGGCGTGCGACCGGCCGACCACTCCATGCGGGGCTTGCCGGCGGCGCGACCGAGGTCCTCGATCACCGCCACGATCTTCTTGATCTCGACCTGAGCCAGGTCCAGCGCGTCGAGGAAGTCGGCCTCAGGGGCCTCCTTGCCGCCGCCCTCGACCATGATGATCGACGACGCAGTGCCCGCGACCACCAGGGTGACGTCCGCGGCGTTCGCGATGTCCTTGGAGGGGTTGATGTGCCAGGTGGCGCCGACCTTGACCAGACGGACGGCGGCGACGGGCTCGCTCACCGGCGCCGGGGAGATCCAGGTGGCGGCGGACGCGCCGCAGAGCGCCAGGATGTCGGTCTCCGCGTCCTTGTCGTACGAGATGACCGTCGCGATGATCTGGGTCTCGTTGCGGAAGGTCTTCGGGAAGAGCGGGCGGATCGGGCGGTCGATGAGGCGAGAGATGAGCGTCATGCGCTCGTTCGCCATGCCCTCACGCTTGAGGAAGCCGCCGGGGATGGTGCCCGAGGCGCCCGCGCGGTCCTGGTAGTCGACCGTGAGCGGCATGAAGTCGAACTTGGTGGGCTCGTGCATGGCGACGCAGGTGACGAGCACCTGGCTGTCACCGGACTTCACCATAACGGCGCCGCCGGCCTGCTTGGCGAGCTTGCCGGTCTCGAAGGTGATGGTGCGTCCGCCGACTTCAACAGAGCGGGTGACGAGATTGACGTTGTGCTGGGACATGGAATCCTCGAATAGGCATGGGGGCCCAGATCGTGGGCCTGCCTGATGGATCCCGCCGAGAGCGAAGCACCGTCACGAGGTCTTCACCGACCTTCGAGGGCGGACTGTGCGGGACAGTCAGACCTCGAAGACGGGTGAAGGGGCCGCGATCGAGCGGGAATGAACTACGGGTTTGGAGAGAGCGCGAACCACCGGTGGCGGTCCGTGGGGCCCCTGACGGCGAGCCGTCAGGTTGGGCGGGATCGAGATCCCAGAAGCAGGAAAGACGGACACCGAGGTGACCGTCTTCCGTTCTCCTATCAGCGGCGGAGGCCCAGTCGCTGAATGAGCGCACGGTAGCGCTGACCGTGGTGCAGCTTCAGGTACGCAAGCAGACGGCGGCGCTGGCCGACGAGCTTGAGCAGGCCGCGGCGGGAGCCGTGGTCCTTCGGGTGCGCCTTGAAGTGCGCGGTGAGCTGGTCAATGCGCGCCGAGATGAGGGCCACCTGGACCTCAGGAGAGCCGGTGTCTCCCTCGTGCGTCGCGTAGTCGGTCACAATCTTCTGCTTGTCGTCGGCCATGTTCTGTCCTTCGGCGTTCGCGCGTCCCCCAGGCGTCGTCGGATGGCCTTCCATCGCACGTCCGCGGGAGCGTAGTTTGTTGCCCGGGAGTCCGGACCGCGCCCATGTCACACGCAAAAGCGCCTGCGTCAAGCCTACGCGAGGCCTCCCCGTCGGCTGGTTCGCGGCATCCCACCGAGAACCGCCCGTGCACGCATCGGTTCAACCCTCGTTGTTCACGATTCACCACGGCCTCACGCATGGGGCTCGCGACCCGCCTCGGATTCACGTATAATCGCGGGCGATGAAACACGTTCCACTCCTCCTCGTCGTGGCGCTTTCTGGTTGCACCCCAGAGTCCGAACCCCAAGCGGTGGGTCCGGCTCCTGAGGTCACCGGCGACGCGCCTGTCCTTCGCCGCCTCACCGAGTCCCAGTACGAGCACGCGCTCCAGGACTTGTTTGGAGACGACGTCTACATCCCAGACGCGCCGGAGCCTGATCTCCGGGCCGCGGGCCTTGGTCGCATCGGCGCCAGCCAGGTGACCATCTCCCCGCGCGGCGTCGAGCGCTACGAGGCCGCGGCCTACGTGCTCGCCGAGCAGGCGTTGGACGACGTCCACAAGAGCACCTGGATGCCCTGCGAGCCCGAAGGCGTCACCGACGACGCCTGCGCGACACAGGCCATGGAGCTGCTCGGCCGCCGCGCCTGGCGTCGACCGCTCGCGGAAGACGAGGTCGCCACGCTGGTCGCGCTCGTAGGCGAGGCGTCCAGCACGCTGGCCGACTTCGATGAGGGTCTGCAGTTCGGCATCGCCGCGCTGCTCCAGTCCCCGGACTTCCTGATGCGCCCGGAGCTCGGCGAACCCGATCCGGACGCCCCCGGCAAGCTCCGCTACACCGGCTTCGAGATGGCCAGCCGCCTCTCGTTCATGCTGTGGGACTCCATCCCCGACGACGCGCTGCTCGACGCCGCGGCCGCCGGAGATTTGGACAACCTGGACGGCCTGACCACCCAGGTCGACCGCATGATCGCCGACCCGCGCGCCCACCGCGGCCTGCGGGCCTGGACCGACGATCTGCTCAACCTGGGCACGCTCGCCGACATCCAGAAGGACCCGACCGTGTTCGTGTACCTGCGCGAGGGCCTGTTCGAGGCCGCCCGCGAGGAGACGCTGGCCGGCCTTGAGGACCTGGTGTTCGCCCGCGACGGGGACCTCCGGGACCTGCTCACCACGCGCCACACGTTCTTGGACCGCAACCTGGCCACGCTGTACGGCGTCCCGGCCCCGGTTCGCGACGGCCTGGGCCCCACCGATCTGCCCGAGGACGGTGCCCGCGCCGGTCTGCTCGGTCAGGCCGCCATCCTGGCGCAGTTCGCCCACCCGCGGTCTTCCAGCGCCACCAAGCGCGGCAAGTTCGTCCGCGAGACGCTGCTCTGCCAGACCATGCCGGCCCCGCCCGCGGGCGTGAACACCGCGATCCCCGAGCCTTCGCCGGACGCCCCCACGCTGCGCGACCGCATCGCGGTGCACTTGGAGACGCCGGTCTGCGCCGCCTGCCACAAGCTGATGGACCCGATCGGCCTGTCGCTGGAGCAGTTCGACGGCATCGGCGTGTACCGCACGACCGAAGCCGACACCCAGATCGACGCGTCGGGTGACCTGGACGGCGAGAAGTACGACGGCCTCATCGGCCTCGCGCGGGCCATCCGGGGGCACAACAGCTTCGTCCCCTGCATGGTCAATCAGGTCGCGCGCGCCGCGACCGGCATCCAGGAGACGGACGAGGACCAGGAGTCCTACGACTGGCTCGCCGACAAGTTCGCCGAGGAGGACTTCCGCTTGCAGGCCCTGTGGCGCGATCTCGCGCTGTCCCCCATGTTCCGTCGCGTTGGTGAGGTGCAGGAATGACCATCAACCGTCGGACCGTGCTCAAGGGCCTCTTCGGAGGCGCTGTCGCCACGGTCGCGTTGCCGCCGCTGGAAGCCATGATGAACCGCTCGGGCACCGCCTGGGCGGACGGCTCCGCCTTCCCCAAGCGCTTCGCGCTGTGGACTTGGGCGAACGGCGTCGTCCCTGCGTTCTGGACGCCGTCGGCGCAGGGCGTGGGCAACGCGTGGGAGCTCTCCCCGCTGCTCCAGCCGCTGGCTCCGGTGAAGTCCAAGCTCGCGCTGGTCACGGGCCTGGAGATCCGCGCGATCAACAGCATCCCCCACTACTCAGGCTTTGGCTCGCTGCTGACCGGCCTGGGCCAACTCGGCACCGAGGGCGACCAGACCTACGCCGGCCCCACGATCGACCAGATCATCGCGGCGCAGATCGGCGGCGACACGCCCTACCGGTCGATCGAGGCCGGCGCGTGGTTCTCTGAGGGTGTGTCGTTCAACGGCCCCCACAGCCCGAACCCGCCCGAGACCAACCCGTTCGCCATGTACCAGCGACTGTTCGGACCGACGTTCCGCGCCCCGGGCGAGGACGCCGTGGTCGATCCCAAGCTCGGGCTGCGCCAGAGCGTGCTCGACGTGGTGACCGACCGGGTCACCGCGCTCCAGGCCAAGCTCGGCTCGGCGGACCGCGCGCGCCTCGACCAGCACCTCTCCGGCATCCGCGACCTGGAGCTGCGCCTCACGCGCCTGCAGGCCGGTCCGCCGGATCTGGCGGCGTGCTCCCGCCCCGCCGAACCCCTCAGCGTCGACAAGCTCGAGGATCCTTTCCTCAACCACCGCGAGCTGGCCGACATGCTCGTGATGGCGCTCGCGTGCGACCAGACCCGCGTGCTCAGCATGGCGTTCATGACGCCGGTGTCGAACTACCTGTTCCCGGGCGCCACGGCGGGCCACCACGAACTCACCCACAACGAGCCCGGCGATCAGCCCACGGTCCAGGCGAACACCCTCCGCGCCATGGAGGAGCTGTCCTACTTCCTGTCCAAGCTCGACTCGGTCCAGGAGGGCGACGCCAGCCTGCTCGACCACAGCCTGGTCATGGCGACCTCCGACGTGTCGCTCGGCAAGACGCACAGCCTGGACGACTACCCCATCGTGCTCGCCGGCTCCGCCGATGGCGCGCTGGTGCAGGACATCCACTACCACTCGACCGGCCGCGAGAACGCGAGCAAGATCATGCTCTCCGCGATCCGTGCCATGGGCGTCGCGGCGCCCTCCTTCGGCGACGAGGATCGCCTCACCACCGACGGCATCTCGGCGATCGAGGCATGACCATGCGCACGCTGACCCTGCTCGCGCTCGTGGGCGCTGCGGCCTGCAAGCCTCCTCCCGACGACAGCATCACGTCGGAGCCGGAGTCCGGCACCGTGGTCCTCGCCCGCGCGGTCGAGTTCGCGGGCGGCGCCGACGGCGTCAGCGAGGGCTTCGACCTGGACAACGCGGTCACCGCGCGAGGCGACAACACGGGCTGCGGCATCCAGGACTACACGTCCCCCAACGGCGCGCCCGGCATCGACAACGCGTTCGCGAGCCTGATGCCGGTCATCGCGGCGACCGGCGGCCAGGCGCTCCCGGATCTGGTCCAGAACGCCGTCACCAGCGGCGAGCTGCTGCTGCTGTTCGCCATGTCGCCCGAAGACGCCGACGGCTGCATCCCCATCGAGGTCGCCCGCGGCGGCAGCGCCCCCATGATCGGCACGAACGGGCTGATCCTCCCGGGCCAGACCTTCGAGATCGACCGCACGCAGCCCTCGGCCAACGTCACCTGCGCACACAAGCAGCCCGACGGCTCCGTGCTCGGCTCTGGCCTGACGCTTCGCCTGCCGCTGCACGTGTTCGACGAGACGATCGACCTGTCGATGACCGACGGCACCGTGTCGCTCACCGACAACGGCGACGGCACCTTCCACGGCGTCGTCTCCGGCGGCGTCTCCACCGCCGAGGTCAACGCGAACGTGCAGGGCTTCGACGCCATCCCGTCCGCGCTCGTCGGCGCGATCGGCGCGGCGCTCAACCAAATCGCGGATCTGGCGCCCGACGGCAGCGGCACCTGCCAGCAGATGTCGACCTCGATCGTGTTCGAGGGTGTGCCCGCGTTCTTGTTCCCGGACGACGGCAGCGTCCCCGCGGACACCGACGCGCCGATGGACACGGACGCGGGCTAGCGCTCCGCTCGCCGCTGTCGGCCGCCCTACCGCGGCCGTCAGCTGTCCGCGTGGATCGGCGGCTCCAGCCTAGATGCCTTGGACGACGCGCTGCAGCTTGAAGCCAAGCGGCGCGATCTCGGCGATGGCGACTAGGTCTCCGCCATCCATCAGCAGCACGCGCTCGCCCACGCCGCCCGTGTGGACGGGCTGGGTCGGAGCTTGGCCGTGCCGGATCTTGCGCGCGGTCTCAGCGTCCACGTCGACCAGCGGCACGTGCGACAGCGCCGACAGCGGCGACACCAGCCTCGCGTCGAGCGCGACTGTCACGTCAGGGCGCGGATTCCACGGCGGGCGCGGCTCGTCGCGCGGGGCGCGGAACACGGCGCGCCACGGCAGAGAACCGTCGGCCGCCACGATCGTCGCCAGCGCGTCCATGGACAGCGCGTCGGCGATCTCGAACGGGCCGCTGCGCAGGCGGGCCAGCGCGATCAAGTGCCCGACCGTGCCCAGCGCGACCGAGATCTCCTCGGCCAACACGCGCGCGTAGGTGCCCCGACCACAGGTGATCTTCACCCGCAGGGTGTCGGGCGTGCGCGAGATCACCGAGAGCGCGTGGACGACGATCGGGCGCGCGGCGCTCTCGATCTCCTTCCCGCGGCGGGCATACCAGTACAGCGGCTTGCCATCGACCTTCACGGCGCTGTACGCCGGCGGCGCCTGCATCTGCTCGCCCAAGAAGCCCTCGAGCACACGCGCCACCGTCTCGTCGTCGAGGTCCGGCACGGGCGCCTCGGCGAGCACGGCGCCCGTGGGGTCGCCGGTGTCCATGGCGACGCCCAAGCGGATCGTCGCGTCGTACACCTTGTAGGACTCGTCCAGGTACTGGATCAGGCGCGTGGCGCTGCCCACCGCGAGCGCGAGCACGCCGGTGGCGAACGGGTCGAGCGTGCCCGTGTGACCCACGCTCTTCTCGCCCGTGGCGGCGCGGATAATGCCGACGATGTCGTGCGACGTGAGGCCTTCAGGCTTGTCGACGACCAGGAACCCGTCTCTCAACGAGGCTCCTCCGCGTCTGCGTCGTCCGCGTCGGCCTCGACCTCGTCTCCGGCCACGTCGTCCACCGCGTCATCGTCCGCGAGCTCGTCGTCTTCTTCGACGTCGTCGTCCGAGGCCTCCACCGGCGCGGCAGGGTGGAGCTCCTTGCCGATCTGGTCGAGCAGCGCGGTCAGGCGCACGGCGTCTTCGTGGTTGCGATCCCACTGGAACACCAGCTCCGGCGCGATGCGAAGGCGGAGCGCGCGACCGATCGGGCCACGCATCTGGCGCGCCGCGCGGCCGAGGGCCTCGTTGAGCACCTTGTTGGGCTCGCCGCCGCCAAACGGGAGGTACTTCACCACCGCGCGCGACAGGTCCTTGGACATCTCGACAGATGTCACGCTGATCTCGGTCAGCTCCGGATCCTTCACCTGGCGCAGGCGACTGGCGACCTCGCGGTGCACCATCTCGCCGACGCGCGCTGGCCGCCAACCCGCCATGCCTCAAACCTCCGTCCCACGGTCCTACGGCGCGGCGGGGGGTCCGTCAACGAAGGGACCGCCCCCGCACACCGCAGCACACACGCGACACGGAGCGTTCTACCTGTCCTTCCACTGCGGCGCGCGCTTCTCCGCGAACGCCACGACGCCCTCCATCGCGTCCTCCGCGAGCAGGTTCACGGTGAGGCGACCGTTGAGCAGCTCAAGCGCCGACGCGTAGTTCAGGTCCGCCGCCTGGTAGAACGAACGCTTGCCCAGCGCGACGATCGCCGCCGACTTCGCCGCGATGCGCAACGCCAGCGCGATCGCCTCGTCGACCGCCGCCCCCGGCGCGCTGACCGAGTTGGCGAGCCCGAGCGCCACGGCGCGCGTCGCGTCGACCTTGTCGCCGCACAGCATCATCTCAAGCAGCGCCTTGCGGGGCACGTTGCGCTGCAAGGGCGCCGTAATCACGTAGGGGAACAGGCCCACGTTGATCTCGGGCGTGCCAATGCGCGCCGCCGGATCCACCACCGCCAGGTCACAGGCCGCGACAATGCCGCAGCCGCCGCCGAGCGCGTCGCCTTGGACCGCGGCGATCACCGGCTTGGCCAAGGCCGGGATGGCCGCCAGCAGCTCGGCGAAGCGACGACGCGAGGTCTCCGCGCCGATCACGCCGTCGAAGCCCGCGCCCATGCCGCCCACCAGATCGCCGCCCGCGCAGAACATCTTGCCCGCGCCCGTCAGCACGATCACGCGCGCGGCAGGATCCGCCTCGGCGGCCTTGAGGGCCGCGATCAGATCGTCCATCAGCTCCGGCGACAGCGCGTTGCGTCGCTCGGGGCGATTGAGGGTCAACAGGGCGACGCCGCCCTCGCGGATCTCGGTCAGCACCAACGACATGGTTTCACCTCGTCGGCGGGTGGTTAGCACACTTGGCGCGCGCCAGGAATTGCTCGCGCGCGGAGTGTCGATGCGGCTGGCGATCGTGGGACCCGGGCGGCTCGGCCGATCGCTGGACGTGCTCTGGCGGCGCGCCGGGCACGACGTCACGCTCGTGGGCCGCGGCGGCGTCGTCCCACAGGACGTGGACGCTGTGCTGCTCGCCGTGCCCGACCGCGCCCTGGCGGTGGTGGCGACCACGATCGTGCCACACCACACCCTCCTGCACGCCTCTGGCGCGTCGGCGCTCGACGTCCTCGGGGAACGGCCCCGCCGCGGCAGCCTGCATCCCCTGATGACCTTCCCCGGCCCCGACGTCGCCATGCCCGATCTGACGGGCGTCGCCGCGGCGGTCGACGGATCCGACGACGACACGGTCGCGCTCGCCACGTCGCTCGCACGTGACCTTGGCCTGCACCCGGTGCGGGTGCCCGGCGACCGTCGGCTCTACCACGCGTCCGCCGTCATCGCGGGCAACTTCGCCACCCTGCTGCTGGCGGAGGCGGGGCGCGTGCTCGCGGCCGCGGGCGTGGATCCGCGCGAGGCCCGCGCGATGCTCGCCCCCCTCGCCGTCCAGAGCCTGCTCAACGGCATCGACGACCCGGCGTGCGCGATCACCGGCCCCGCAGCCCGTGGCGATGACGCGGTCCTCGACGCCCACCGCGCCGCCCTCCGCGACGCTGGACTTGCGGACGCGCTCGCGGTCTACGATCTCCTCTCGGAGCGGGTCCGCATCTTGCGGAGTTGAAATCGCCACCTTTCGTACAACATGCAACAACGGCATGGACGGGAGGGGCTGGCGCGTCTAACATCAGAATAGGAACGCGGAGCCGCCCATGCTGGACGCCTTCATCATCGAGCGCATCCGTCAGGACCGGGAACGGGAGAGGCAGCGCGACAGCGCACGCCAGCCCCTCCGGATCGAACGGGGTCCACCCCCGCCGCCCGAGGCGGATCCTCGGCGCGATCGCGAAGAGCCCGCCGAGAAGCGCGGCTCCACGGTCATCGACTTTCAGCTCTAGCGCCCCCGGGGCCGCGAGCATCCAGACTGGCTGCGAGGCGCTCACGTAGGCGCCCGCCCCCGTTTGTCCAGCTCCGTTGGGCCAGACATGACAATCCAGGCGGCCCCGCGAACACGGCGGCCACCTGAAAGAGCGCGCCTCGTGGACGCACCCCTGCTGCGCGACCCCGCAAGCACGGTGGTCGCTCCCGTCTACTCACCACACCCCGCCTGCGCGAACGCAGGCGCGACGCAGCTAGTAGTCGGCCAGCTTGACGCCCTGGGCCTTGGCGAACACGTCCAGGCCGAGCTTGTCGATGGTGCGCATGGCGCGGGTCGTGATGCGGAGCGTCACGAAGCGAGAGCCCTCCTCCCACCAGAACCGGCGCTTGTGCAGGTTGGGGAGCTGCCGACGCTTGGTCTTGATGTTGGAGTGGGAGACCGAGTTCGCGACCGCGGGGCCGGTACCGGTGAGCATGCACTTGCGGGCCATGATTGCCTCGAAGGTGTGAGCGGGGTCATGACAGACCCAACGCGACGGCGCCGTCTAACGGAGCTGGCGGCCCCACGCAAGCGCAACCGACCGGACGTTCACGCCGGACGGGTCACGAGCACCATCCCGTTCTCCACCCGCGCGGGCCAGGTCTTCACGCGCTGCGTGGCGTCGAGCGTGCAGACGCCGTCGCGCACGTCGAACGTCCAGCCGTGGAACGGGCAGGACAGGATGTGGCCCCGCAGGTCGCCGTCGCCGAGCGGGCCGCCTGAGTGAGGGCAGTCGTTGTCGAGCACGTAGACCTGGTCGCCCACCTTGCACACGGCGACCGGCTCGCCGTCGAGCATGGCCTCGGTCACGCCGCCGCGCGGGATCTGCTCCACCCGAAGCAACGGCACGCTCTCGCCCACCGCCGCGGGCAGCTCGGCCGCAGGCGCCGCAACCTCGCGCGCCGACGCCAGCACCGCGTCCGCGTCGAAGCGGCCGGTCATCTGCGCCCACAGGGTGGCGCGAACGCCGCGCTCACGGCCCAGCAGCAAGGAACGCAACGTCATGTCGTCTCCAGCGAACGCTCCGGTACACCTGTTGTCGTCGGCACGCCACCGACGGTGAGTTACCCAGCGTCGACCTTGTCCGAGGGTGCCATGCTGCGCTTCCACGCACGTACCGATGTGGGCCTGAAGCGGCGACAGAACGAAGACGCGCTGTTCGCCCACGAAGACCACGGCCTGTTCGTGGTCGCCGACGGCGTCGGCGGACGCAAGGCCGGCGAGCTAGCCAGCGCCATCACGGTCGACACCTTCCAGGCTTATGCGCCGCGCCTGCGCGACGTGGTCGAGCGCTTCTCCACGGACCCCAACCGCGACACGCGAAACGAGGTCCTCACCATGTTGGCGGAGGCCGCGAACACCGCGTCGAACCGCGTGTATGAGACGGCCGAAGGCACCGGCCGACAAGGCATGACCAGCACACTCGCGGCCGCGGTGGTCGGCGGCGGCGTCGCGTTCGTCGTGCACGTGGGCGACAGCCGCATCTACCTGCTCCGTGACGGCCAGCTGCGTCAGCTGACCGAGGACCACAGCCTCGTCAACGAGATGGTCCGCAACGGCAGCCTGCAGCCGGAGGAGGCTGACACCAGCCGCTTCCGCAACGTGATCACCCGCGCGATCGGCCTGTACCCGAACGTCGTGGCCGACACGCTCGCGGTCGAGCTCGCGCCCGGCGACCGCCTGCTGCTGTGCTCCGACGGCCTGTCCGACATGATCGAGACCGACGAGATGGCCGAGCTGCTCCGCAAGCCCGACATCACCGACGCCACCGAGGCCCTGGTCGAGGCCGCGCTTCGCGGCGGCGGGCGCGACAACATCACGGCCATCGCCATCGCCCCTGAGGCCACGCTGGACTCTGGCGCGGTCGCGGCGCGCGCGCGGGTCATGGAGTCTCTCTTCCTGTTCGAGGACCTGCCCTACCAGGCGCGCATCCGCGTCGGCCGCATCGTGTCCGACCGCCCGGTGGTCGCGGGCGACACCATCGTCGCCCAAGGCGAGACCGGCGACACGCTCTACGTGGTCGTGCACGGCCGCTTCGACGTGCTGGTCGACGGCGTGAAGGTCGCGTCGCTGTCCGAGGGTGAGCACTTCGGCGAGCTCAGCCTGGTCGACGAGTCCCCGCGCTCCGCCTCCATCGTGGCGGCGTCCGGAGGCAACCTGCTGTGCATCGAGCGCGACGCGCTCCGTGCCTACTGCACCATGGAGCCGAGCGTGGGCAATCGCATCCTGTGGAAGCTGGTCGCCACGCTGGGCAAGCGCCTGCGCCGCGCCAACGAGCTCGCCGCCCACGCGGAGACCACCTGATGGACATCCGCGTCGCCTGCAGCCCGGACGCTGACGATCTCTTCATGATGCGTGCCCTGATCGAGGGCCGCCTGGACACCGGGCGCTACCGCTTTCACGTCACACACCTCCCCACCGACGAGCTCAACCGCGCCGCTGAGACCGACGACTTCGACGTGTCGGCCATCTCCGTCGCCGCGTACCCCAAGCTGGCCGACCGCTGGCAGCTGCTCCCGCACGGCGGCAGCGCGGGCGAAGGCTACGGCCCCGTCGTCATCGCGCCGCAGCCGATGACGCTCGACGACCTGTCCGGCAAGCGCGTCGGCATCCCCGGCCTGACCACCACCGCCTACGCGGTGCTGCAGATGATGGTGCCGGTCGAGCCGGTCATGACGCCCATCTCTCCCTACTCGCTGGTGTTCGATGCGCTGCGCGAGGGCCGGATCGACGCGGGCCTGGTGATCCACGAGGGCCGCCTCACGTTCGAGGCCGAGGGCTTCGTGCTGGTGGCCGACCTGGGCGTGTGGTGGGAGCGCATCACCGGCGGCCTGCCCCTGCCCTTGGGCGGCAACGCCATCCGCCGCAGCCTGGGCGATGAGGTCATCGAAGACGTCAGCCGCCTGCTGCGCGCCAGCATCCAGGACGCCCTGGACGACCGCGAGAACGCCATCACGTGGCTCCTCGCCCGCCGCGGCGCGCTCACCACCCGCGAGCAGGTGTCGCACTACCTGGATCTCTACGCCAACGCGCGCACCCTGGACTGGGGCGTCGAAGGCCGCGCCGGCATCGCCGTGCTCCTGGAGCAGGGCGCCGCCCTCGGCCTGTGGCCCGAGGTCGACGTCGACTTCGCGCCGTAAAGAGCCCCTACCAACACCGCCCCGCGGCGTCCGGCGCGTCCGATCACGAGGAGGGCGAGTCCGGAAGCGAGGGGAGCGTGCCACTGCACGTGACCCGAGCGGCCGGGCCGGCCGACGAAGTCAGCGGGCGCGCCGGGCGTCGCGGCAGTTGAGCTACTCGTCGACATAGAAGCCGAACTGCTGGCGCAACGCCCGGTACTCCGGCGACATCCGCCCCGTCTTCATGCGGATCGTCAGCTGCTCTTCGCGCCGAGGCGGGTGCGGGCCGTCCTCGTTGAGCGCGCAGGTGAGCACCGCGATCATCGGGGTCTCGCCCTCGCGGAAGACGACGTCCATGCGTTCGAGTACGGTCCAGCCGGCGGCGGCGGGGCCCTGCTCGGTGCGGTCATCGCGGGCCGACATCACGAACACGAAGCGGGCGCCTGGCGCCGCCCAGCGGCGAGCCGCCTCGCTGTAGTCGAAGATCGAGCCGCGCAGCTCCATCCGGCAGTGGGCGCGCTGCGGATGCGGCGACATCACGCCCTTGCCGATCGGCATGTAGGGCGGCGAGCCGGTAATCAGCTCGAACTTCTCGTGGTTGGGGATGGCGTCCGGATCGCGCAGGTCGCCGTGCAGCATGGTCACGCGGTGCGCCAGGCCGTTGCGCGCCACCGTGCGGACCGCCAGCTTGTGGCTGACCTCCTGCGCCTCCAGGCCCACCAGCTCCATGTCCTCGCGCCCGACCAGGCCAAGCAAGTAGAGCCCGACGGATCCGATGCCGGATCCGAGATCCAGCGAGCGGCACACGTTCGGCCGGTCCACCGCGGCCCTCCACGCCGTCAGCAGGTCGTCGGTCGAGAACCGATGCCCTCCCCTCAGCTGGAAGATCCAACAATCACCCACGAGCTGATCGAGGGTTTCATCTGGCCCGGGGGCCTCACCAGGAGGGGGTATACGCTGCATCCCGCCGCCCTATCGGGAGGGGAGGTCGTACGCACGCGCACCCTGTCCGCCGAGCCGCTGCGATGCTACTACGCCAACCGATCCGTGCCGCCGCAACGCTGGGGACTACGTGAAGAGTTGGACCCGTACGCTCAACCTCGACGATGCACACACCCTGCTGGCCATGGCCACGCCCGGGCGTGACCTGGAGGACTGGGCCGAGGCTTGCCACGCCGAGCTGCCTGCGCTGTCCATGCCGCGCCGGCGCGAGCTCGTGCGCATGCTGCGCGATGGCTACCTGGATCTCGACGGCCAGGGCCGGATCGCGAACGGCCTGTTCCTGCGAGTCTACTCGGCGTCCCCCGCCAGCGCGCAGATCGACCTAGTCCGGACCCAGTGGGCGCTGACGCACCCGCTATCGCTGATCGCCGCCGAGCGGCTGGTCGCGCCCGCGCTGGACTGCGGCGAGCCCGACATCCCGCTGGACGACGTCGAGGCGCTGGTCGCCGAGCACCTGTCCACCGGCTCCGCAGAGTCGCGCCGCAAGACGCGCACCGTGTTGCTGGGCGCCCTGGAGGGCATCGGCGTGCTCGACACCTCCGGCACCGGCCAGCACCGCTCGCTGCGCGCCGCCCACGGCCGCCCGCACCCGGTGACGTTTGGCTACCTCACCCGCCGTGAGCTCGCCGAGCGCGGCGTGGACGGCATGCTCGCCACCGAGGTCGTCGAGACCGGCCTGGGCATCCGCCTGACCCTGTGCGGCCTGGCCCATGCCCGCTTCTGCCTGGCGTGGAATCTGGAGCACGGCGTCCTGGTGCAGCGCGGCGACGAGATCCGCGCGGCGGATCCGCGCGCTTGAGGTCGCCTGCGGACCTTGAGGCCCGCGTCGCCTCCGCCATCCTGGCTGCGATGACGTCGGTCGCCCTGGCCGACGGGGACTTCGACCCGCGCGAGCGCGCCCTGCTCAATGAGTTCCGCGACGCGATGACCGACGAGCTGCTGCCGACCAACGTCCGCTTCAACCACGCGGACGACGTGCGCGCGCTGCTCGGCTGGATGATGGCGATCGCCCTGGTCGACGGCCCCTTGGTCGATGACGAGCGGCTCACGATGCGCGAGATCGCGCGCGCGCACGGCGCCGCTGAAGAGGCGCTCAACGCGGTCGAGCTGGATCAGTCCGCGCGCACCTGACCGCGCCCCAGCCCGCGGCGAACGGATCAGCGCTTGTGGGTTGACTCGGGTGGCCACTCCGGGATCGACGACCAGATCCGGCGCGCCGCGGCCTCAGTCGGCTCATCGGTCAGCGCCGCGCTCGCCAGCCCTTCGGCGAAGGCCGGGTCGGCCAGCCCCAGGCGCGCGCGCAGCCACCCGGCGCGCAGGGCTTCCGGCACGCTCGCGAGCGCCTCCGCGCCGACCCGCGCCCGCGCGACCCGATCGCCGATCAGCTGCGTCGCCGCGCCGTCCAGCCCCACCCGCGCGAACGGCCCCGCCGTCACCGAAATCCGCGACGTGGTCTGACGCACCAGCCGCTCCACGTGCGTGCGCGCGAAGTGGACCAGCTCGGAGCTCGGCGCGCTCTCGCGCTTGCGCTCGGTGAGCATCGACACGAACACGTCGTGCACCGGATCCGTCACCAGCACCAAGCAGCGCTCCACCGTCCACGGCTCAAGCGACCATGGCGTGATCGCCTCGTCGTCGTCGCGCCGCGCGATGATCGCGGTCTGCACCGATCCGCCGTGCTCCGACTCCCACCCGAGCGCGACCGGCGCCGACCCGCCGCTGCGCGACGACGCCGCGCCGATCACTGAGCGCCACCACGAAAGGTGCAGCCCCGGGACGTGCTGCACGCGGAGCACGCGCACGCGCCCGTCGCGCAGCACGCGCGCGTGCGCCGCCGCGAGCGCGAGACCAGGCGCGTCGCCGTCGCGCCCCGGCGCGAGGCCGTCGCCGGTGATCACGACCAGCCAGCGCCCGGGCTCGGACGCCGCGCGCTCCAGCACGTCGTCGAGCCAGCTGGTGAGCCGCCTGCGGATCGCCGCGCCGTCAAAGCTTAAGCGCACGTCACGACCGACCATGCCCGGCAGCGCCTGCACTTCACGCAGCGTGCGCTTCCAGCCGATCCAGCGCTCCAGCGAGTCCGCGTCCACGTCGCGCGCGACCAGCACCGGCGCGCCACCACGCGCCGCGATCGCGTGGACGCGCGTCGGCGGATCGCGTCGGAGCCGCTCGGGATCGACCAGCCAGCCGGTCGGCGTGGGCTCGACCAGCCAGCGCCGGAGCGTGTCCGGATCGAACACGCCTGTCTCGGTGATCACGCGCGCGAGCCACGCGCCGAGCGCGCCCTTCGGGACCTCTACGCGTCGCGTCACCACGGTCGCCAGCGCTTCACGCCAAGCTGCCACCTGCGCCGAGAGCACCCGCGCGGTGAGCGCCTGCTTCGGTGACTCCACGTCGCGCAGGTCTTCCAAGCCCAGCTCGTGCTCATGACGGAGCGCGCGCACCATCGCCGCCGACGCGCGCACCAGCGCAGGGCGGGCTCCCACCAGCGCCGCGCGCGCCGTCCGCAGCGTCACCTCGTCGCCGTCCGCCTCCACGCTCGACGCCTCGATCAACCAGGCGACGCCGACGTGGCGAAGCTCGCCGGTGGAGAGCGCCAGCTCAGGATCGCCGACCACCACCAGGCTCAGCGTCGTCGAGCGCGCGGTCGACACGCTGACGTGCGACGCCAGCTCGCCGTCCAAGGCGCGCCGCAGCCAGTCCAGCGAGGCCCCGCGCACGAGCTGGATCCGGCTGACGTCCACGCCTTCGTCGAGCGCGCGCGTGATCGCCGCGTGCCACCGGGACGCGGCGCGCGCCTCGCCTTCGTCCGCGCCGCCGCCGCGCCCGACGACCGTGATCCGTCGGTGCGGGTGGCACGCCGGGAGCCGCGTCGTGCGCGCGACCAGATCGGCGGCCAGGTCGAGCGCGCGCACCGGATCGAACGTCACCTGGAGCACACCGCGCTGCGCCTCGTCCCACGCCTGAAGGTCGAGCATGCGCTCGATCGCGCGCGCCTCGGCGACCGCCAGCGACGGATCGTCCGACCGCTCCACCAGCGCGCTGTGCCGCCGCTGCGTGATGAAGAAGAGATCCTCGCCAGGCCCCGCGGTGGGCGCGGGCATCAGCATCGTGAACGGCCCCGACGCGCGCCACACATCGCCCGGCTCGCGGCGCAGGATGACCTCGTCCGCCTCCACCTCCTCGAACGAGGCGAGCGCACGCGCAGGCCCCAGGCGCGCGCCCGCGGGCTCGAGATCGAAGCCCGCGAAGCGCCAAGGCGCGCCGTCGCGTGGCGCCTGCTTGATGCGGATCAAGATGTCGTAGACCTCGTAGTCGACGGGCTCCCACGCCGCTTCGGGGTCCACCCACACGCCGAGCTCATCGAGCAGGCGCAGCGTCACGCGCCACGCCGCCGCGAGGTTCGCGGGGTTGCCGTGCTGCCCCGCCTCCAGCGTGAAGCCCAACCGCGCGCCACGCTCGCCCGCGCGCAGGCCAATGTTCGCCAGGATGCCGCCGTCGAGGACGTCGTTCTCCAGCACGCCGGTGACCAGCCGCGCCACGCCGAGGCGCGCGGCGATGCGCGCGTGCGCGAGATCGTCTCGGAAGATCAGGTGCGGCGGCGAGGGGCGCGAGGTGCTGTGCAGATCCAGGATCGCGTCACACCCGAGCAGCAAGGGCGCGAGCCTTCGCACGCGCCGCTCCTCCGAGCAGAGTACCTCGTCGTCGGTCGCGGCGAGGCGTGCCAGGCGGTCCGCGTCCCACAGCCGGTTCATGTCGACGCCGTCCGGCGTGTGCCGACGATCGATCGCCATCGCGTCCAGGTTGGAGAGCACCAGCACCAGCGCGCCGCGTCTCAAGGCCGCGTCCGCGCGCTCCTGCAGCCGCGCGAGGACGTCGATGCCGACGCGCTCGTTGCCGTGCGTCGCGCCGACGATCGCCACGCGAGGACCAGGGACAGGCGCGCCGCTCGCGTCCACCGCCTGGAGTACCACCACGCCGTCCACGTCGCCGGGACGGTCCTGACGGAGCACCCGCGCGACCGCCCCCGTACCGACAGAGGAGTCGCGCGTCATGCTCACGCCACGGGCTTCTTCTTGGCGGCGGCCTTCTTCTTCACGACCTTCTTCTTCGCCGCGGGCTTCTTGGCCGGCGCCGCTTCCGTCGCCTTCTTGGCGGCAGGCTTCTTGGCGGGCGTCGCCTCAGCGTCCGCCTTCTTCGCTGCGGGCTTCTTGGCCGCGGGCTTCTTGGCCGCGGGCTTCTTGGCCGTCGCCTTCTTGGCCGCCGGCGTCTTCGCTTCGCCGTCAGCCGCGTCCGCCTTCTTCGCAGGGGTCTTCTTGGCGCCGGCCTTCTTGGCGGGGGCCTTCTTCTTGGCGGCCGGCTTGGCGTCGTCGCCCGCCGCGGCGCCACGCTGCGGTCGACCGGGGCGCGGCGGGAACTCGAACCCGTGCTTGCCGGTGGCCTTGCGGACCAGCATGCCGGTGAACGGCTTGCCGCGCTTGCTGGTGAATCCCTCGATGAAGGGGGTCTTGGCGTCCTCGGCGAAGAAGGACGACGCCTCCTCCAGCTCGATCGGACGCTGGCAGACGATCTTGGGGAGCACTGGGCCGCTCTTCGCGGCGCCGTCGAGGAAGCGCTGGCAGATGAAGCGGTGCGAGGTCTCGACCACGCCCGCGCACGACCCGTCGCCACAGGGGCACGGGAAGACCACGTCGCCGCGGACCTCAGCCCCACCGCCGCCGCCGTCCGCGTCCGCCGCCGCCGAGTCGCCGTAGACGATGCGCATCGTCCACTTGCCGCCCTGCGTGTCGTCCTCAGGCTCAAGGAAGATCGAGCCTTCGAGCGCACGGCCGAAGCGATCGACGAAGCCGACGACGCCCGTCGCGGTGCGCTCACGCACCAGTCGACCGGCGAGCTTGCGGTCGACGAAGCGGCCGCCGCGGTCCTTCCACAGGATGAACTTGCAGGGCGCGTCGCCCTCTTCGTCGCGCGTGTTGCGCGTGCAGCGGTAGCCCCAGGCGCTCTCGACCACGTCGCCCTGCCCGCACGACGGACAGCGGCCGAGGTTGGCCTCCTTGGCGTAGAGCGTGTCGAAGTCGAAGCCCTTGAGCGCGTCGGTCACACCGCGCGTGAATTCCGTGAGCCCGGCGAGCGCCGCGTCACGCTTGACCTCGCCGTCCTCGACCTGCTGGAGCGTGTGCTCCCACCGGCCGGTGAGCTGCGGTGACGCCAACACCGGCACCTCCGCGCGCTCAAGGATGTCCATCAGGCGCATGCCCTTGGGCGTCGCGCCGATCTTGTCGTCCACGCGGCGCGCGTAGCCGGTCTGAAGCAGGCGCTCGATGATGTCCGCGCGGGTGGCGGGCGTGCCGAGGCCACGACCGCGCATGGCGGCCGAGTGCTCCTCGTCCTCCACGCGCTCGCCGGCGGTCTCCATCAGGCGCAGCATCTGCGATTCGTTCAGGCGGGGCGGAGGGCGCGTGTCCTTCTGCTCATCCTGGATCTCGGCGACGGACACGGCCACGCCGTCGACCTCGTCCTTGTCGGCCACGAGCGCCGGGAGCTCGGTGCCGCTGCCCTCTTCCTGACCGAGCGCGGCCAGGAAGCCGGGGACTTCCAGCGCCTTAGCGTTGGTCCGGAAGATCGCGGGCTCGCCCGACGGGACGTCGAGCTTGACTTCGCGCTCCACGACCGCCCAGGTGGCGGGGCCCATCAGCGCGGCGAGGAACTGGCGCACGACCAACTCGTAGACGCGGGCGTCGTCACCCGACAGATCGGCGGGGGGCTCGGCACCCGTCGGCACGATCGCGAAATGGTCCGAGACCTTGGTGCCGTCGAGGATCTTGTCGAGGTTCTGCTCGCCGTTCGTGAGCACCGTGCTGGCCAGATCGCGGTACGCGACGTCGGCCGTGAGCGCCTCAAGGATGGTGTGCACCGTCTCGGCGTAGTCGCTCGGCAGGTGACGCGAGTCGGTACGCGGATAGGTCAGCACCTTGTGCTGCTCGTACAGGCGCTGCGCCGCGTTGAGCGTGCGCTTGGCCGACAGCCGGAAGCGCTTGTTCGCCTCACGCTGCAACGACGTGAGGTCGAAGAGCAACGGTGGGTTCTGCTTGCTCTTGCGACGGCGCTCGCTCGCCACGCCGTTGGGCTGCGCGTGCGCGGCGGCCAGCACGGCGTCGACGCGGACGCGGTCGAAGATGCGGCTCGCCTTGATGTCGCGGTTGTCGTCCTCGTTGACGATCGTCGCGTCGTGGTAGCGGCCCTCCCAGAGCGCCTCACCCAACCCGAAGGCCGCGGTGATCTCCCAGTAGGTGCGCGGGTCGTGCGCCAGGATCTCTCGCTCACGGGCGACCAGCAGGTTGAGCGTGGGCGTCTGCACGCGACCGGCGCTCCACGCCTCCTTCTCGTTGCGGCCCTTGAGGCGGCGCGTGAGCGCGCGCGTCGCGTTCATTCCGATCAGCCAGTCGCCGACACCGCGCAGCCAGGCGGCGGCGCCGAGGTTGTCGTAGCGCTCGCCCGGGGCGAGCTTGACGAAGGCCTCGCGGATGGCCTCCTTGGTCATGGACTGAAGCCACAGCCGCTCGTGCGGGCGCTTGTCCAAGCCGGTGAATTCGGTGATCCGGCGGAAGATGATCTCACCTTCGCGGCCGGCGTCACACGCGTCGATCAGGCTGGACACGTCCTTGCGCTCGCCCAGCTTCTCGATCAGATCGAGGCGCTTCTTCTGCCCCTCGCGGGGACGGATCTGAAAGGTCTCCGGGATGATCGGGAGGGTCTGAAGAGTCCAGCTCTTCAGGGCCTTGTCGTAGTCTTCAGGCGCCGCCAGCTCGAGCAGGTGGCCCACGGCCCAGGTCACGACGAAGTCGTCGTTCTCCTGGTACTCGACATGGTCCTCGAAACCCCCGAGGGCCTCGCAGATGTCGCGTGCCACGCTCGGCTTCTCGGTGATGACGAGGCGCTTGCCCACGCGGATCCCCTGGAATGACGGTCGAAAGATTGCCGCTGTCCCTACAGGGGCGAGGGGTGACGCGTCAAGGACGGTGCTTCAACTGGCTAGGGCTGCGGACCGCCGACGTGCTATGCACCGCCGACCTCCTCGGCGCATTCCAGACGTGCAACCTTTCACCCCCGCGTTCCACCTCGGCACCCCGCATGGCGTGGTCGCGGCGTTTCATCTTCCAGACAGCCCGGCCCCCGTGGATCCCGCCGTGCTCGCTGAGCTGGCGCCGGAAGAGGCCGCGTACGCCGCCACGCTCGGGGGCTACGTCCAGGTGTCTTTCGTCGGCGGTCGGCTCGCGCTGCGCGCCGCGCGTCGAATGGTCGGCGCGCCGCTGGACGCGGTGCTCCCGGATCCGCGCGGCACGCCGGTCCTGAGCCGCGGGTGGGTGGGTTCCGTGTCGCACAAGCGCACGCTCGCGGTCGCCATGGTCGCGCGCGACGTGGACGGCACGCTCGGCGTGGATCTGGAGGATCTTCTGCCCGAGCGCCTGTCGGTGACGGACAAGGTCCTGCGCCCGGAAGAGGTCGAGGCGGTGTCGTCCCTGCCTCCGCACCTGGTTTGGAACGCGACCGTCCTCAGGTTCTCGATGAAAGAGTCGATCTACAAGGCGCTCGACCCCTACGTCCGCCGCTACGTCGGCTTCCACGAGGCCTCCATCCATCCAACCCTGGAAGGCACCGCCGAGATCACGCTCGACCTCGCCCAGGGCGAGGGTCCGTTCGCGATCGAGGGTCGGTTCCAGTGGCTGGAGGGTCGGGTCCTCACCTCGGTTCGAATCCGAAGGGCCTGACGACAAGCACCTGATCGCGGTAGAGTCCGCGTACCAAGCTCCCCAGGAAAGGCATGCCCAAGGCCACGCACAGCAGCCCAGAGACCTTGTACCACCACTGGCGCAAGGGCGACGCCAGCGCGGGACAGGCGCTCGCGCAGCGATTCACGGACTGGTACTTCGCCATCGCCTCCACCCGACTGGGTGAAGAGGCGGGCGACGTCCCCTTCCGCGCCGCCTGCAAGAAGTTCAGCAAGGGCGTAGCCTCCGTCGACGACGCGCGCCGCCTGCTGGGCTGGGCGCACGGCATCGCCGTCAAGCAGATCCACGCCACCACCGCCACCGGCCGCGTCGGCGACGGCGACTTGTCGAACAACTTCTCGCGCAAGGCCTCGCCCAAGCAGATCCTGCTCAAGGCGCGCGCCGCGTTGCCCCACGAGATGCACCTGCTCGAGAACGCGTACTTGGGCCGTCCGGTCGCCGACCTGCAGCAGGTCCTCAACGCCCGCTACCAGGTGAAGAACTGGCTGCGCACCCACCTGGATCTGCCGTTCAAGGTGCTGCCCAACAAGCCCGACCCGGACTGCGCGCCCATGGTGCTCTACGAGGCCGGCCGGCTCGCGAACGAGGCCGAGGACACCACGTTTGAGCTGTACATGCTGGCCGACGTCGAGGTCTGCCAGGATGTCGCCGAGTTCGCGCACTTCGCGATCGCGCTGCGCGGCGGCTTGCCCGGCGAGATCCCCGCCGCGGGTCGTGTCCGCCAGGCCGTCTCCCAGGCCCCGGCCGAGCCCGCGCCGCTCCCGGCCGCCGCCAAGCGCGCCGAGGCCGCCCCCGCGCCTGCGCCGCAGCCCTCAGCACCCATTCGCCCCGTCGAGCACGTGTCCACCGCCGGCCTCAAGGCGGTCGTGCGTCCTCCCCCGCCGCCCACCGGTCGGGTCCAGGTCAACGACGACCAGCCCGCTGGCGCGCAGTCCAACGTGGCCTTCCTCGCGGTGGCCATGGTGGTGGTCGCGGTGGTACTCGTGGGCATCTACTGGATGATGTCAGGTGGATCAGGATGACGAGGTAGTCGGCGGGTGGTCCCTGGCCCCCGCTGCCGGGCGCGCGCTGCGCCTACAGGTCGCCCGTGAGGCGCTCCGGCGCCGAGATCCCGCGCGCGCGATCGTCGAGCTCGAAGAGCTGCTCGATGAGACGCCCGACGACGTCGCCGCGCTGGGCGCGCTCGCCGAGGCGTGCTCCGACCTGCGCGACCTGCCCGTCACCCGCGAGGTGTGGCGCACGCTGATCCGGCACGGTCAGGACCAGGCCTGGGTGTGGACACAAGCCGCGCTCACCTCGTTCGCGCTCGCCGATCTGGATGCGGCCCACGCCGAGGCCTCCAAGGCCGTCGCGAAGGACGACACCCAGGCGGCCGCCTGGGCGGTGCTCGCCGAGGTCATCGAGCGCCGTGAGGGCCGCGCCAAGGCCTGGGACGCGCTCGACACGGCCCATGGGCTCGACCCGATCGCCCACCCGTACCCGCTCACGCTCGACGACGAGGCCGTGCACACCCTGCTCGCGGCCGCGTTCCGCGCCACCACGCCCTCGGTTCGTCGCTTTTGGCGCGGGGTGCCGCGTCAGGTGCATTTGTTCCCGGACATGGCCACGCTGCGCGCCGCCGCGCCGCCGCTCTCGCCGCGCGTCGTGGCCCTCTACAAGGGGCTCCCCCCCGCGCTGCCTGAGGACCCTGAGCGCCCGACCGCGCTGCTGGTGTTCCGCGGCAACCTCGAGCACATGCCCAGCTACGAGGAAGCGCTCGACGAGCTCACCTGGGCGCTGGAAGACGAGGCCGCGGCCTGGCTGCGCGAGTCCTGAATCGCAGTAGTCAGCGTGAGATCGCCTCACGGAAGCGGCCACCGGTGAACGCGGCGAGCTGGGCTGTCAGCTCTTCCAGCTTGAGCGCGTCCTCGACCCGCCCTTGCGCGTCCAAGCGCGGCGCGAGCAGCATGTCGACCTGGAGCCTGCGGCGCGCGAAGTACAGCCGCGTCACCTCTTCCAGCAGTGTGCCGCGGAGCTTCGCGGCGTCGATGGCCTGGTCGATCGCGCGCAGCCGCTCCGAGGACATCAACAGGCTGGGAAGGTCCCAGGTCGCCTTCACCCCCAGGTCCTGGCTGCGACCCGTCCCGGCGCTGGTCCGAACCTGCTCGGTCGCGGCCTCCTCGGTCGTTGGCGGGTTCCCGAACGCATCGTAGCTGTCGTAGTCGCTCGACCAGTCGTCCCCGAACCCGTACTCCAGACGCACCTCCGGGAGCGCGGCGAACCGGCGGGCGTCCGAGAGCCAACGCCCGACCGAGCGGGGGTCGACGCGCGCGACCGAGGCGGCCCACGACTGGACCTGGTCAATCGTCGGCTCACGCTGAAAACGCGCGAGGATCACGTCGACGTCGGACGACGGCGGCGGATCCTGGTCGCGCACGGGATCGGGGACGGGCTGCAGCGGGTTCGGGTCGAGGCCATCGGGCGTGACAGGTTTGGCCAAGCTCGCACCGCCCGCGTGCGCCCCTGGCGCCGCGGGCGACTCTGGCGCGGGGGGAAACTCGGGCGCGGCGGGCGCGGCGGGCGCGGCGGGCGCGGCGGGCGCGGCGGGCCCGCTCGCCGTCGGCGGATCGACCGGACACACCGGGGCCACGCGCGGACCACCGCGTCGTGACTCGGTCGCCGACGCAAGCGCAGGCTGAGGCACGATCGCGCCCACAGCGATCCAAGCGCAGACATGCGGGCGCCAAAACGAACGAGGCTTCATCAGGCCGGCCCCGCGCCGAGCCAGGCCGTGAGCCTCGCCAGATCCTCTTGGCGCTCCAGGACGCGGAGCACGCGGCCACGCAAGTCGAAAGCTTCGTCGGACCTTTCGTGGAGCGTCGCGTCACCCAGGGCCGCCGTGAGCCGCGCGCCGACCCAGCGGGCGAACGCGTCCACCCGCCAGCCCGCGGACGTCGTCCCACGCGCCGAGGCCTGCCGCTCCACGCCGACCGCCCAGCTTCTGACCTCACCACGCGAGAGCGTCGCGTCTTCAGGTGGGAGCGACGGTCGCCGAGCGAACGTGAGCCCAAGGCCCACGGACCACCTCACGCCCGTGTGCCCGGCTCGGCCGGCGTCCAGCCGACTCGTCCCCGACCCGCCGGGCGAGAGTTCTGCGGAGAGGGCGAGCGCCGGGACCCAACGCTGCGACCGCTCGCCGCTCGGGAGCGCGTCGCGCAGGACCTCGACCGAGGGGACGAGCGCAGGCGCGCCAAGGACCGCGTCCACGTCGCAATCGGACCGCCCCAGCTCACGCAGGAGCGCGTCGGCGGCGTCCCGGTCGTCGGCGCGGACTGCGTCGAGCAGTGCGGAAGGATCGGCCAGGCAAGGCTCGGCCGCCCACACAGGGGCGGACCACGGGAGCAGCGCTCGCAGGATGAAGCCGGTCATCTCCAGGGGTCCTCGTCCCTCCCCTGGAACCCGGAGCGGACGGCACGCCCACGGCGACGTTGGACCAGCGCCCTGTGACTTCCGCCTGACTCACGCTCCTCACGCACCCCAGAAAGCGACACGGCGCCGGGGCCCCCGAAGGGACGCCGGCGCCGTGGGCGTGAGCCCGGTGAGGCTCAGCCGCGGAGGCGGAACTTGAAGAAGGTCTCGCCGACCACCAGTTCTTCACCACCGAGGAGGCGCTTCTCGGTGATGAGCTCGCCGTCCACGAGGGTGCCGTTCGCGGACTTGTTGTCCTCGATGTAGTAGGCGCCGTCGCGGCGGAAGACCTTGCAGTGGTAACGCGACACCTTGGAGTCGTTCTTCACCTGCACGGTGTTGTCTCGGCCGCGGCCGAGCGAGATGACGTCGCCCGCGAAGCGGTAGATGATCTCGTCACGGGTGCCGTCGTTCTGCACAACGACCGCCTCGCCGGCCACGGGCGAAGGGCCCGCTTCGGACTGGAGGTCCTCGCCGAGGTCGCCGAGCTCGTCTTCGCCGAACGCGAGACCAGACTCTTCCCCGGCCGCCTCGATGGAGCCGCTCTCTTCGGCGGTCTCGAACACCATGCTCACGTCGTCACGGACGGACACGCGCTCGGCGTGCACGCCGCTGCCGCGACCCACGTCCGCAAACGCGTCGTCGTCATCGGCCACGGGCTCGTCGTCGTACTCAAGCTCCGTCTCCTGGACGGGCGGGGCCGCGACCACCGAAGCGGACGCGGCGGCGGGCGCTGCGGCAGGAGCCTGACCCGGGCGGGCCGCCAGCCAACGGTCCAGCGTGGCCTGGAGAGCCGACAGGTCGCTGTCGATCTCGGTCATCATGCTGGCCGCGTTCTCGAGCTCAGACTTGAAGCCGACCGACTCCTTGCCGAACTCGCCGTCGTCGATCTCGCCGATCTCCTTGCGGAGCTCCAGCTCTTCGAGGCCGAGGCGGGCGACACCGGCCGTCTCCTCGACCACCGAGCGATCGCTCTTCAGCGAGGTGATACCGTCCTTGAGCTGCCCGACGAGAGGCTCGAGAACGTCCACCACGCCCTTGATCTTGGCCGTGTTGTCGGCGACAACCTTGGCGACGACCGTGGCGCTGAACTTGGTGGACGCCGAGGCCTTCTCGATGAAGGTCTGAAACTTGTCGAGCTCGTCGAGCTGCTTGTTGAACTCGGCCAACAATTCGCGCTTGTCCATCGGGACGCCCCTCATCAGCTGTGGGTCAAACAAATTCGTTCGAAGTCAAGAAACCTGGAGACGGAAATTCCCCACGAAGGGAAGCCCCGTCGAGCGCCCCGAGCATAGCCGATGCCGTGGGCGCGGAAAAGGTGCTTGCGAGTCGTCGACAAGAACGTGTCCTCAAAGCGCGATGTCGCCTTCGGCCAAATCGTCGAAACGCGTGTATTGAGGCTGAAAAGCCAGACGGACCCTGCCAGTGGGGCCGCTGCGCTGTTTTGCGATGATCACCTCGGCCACGCCCTTGTCCGCCGTGTCGGGGTGGTAGATCTCGTCGCGGTAGATGAACATGATGACGTCTGCATCCTGTTCGATGGCGCCCGACTCGCGCAGATCGGAGATCATCGGGCGCTTGTCCTCGCGCTTCTCGACGTCGCGATTGAGCTGGGAGAGCGCGATCACCGGCACCCCCAAATCCTTGGCTAGGATCTTGAGTCCACGCGAGATGTCGCTGATCTGCTGCTGACGGCTGGCGCGCGGATCCACGCCCTGCATCAGCTGCAGGTAGTCGATGACCAACAGGCCCAGGTCGCCTTTGCGGGCCTGGAGACGGCGCGCCTTGGTCCGGATGTCGTCGATGGTGGCGCCGGGGGTGTCGTCGATGAACAGGCTGGTGCTGCGGAGCATCTCGCCGGCCGCGTCCATGCGGACCCAGTCGTCGTCGTCCAAGCGGCCCTTGCGGACACGATCGCCCTCCACCATGGCTAGGCCACACAGCATGCGCGACACAAGCTCAGTGCGGCTCATCTCCAGCGAGAAGATGCCCACGGTCACGTTGGAGTGGTCGGCCGCGCGCTGGGCGATGTTGAGCGCGAGCGCCGTCTTGCCCATGGCCGGGCGGGCCGCGAGGATCAGCAGCTGCGACGGCCGCAAGCCACCCAGCTTGTCGTCCAGAACTCGGAAGCCAGTCGAGACGCCGTGAACCGTCGTCGACTGGTTCTGGCGCTCCTGGATGGCGATCAGCTCCTCGTCCACCACCGTGCTGACCGGCGACCAGTCGCGGCGGTCATGGTGCTCCGCCAGGCTCGCAAAAAGTTGGCTGGCGCGGTCGAGCAGGACGCCGGGGTTGTCCGTGCCCTCGTGCGCGGCCCCAGTCAGCTCGTCGGACGTCCGGATCACCCGCCGCAGCACCGCCTTGTCGCGGACGATGCGGGCGTAGTGCGCCAGGTTGGCCGTGGACGGCACCTTGTCCGGCAGGCCCAGCACATAGGTGAAGCCACCGTACTGGTCCGGCGCGTTCCCGCGCATGAGGCGGTCCGACACCGTGACCAGATCGATGAAGTCACCGTCCGCCCGCATGTCGCGCAGCATCATGAAGAGGCGCGCGTGGTCAGGGCGGTAGAAGTCGTCTGCGCTAACGAGGTGCGAGACCTCGTCCATGCGCTGCGGGTCGACGATCAGGCCGCCGAGCAGAGCCTGCTCGGCTTCCAGCGCCTGTGGCGAGGGTCGACTTTCCATCCCCCGCCCCTAATCCCGAATCAGGCGCGCATCACGAAGACGCGCAGCTCAGCGGTGACCGAGCGGTGGAGGCGGATGCCCACAGGGAACAGGCCGATGCTGCGGATGGGATCCGCGAGCTGGACGGCGCGCTTGTCCACCACGATGCCGCGCTCGGCGAGCGCTTCCGCGATGTCCCGGTTGGTGACCGAACCGAACAGCTTGTCGTCCTCGCCGGCCTCGCGACGAATGGTGATCGCCGTTTCGGCGATCTTCTTCGACAGCTCTTCCGACACCACGAGCTCCTTGCGGCGGAGGGCGTCAGCCACCCGCTTCTGGTGCTCGAGGACGTTGACGTTCGACTCGTTGGCCGGGGCCGCGAAGCCCTGGGGGATGAGGAAGTTCCGGCCGTAGCCAGCCTTCACACGGACCACGTCGCCGGTGTCACCCAGGTTGTGGACTTCCTTCTTGAGGATCACGAGCATGAGAGTCTCCAAGGGATCCAGCGAGGCCGTTCAGGCAACGCTGGACGTTTCCGGATGGAAAGGGATTAGTCCAACGAGGCGTCGTAGCCGCCGTCGTCTTCGTCATCGTCGTAGCGGGAGTCGTCCAGCTCGGTCTCGGCCGCGCGGCGCTTGGCTTCCTCGGCGGCGCGGGCGCGACGCTCGACGGCCTGCTGCTTGCGGAGCTCGATGTCGACGGTCTCGGCGACGAACACCGTGATGAAGCGGATGACGCGGTCGTCCAGGCGGAGGCGACGCTCGATCTCGAGGATCTGGTCGGCGGCGCTGGCGACGCGCAGGAGGACGTAGTGGCCCTTCTGGTGCTTGAGGATGGGGTACGCGAGCTTGCGCTTGCCCCAGTCTTCCTTGTCGATCAGCGTGCCGCCGGTCTCCGTGACGGAGCCTTCGATGCGCTCGATGAGGGCGTTGGTGTCAGCGTCGTCCAGATCCGGGCGGATGATGTAGACGATCTCGTACTCATGGACCATTGGATTCCTCCACTTGGGCGTGGTGGGGGACGGCTCGCCGCCCCCGCGGAGGTTCAGAGTGCCGCGGCGCGTCGGGGAGAATTCCCCTCGGTGCCAAGGCCGCCGCCAGGACGGCGAGGCGGCAAGGGTAAAGCACCCTTTTCAGGGCGCGTGTTGAAGCGATTCATGGCGGTGGTGGCACCGTCACGAATGACCGCCTCGACGGCGTCTGCGGCCAAGCCGACGACGTCTTCAAGGCGGGGGGTCTCCTGGTCCGACCAGCGGCCCAGGACATAGTCGGCTGGATCCCAGCCTTCCGGAGGGCGGGAGACGCCGACGCGCACACGCACGTAGCCGTCACCGCCGAGTTTGGCGTGCAGGTCGCGGAGGCCGTTGTGGCCACCGTGTCCGCCGCCGACCTTGACCCGAACGTCGCCGAACGGGAGGTCCATGTCGTCATGCACAGCGATCACCTGGTCGCGATCCAGCTTGTAGAACGTGGCGAGCGCAGCCGTGGGGCCGCCGGACACGTTCATGAACTGCATCGGCTTGGCGAGCACCGCAGGCTGACCCGCCACCACGGCCTTGACGGCCTTGGCGCCGGACTGCTCCTTGTCCATCGAAGCCATGGCACGCCGCGCGAGCACGTCCACGACGAGGAACCCGACGTTGTGTCGGGTGTCCGCGTAGCGGGGGCCGGGGTTGCCGAGGCCGACGACGAGGAACATCGGTCAGCTTAGCCCTTGAGCTTGGGCAGGCAGGCCACAACCTTGAAGTCGCGGTCCACGACAGGCTTGACCTTGTCCGAGGAGGGCAGCTCCGAGGCCATGATCACGCCGCTGATCTCGAGCGCGGTGACGTCGAGGACAAAGGCCTCGGGGATCGCGTCGACCGCGCAGCGCGCCTTGACGGTGCGGCGCAGGATCTCGATGCGACCACCGAGCGCGGCGCCAACGGCCTTGCCCGAGGTCTTGACCGGGACGTCGACGATGACGGTCTTGTCGGCCGACAGCTTGTAGAAGTCGACGTGGAGGAGAGCGCGCGACACAGGGTGCCGCTGCGCGTCCTTCACGAGGGCCGACACCGTCTCACCGCCCACAGCGAGCTGAAGGACCGTGTTGCGGTTCTGCGACTTGCGGAAGATCTCAAGCAGACGGGTCGGGTCGACCGAGACCTGCACCGCGGCGGCGCCGTCCGCGTAAAGCACGGCGGGCACCTGGCCGGAGGCGCGGATCTTGCGAGCTGCGCCCTTGCCGAGGCCGGTACGAAGTTCGACGGAGAGGTTCGTGTCCATCGCTGTTCCTGGGGCTGGCCCGGTCTAGATGCCGCTAGACCTTTGCCACAGGAGCACGCGGACAGACAAGCTGCCGCGGCTTGATCCCATGGACAAGGGCCGTGACGCGCACGACCGGGATGGAGCCGGATGAAGAGGATTGCTGCTGGGATTCCAAAAGGAACCCAGACGGCCCGGCGCGCTTATCGGCGCACGGCGTCCCCGTCAAGCCGGATCACGGGCGGAGGCCCGGATCAGGACTCTTCGAGGAACAGCCGCGAGATGGAGTCGTTCGCATGGATCGCCTGGATGGCGTTGGCGAACAGCGGCGCGACCGAGACCTGCTGGATCTTGCCGCAGGCCTGGGCCTCGGCAGAGAGCGGGATGGTGTCGGTGACGATCACCTTGTCGAACACCGAGCCCGCGATGCGCTCCACGGCGGGTCCGGAGAGCACCGCGTGCGTGGCGACGGCCATGACGCTCGCGGCCCCTGCCCCCGCGACCGCCTGGCCGCCCTTGGCCAGGGTGCCCGCGGTGTCGATCATGTCGTCGATCAGCACGGCGGTGCGCTCGCGCACGTCGCCGATGATGTGGCTGACTTCAGCCTCGTTGGGCTTGCTGCGGCGCTTGTCGATGATGGCGAGCGTGGTCTCGAGGCGCTTGGCGTAGCTGCGCGCGCGCTCCACGCCGCCCGCGTCCGGCGACACCATGACCGACGGCTTGCCCGCGAGCTCGGCCTCAAGGTGACGGTACAGCAGCGGCTGCGCGTAGAGGTTGTCCACGGGCAGGTTGAAGAAGCCCTGGATCTGGCCTGCGTGCAGGTCCATGGTCAGGACGCGCTCGATGCCCGCCGCGTGGATGAGATCCGCGATGAGCTTGGCGGTGATGGGCGCGCGGGCCTGGACCTTGCGGTCCTGACGGGCGTAGCCGAAGTACGGGATGACCGCGGTGATGCGACCGGCGCTGGCGCGCTTGCACGCGTCCGCCATGATCAGCAGCTCCATGAGATGGTCATTCGACGGCGCGCAGGTGGACTGCACGATGAACACGTCGCGACCGCGGACGTTCTCGTGGATCTCCACGCGGATCTCGCCGTCCGAGAAGCGGCTCACGCGGGCGTCACCCAGGGGCACGCCCAAGGCCTCCGAGATGCGCGCAGCGAGCGCGCGGTTGGAGTTGCCAGTCAACAGCGTCATGTCGCCGTACATGGGGCACCCTCGGATGGGGCGGCCGATTAGCCGTGTGACGACTCGGCGTCGAGGGTCTGCAGCGCGATGACCGTACTCGGTCGACGCCCCTGCCCTGCCCTGCCTCCGGCGCGCCCGGGTCCGGATCCCCGAGCGCCCGCCGGGCAGACGCCTACCAGCCGCCCGCAGTCGGGCCGGCCTGGCCCGCAGACACCACGATCAGCTCGACGCGACGGTTCTTGGCGGACTGCTCCGCCACGGCGGTGAGCCCGACGAGCGGCTCGTCGACGCCGACACCCTCAACCTGCACCCGCGCCGCGTCCAGCGCGCCCCCGTGCGCGGTCGCGTACGCGAGCACGCCGTCACGGACCGCCTGCGCGCGCGTCGTGGCCACCAGTCGAGCCTCACGCGCGACGTCCGCAGGCACCGGCAGCGCCGCCACCAGCTCCTTGCCGTCGGTCACGTCGAGCACCTTGCCGTCGATCGTGTAGGTGGGCGCCGCGTCGGTGCCGCCGCGCACGACCTTCCCGCTGTCCAGCCCCGCCTTGAGCGCGGCCGCAAAGGCGCGCTGCGGATCGACGTGACCGCGCACGCGCAGGACCGTCCCCTCCGTCGCGAGCGCGGCGAGGACGCCGTCGAGGTCGGCCGCGTACGGCGCCGGGTCAAAGGCCGTGGCGTCCGAGCTGAGCGGCACGATCACGCGCTGATCGCTGGCTGCGGCCTCCTGAGGAAGGTCCGCGAAGTCCGCGCCGCCCCAGTGCGTCGGCGCGACGCCCATCGTCCAGGTCCACACGGGCCGCCCGGACGCTTCCGCGAAGGCACGGCTGCGCTCGGAGAGGTCGACGTGATCGGTCAGATCCGGCGAGTCGCCGCTCAGCCGGACATTGTCCGCGAGGCCGTAGAGCGTCGCTCCCTCCAGCAGCGCCAGGGCAGCGGGCGGGTCGGTGACCACTCCGGGGCCGTAGACGCCGGCGACCGCCGTCAGAAACGCGTCGGACTCGGGCGAGCCGGGGCGGAGCGCCTTGACCTGCTCGGAGGCATGCAGCCAGCCCGCGCGCAGGTGTTCGACCTCGTCCGGGTGGGCCGCCAGGTAGTCCTGGCGTACAAAGAGACAGTCCAGGATGAGGTCCGGGTGCTCCGCCGACGTGGTCAGAACGTGGGCTGGCGCGAGCGCCTCCCCCTCCGAGACAGTCGGCTTGAGCAGGGGCGGCACGTCCCGCGACAGCGCCCACGCGCCGGTCAGATTGGTGTCGACGCTGAACGCTTCGGCGGCGCTGCCCGGCCCGATCAGCCGCTCCTTCCAGAGGATGCGCACGTCCGACCAAGCCACGCCCGAGTCCCGGAGCAGCGAGAACATCGCCTCCAGGTGCGGGCCGCCGCGCTGCAGCGAGATCAGCTTGCCCTTGAGGTCTGCGGCCGTCTTGATGTCGCCGCGAACCAGCAGCTCGTCGTCCTTGGACGCGCCCATGCCGAGCACCAGCTGCGGGCAGGTCGGGACCTCCTGCGACGGGCACAGCTGCTCGTAGACGGAGCCGACCGCGCCCCAGGTGGCTCGCAGGTACGGGGTCTGCCCACTCTGGTAGCGCTTGAGCTGCTCGGCGAAGTCGTCGCCGGGGACCAGCTTGAAGCCGAGGTCCCGATCGCCGAGCTGCGTGCCCATGTGGGTGTCCGCGCCGCCGTTCGCCCACAGCGTCACCAGGTCCACGCCGGACAGCAGGAAGGCCAGCTCGACCGGTACGTGCGTGGAGACCGCGCCGCCCGGGAAGCCAGTTGGCGTAGACGGCGCGGCCGGCGCCTCCGCCGTGGCCGCCTCGGGAGGCTGAGCAGTACAAGCCACGAGCGCCGCCAGGACAACGGCCACGCTCCCCTGCGCGCGGATCGAACTCGACATCAGGGCTCCACACTAAGATCCATCAAGGTCGGATCTCGTGGCCCCTCTACGCCGACCGCGGGCGCTCGACACCACCGGACCGCGTCAGGCACGCGATGGCGCACCCCGGAGCAGTTCGGTCAACGTAGAGTGCACAGCTTGGCGGGCGACGGAGCCGTCGAGCTGCGAGCGGATTAGGACGAAGACGCCAAGGAGCGTGGTGGCGAGCCGCGCAGACCACGCGTCGACGTCCACGTCGGAGCGTAGCGCGCCGCTCGCAACGGCGTTGACGAGCGCCCGCTCGAAGCCGCCGCGGAGGAACACGACGTAGCGCTCCACTCTCGACCGCGTCTCGGGATCGTCCGGCGACGACTCCGTGGCCGCGTTGCAGATCATGCAGCCTCGCTCCGTGCCCGGCTCGCCGGCCGCGTCGGCGAAGCGCCCCAGCACGGCGGCGATCGCGTCCGGCCCAGCATCGGGCGCGTACAGTTCGCCCAGGAAGCCAGGCACCACGCACGTCAGGTAGCGGTCGAGCGCGGCCTGATAGAGCCCGTGCTTGCTGTCGAACTCGGCGTACAGGCTGCAGCGGTTCACGCCCATGCCCGCTTCCAGGTCCGCCGTGGACGTGGCTTCATAGCCCTTGCGCCAGAAGAGGAGCATCGCCCTCTCCAGGATCTCCTCTCGGTCGTAGGACTTGGGTCTGCCCATCGTGTTCGTCCGCCCGGCCTGCTCTTGCCCGAGAATCGGCCACGCCGCCACGACTTCAGCGCTTTTCAAACCAATCGGTTTGAAAATGAGACATCGCCGTTGACGCCGACCTCTTCGCCCGGTATCAAACCGAACGGTTTGAAACTTCGCACACCACCGCTTTGGAGCTCCGATGTCCGCCGAACGCGCCTACATGCTGGTCACCTGCAAGATCGACGCCGCCCAGGCCGGCGCCTTCAAGCAGTACGTCGGGAACGCCCGTCCGCTGTTCGCCGCCTATGGCGGCAAGCCCGCCGGGCAGTACGCCGTCGCCTCCACGCTCGTCGGATCGGCCGACACGACCCACGTGATCGTCATGGAGTTCCCGTCCGCCGACGCGATCCGCGCCTGCTTGGCGGACCCGGCCTACGTCGCGCTCATCCCCTTCCGCTCGCTCGCGTTCCCCACGCTGCACATCGCGATCGCGGCGGACTTCGATCCGATGCCGCTGATCCAGGCCGGGTCGTAGCCGCATCGTCCTCGCTCCCCCCACGCATCCACAGGAAGACCCATGATCCAGGTTGAGAAGACGCTCGAAGTGAACGCCGCCAGCGCCAAGGTTTGGTCCGTGCTCGGACGCTTCATGCACATCGACGAGTTCCACCCGCGCATCGACAAGGTCGAGGCCCTCTCCGAGGCCCAGACGGGCGTCGGCGCGCGCCGCAAGTGCACGTTCAAGGACGGCTCGTCGGCGGTGGAGGAGGTCGTCGGCTGGCAGGACGGAGAGTCCTACACCTTCGAGCTCTCCGGCTTCACGCTGCCCCTGAAGAAGGCGGTCGCCACGCTCGGCGTCACGCCGCTCGGCGCGGACCGCGCGCGCCTGCGGATGAGCATGCAGTACCAGGTGAAGTACGGCGTGTTCGGCTGGCTGCTCGGTCAGACGATGATGCGCATGATGATGGGCAAGGTCTTCATGGTCGTGCTGAACGGCCTGCACGACCGGGTGCTCGCCGGGCCGAAGCTCGTGGCCTGAGCGCCGGGTCGACATCGGTCTCGGGCGACTCTGGCGCCGAGCTGAAAGCGCGGGAGCGCCGTGGAGGACTGTCGAACCCACGGCGGCGCCCACGGTGCGCGTGGCAGCCCGCGGCGACACTAGACTAGAAGAACCCTCCCTCCGACAGGAAGCCGCAGTTCGCGTAGCACATCTTGGTCGGACCACCGGGCTGCAGGTCGATCTGCAGGCACTCAAAGCCGGAGGGGCAGTCACCGTCGTTGCGGCAGCCGTTGAAGCAGAACGAGCCGCTCGATCCATCGAACGCGACGCAGTGCTGTGAAGCACCGCAGGCGAGGGGCCGTCCGGTGCACTCCGTGCACCAATCGCCCGGCGCCGTGATGCACGCGCCCGCCTGGCAAATCTCCCCCACAGCGCAGTCGCGGTGCGTGTCGGAGCAGCCGCGGGCGACGCAGGTGCTGGTGGCGAGGTCGCATGCCTCTGACGCGAGGCAGTCCGCATCACGAGCGCACCCAGTCACGCACTCGAAGGTGGTGACATCGCACACCGAATCGAACGAGCAGTCGTCAGAGGCGAGGCACCCGACGTTCTGGCAGGTCCAGGCCTCGTCACACACCTGGCCAATGTCGCAACCGGCATTGTCCACGCACTCGGCGTCGGCGGGTGGTCCTTGGGTCGCAGGCCGGGTGGCGCAGCTCGCCAAGAAAAGGGTCAGGATCCACACGTTGCGGGTCATGGCGTGTCCCCTTGCGCGCTCGGGCAGAAGTCGGCGGGGTCGCCCGTCCCGAAGTCGTAGCGGATGACGATCGTGCTGTCGGCGTGCGGCATGTGTCCGGGCGCGAACACGATCGCAGGCTGCTCTACGCCCTCGACTGGGACCCGCTGAAAGCTCCAGACGCCCGAGTCGCAGGGCTGTTCGACCTCGTCGACGGTCACCTTGAAGCTCGCCGCGTTTGGTTCCTGCGAGAGGAAGAAGGTGTCGTACAGGCGGGACGAGAGCCGGGACAGATCGCCGAGCGTCTGGCTGTAGTCAGCGGCGCAGATGTCTCCGGCCACGCCCCCCGTCGCGCCGACCGCGAGCGCGTAGCGGGCGCCCACCGTGGCGTTGTCGCCCTGGCCATCCTTGCAGTTCGCGGGGTCCACGGTCGTGAGCGACGAGAACAGGACCCCGTCGCGCCGACCGGAGCCCTTAAGCTTTCGGAGGTCGTCCACGTACCAAGCGGAGGACAGCGGCGACGAGTCGTCCTCGTCGGAGACAACCAGGACCGACAGCGCGGCCTCATCCCGCAGGAAGCCCGAACTCTTGGCCTCCGGGCTCGTCAGCAGCTTCCACGCCGCGTGCATGCCCATCTCGGATCCGTCACCGCACACGCCAACCTTCACGAGGTCAGCAAAGGCGCTGTTCACGTCCGGCGTCTCGAGGGTGAGGAAGGTGTCCCCCGCGAGCGTGAACGGCGCGGGCGACTCGATGACGTCCTGTGCCGTGCAGCCGTTCTCCGCGCTGCGGAACGCGGGCGCGACCGAGGTCGTCACGACCCCTAGGTGCAGGTCGACGTCCGCGTCGCGAAACTGTCCGACGAGCGGCTCGAAGCCGCTCGACAGCTGAGCCTGAAAGGGCGCCATCGAGAAGGAGTTGTCGACCACCAGGAGGACGTCGACCTCCGACGGCGCGCGCTGCGAGAACACGTCGGTCTTGGCGAGCGACTCCAGGAACACATCCCGCCGGCACGCCGACGAGGCCAGACCGATCACCAGGGACAAACGAACGGTCATACTCGACATCGGGCATTCCTCGATGGGGCCGAAGTAGCGGCGGCGGCCGTGGCGCGCCTCGACGCGAGGCGACGCGACGTCACGTCGCCAATATAAGGTGATGATACGGTTGGTTTGCCGCCCTGTAAGCGACGACATACATTACACCGGATGACAACAACGAAGTCCGACGAGACGACTGCCCTGCTGTCCTTCCGCCGCTACCTAGACGGCGGCGATCTGGAGCGCGCAGGATCCGAGCTGCGCGTTCAACTCGCGCGGGCGACGGGTGGGGAGCGCCTGGTGCGCTGCGCGCTCGCCGGCGCGGAGCTCGCGCGTCGACGCGGTACGCCCAGGGACGCGCGGACCTGGGTGCGGGACGCACGGCGGGCGCTCGACGCGATGGAGCCAGACGCGCGCCGCAGTCTGGAGCCTGAGGTGGTGCTCGCCGAGGCCACGCAGGCGATCGAGCAGGGCGCGGATGCGGCGGCTGATCGAATGCTCATGGCTGGCCTCGACATGGTGCGATCGCCCCCAGGCGCATTTGCGGCGCGCTTCCACAGCCTCCTCGGCGCGCTAGCGGCTCGACGGGGCAGGCCTGGGGCGGCGGCCTCGCACTACCGGCTGGCTCTCGACCTGCTCGATCCGCACACCGAGTCCGACTCGGTGGCGCGCCTTCAGTCCAACCTCGCCATGAGCTTCTACATGCGCGGCGTGTGGGACGAGGCCTCACGCTGGATCGACGCCGCGCTGACGGATCGGAGCCGCCCGGGTGCGCCGCTCGGCCCGTTCGCCAATTCGCTCGCCGTCCGCGCGCTCATCGAGGCCGCCCGAGGGAGCGGCGCCGATGCGTGGGACCTTCCGCTCGACCGCGCGGCCGCATCGGGAGACGCCGTTCTGTGGTGCGAGATCGCGCTGCAGCGCGCGATGGTCGCGCGGCGCCAAGGAGATCATGGGCTCGCGGACTCGCTCGAGGACAAGGCAGCGGTGCGAATGGCGGAGGCAGGTCGGCAGGAGCCGACCCTGGTCGCGATGGCGGCCGAGGCGCGCGCCCGACGGCTGCACGCGCACGGCAGCCTCGAGCCGGCGATCGTCGCGCTCGGCGAGGCGAGCGCTCTGTTCGAGGAGCTGGGATCGGCGTGGCACCACCTGCGGCTCCAGCTCTCGCTCGGCGCCTGGGAATCCGGCGTCGGCCGCACCGCCACTGCGGTCGAGCGCATTGGCCGAACGTGCCGCCGGGCAGCCTCGTTGGGCGTGGTCTTCCCCGAGGAACCAGAGGTCCGGGATGCGGTGCTCCTCTCGGCGACCCATGGGCAGGCGGCCGCCGCGACGTGGGCCCGTGCGCGAGGTTGGGACACGCCCAGCGTCGGCGCCGGCGCGTCGCTCTTTCCGGAGGTCGGGGTCGTCCAACTCGACGGCGAACGCTTTCACCTCGGACCGAGGACGCTCCCCTTCCGGCTGCTGCTGCTGCTGTCGGAGGCCAAGCCGGCAGGGCTGACGACAACCCACCTCTGTCGCCGCCTGTGGCGCGGAGAGCGCCCAGGGACGGCCGCCCTAGGCCGCTTGCGCGTGCTGGTGACGCGAACGCGCGAGCTGACCGAGCCTGGCCACATCCTGATCCTGACGGTTCGGCAGGACGGCGCAGGCGCGGCTGGGCGGTACCGGTGGAACCCGGACGTTCCGGTCCGCGTTCTCGAAGGAACGCCGACGTCCCGCTGATTCTGGGGCTGCGGCAACTCGGCGACACCTCATGTTGTCTAATGTAACCTCAATCGCGTAATAGACATCGTGCCTACTCCACTAACGACGCGCACTCGGACTCGATGTCAACCACTTCCCCACCTGCGCACGAGTCTCGCGCGAGGTTCGCGCTAGCGTCCGCCTGACCCGACTAGGTCTCCGGAGGCCGACGTGACCCAACCTTCCATTTTTGCCCGACACCGCTTTCTTGCCTTTGCGACGCTGATGGCCTGCGGCGGGGCGCCCACGTCCAAAGACGGCATCACCGACACGGACGCGACAAATGACACCGACCTCGCCTCCGGAGGCGGGCAAGGCGACTGTCCCGTGTCCGGGTACCCGACGGCGTCGCCCACGTGCGACCACTTCCTCAACAACCCCATCGACGGGCTGCAGGCAGCGCTCAATCGCACGACCTCGTGCAACAATCCTCCGCGGTCTGGGCAGCCCGCGTCCGCATGCTGGGATGATGGCCCCACTGGGACCGAGCGCTACCTCGGGTTCTGCGTGGGCTTCGATGGCGTCGGCGTGTGCGTGCCTGGGCATCTCGGTCCCGACCAAACCGGCCAATACTTGGTGTGGGACGCGGCCATCACCTGCATCGACGGTGAGGCGGCCATCACGACCGACGGCGCGAAGACCTGCGTACCCTTGTGCCCGGATCAGACCGACGCTGGCGTGGGCGCGAGCTGCGCGGGCGACCGGTCTTGCGTGAAGAGCAAGACCGATGGCGGCCAGAAGGTGGTGTGTGCGGGGTGATACCTTCCGATGAGTAATGTCGACAGTCGAATATATTCGCTAGTAGGCCCAATATTTATCGCAAACACAACGCGATGCGACGGCCTACAAAGCAGGAGACCTCAGGTGCTCGCCGTTTCGGTAGGATGTGCGGCTGACCCTCGTGGCGCCGGACTCCCCGGGCCACGTTGCGTCATCAAGCCTCGCATGCTCACGTGGAGGTCCTCCTTGAACAAGTTGGCCGTGCTCACCATGATGCTGGTCACTGGCTGTTCGTCGCTGGTCGCGTTTCCCGCTCCGACCCAAGACGGCGCTGACATCCAAGACACGGACGTCGCGACCGACGGGGCAGACTCCGACACGCACTCGGGGGGCGGCGACGTGACGCTGACCTTCTACCAGCTTGTGTCGTTCTGGACGTCGTACGAGCAGCACGGCGGACACGAGGTGCTGGTCGGGCCGGCCGACGACTCCGTGCCCACCGACGCCTCGTGGGTCGTCGTGCTGGACAAGGCCGCCGCGCACGACGCCGCAGCAGACCGCGCCTGGAAGAACACATCCGTCGACCTCGCTCCGACGCTCACCGCGAAGGGCTGGACGTCATTCCGGCTCGCGTTCCACTATGTCGGCGCGAACGCCGACACCTGGACCCTCGACGACGTATGCGTCTCCACGCAGTCAGGCGTGTCGGATCCGCTGTGCGACCTCTTGGACTTCGACTTCGACGACGCGGCGATCGGTGAGCTCCCTGCGGGCGCCACGGTCTTCTCGCCGCCCGCCGACACATCGGGCGCGCCGCGATGGCAGGCGACGTCCAACGCAGGCCCGGCCGTAAGCCCGCCGCGTGGTTGCACGATCTCGTTCACCGCAGACGCGGTGGATCAGTACCTGATCTTGGGGCCATGACCATGACGTCCGCAGGGCTTGTCTTTCTTCTTCAGGCGCTCCTGCCTTTGGCCGAGGCGAGCACGTGCACAACCGGGTCGCCTGGCGATCTGATCTGCGGACAATCGGTTCACGAGTCGCTGGACTCGCAGTGGAACGGCTCGGCGTGGGTCGCGCAGGATCCCACGTCGCTTGCGACCTACACGTGCAGCACCGTCATTCCGTCCGGTGGCACGTACAGCCAAACCGGACCCGAGCACGCTTGGCGGCTCGTGTGCCCCTACACGGGGAACGTTCGCGTGGACCTGACGCCGACGGGCTGCGGCATCGACCTCTTCGTCCTGAACAGCTGCTCGCAGTCGGACTGTCAGCTTGGCTCGGTGCGGGCGGTGCTCCAGGCCGAGTCAGGGACCGTCTCATGCGTGGCAGGCGCGGTCCGGTGGATCGTCGCGGAAGGCTATCAGCTCAAGCAGAACCCCAACTCTTGCCCGTCCGACCCCGTTATCGGCATCACGCTCCGCCACGCGCCCTACAACCTGCAGGTCAGCTGCAACGAGGTGTGCGGCAACCAGAACGACGACGACGGAGACGGCTTTACGGACTGCGCCGATCCAGACTGCGCCGCAGACCCCACCTGCGACCCCTGCGACGTCGACCAGGACGGCTTCCGCGCCGTGTCCTGCGGCGGCCACGACTGCGACGACACCGTCTTCAACACGGGTGACCTCGACGCAGATCTGGTGCCCGACACGTGCGACAACTGCCAGACCGCGCCCAATGTGAACCAGTCGGACTCTGACGGCGACGGGTTCGGCGACGTCTGCGACGTCTGTGCGGGGGGCAACGACGCGTTCGACGTGGACCTCGACGCCGTGCCGGACGACTGCGACGTGTGCGACGGGTACAACGATCTGCTCGATGCGGACTTGGACGGAGTCCCCGACGGCTGCGACGTCTGCCGCGGCGCGAGCGACGCCCTCGACGCCGACCGCGACTCCGTCCCCGATGGGTGCGACGTGTGCGCGGGGTTCAACGATCTCGCGGATCAGGATCTGGACACCGTGCCGAACGGCTGCGACGTGTGCCCTGGCTTCAGCGATCTGTCCGACGCCGACGCCGACACCGTCCCCAACGGGTGCGACACCTGTCCTGGGTTCAACGACGGCGCAGACGCCGATGCCGACACGATCCCCGACGGCTGCGACACATGCCGCGGCTTCAACGACCGCGCCGACAGCGACTCGGACGGCGTGCCGAACGGCTGCGATGTGTGCCCCGGCTTCAGCGACCAGCTCGACGCGGACCTCGACGGCGTGCCGAACGGTTGCGACGTGTGCGCCGGGAGCAATGACACCCTCGACGCGGACCGCGACTCGGTCCCGGACGGCTGCGATGCGTGCGCCGGGTTCGACGATCGCGTGGACGCGGACGCCGACGGCATCGCGAACGGCTGCGACGTGTGCGCCGGCTCGAACGACCGCCTCGACGCGGACGGCGACCTCGTGCCGAACGGCTGCGACGCCTGCGCCGGTCACGACGACCGCCTCGACGCCGACCTCGACGGCGTCGCGGACGGCTGCGACGTGTGCCCTGCCAGCAACGACTTGCTGGACGCGGACGCAGACGGCACCCCGAACGGCTGCGATCTGTGCCCAGGCTACGACGATCGTCTCGACGCCGATCGCGACGGCGTCCCGAACGGCTGCGACGTGTGCAACGGCGCGCCCGACGGCGCGGACGCGGACCAAGACCTCGTCCCGGATGGTTGTGACACGTGCCCGGGCTCCGACGATCGCCTCGACGCGGATCGGGACAGCGTGCCCAATGGCTGCGACGCATGCGCCGGCGGTGACGACCGGCTCGACGCCGACGGAGACACCACGCCCGACGCGTGTGACCTCTGCGCGGGGTCCGATGACCGCCTCGACGCAGACCTGGATGGCGTGCCGAACGGCTGCGACACCTGCGTCGGCGCGACCACCGACTCGGATCACGACGGCGTGCCGGACGCCTGCGACCTGTGCCCAGGCGGAGACGACGCCCTCGACGCCGATCAGGATCTGACGCCCGATCATTGCGATCTGTGCGCCGACTCCGACGATCGCCTCGACGTAGACCGCGACGGCGTGCCCAATGGGTGCGACGTGTGCGCGGGCGCCGACGATGGGCTCGACTCCGACCTGGACCTGGTCCCGAACGGATGCGACGAGTGCCCAGGCTTCGACGACGGACTCGACGCCGACCGTGACGGCGTGCCGAATGGCTGCGACCTGTGCCCGGCAGGCGCGGACGCCCTGGACGCCGATCACGACACGGTCCCGGACGCGTGCGACCTGTGCCCGTCGGGCGACGACCGCCTCGACGCGGACCAGGACGGCGTCCCGAACGCCTGCGACATCTGCACCGGGGCCGACGATCGGGCCGACGCGGATCGGGACGGCGTGTCCGATGGCTGCGACGTTTGCTCGGGGTTCGACGACCGCGTGGACCCCGATCTCGACGACGTCCCCACGGGCTGTGACGTCTGCGCGGCCGGCGCGGACAGCGCGGACGCGGACCACGACACCGTGCCCGACGCGTGCGACGTGTGCGCGGCCGGTGATGATCGCGTCGACAGCGACAGCGACACGGTGCCGAACGCCTGCGACCGCTGCCTCTCGGGGGACGACCGCCTGGACTCGGACCACGACCTCGTTCCAAACCAGTGCGACGTCTGCCTGGGCGCGAACGATGCGGCTGACGCGGACGGTGACACCGTGCCGGATGGATGTGACCTTTGTCCCAACGCCAACGACGCCGAGGACGTGGACCACGACGGCGTACCCAACGCATGCGACGTGTGCCCGGGCGCCGATGACCTCGCAGACGCGGACCGTGATGGCGTCGCCGACGGCTGCGATGCATGCGCCGGGTACGATGACCTAGCGGACGTGGACCGCGACACCGTCGCAGACGGCTGTGACGCGTGCCCCGGAGGCGACGACAACCTCGACTCCGACGCCGACAGCGTCGCCGACGCGTGCGACGTGTGCGACGGGTTCATTGACGCGCTCGACTCGGACGCCGACTCGGTCCCGAACGGCTGTGACCTGTGCAGCGGCGCGGTGGACGCCTTCGATGCCGACCGGGACGGCGTGCCGGACGGATGTGACGCTTGCCCGGGCGCAGACGACCGCCTCGACGCGGACGCCGACCGGGTGCCTGACGCCTGCGACGTGTGCATCGCGGGAGACGACCGCCGCGACCAAGACGGCGACACGCGCCCGGACGCGTGCGACCAGTGTCCGGGCGGGGACGACCGCCTCGACGTGGACGGGGATCAGGTGCCGGACGGATGCGATCAGTGCCCGTCGGGCAACGATCGGCTTGACGCCGACTTCGATCGGGTGGCCGACGCGTGCGACCCCTGCCCCACCCTGGCGTTCGAAGCGGACGCTGACTTCGACGGCGTGCCTGCATGCCTCGACTGCGACGACGCCGATTCAGCGCTCACCCCCCGCGACCTCGATCTGGACGGCGCGTCGACCTGCGCCGGAGACTGTGACGACGCGGATCCCGGTCGCGGCCCCAGCCTGACGGAGAACCCCGACGGCGTGGACGAAGACTGCGACGGCGTCGTGGATGAGACGACGATCCGCTTCGACGACGACGGCGACGGCTACGCCGAGCTCGGCGGCGACTGCGACGACGATGACCCGTCGCGGCATCCCGGCGTGCCCGAGGACTGTGACGGCGTCGATGAGGACTGCGACGGCGTGGTCGACGAGGGCACCGCGTGTTTCGACGACGACGGCGACGGCGCCTGTGAGGGGTCCGCTCCGTGCGTCGACGGCGCGTTGACCGGCGACTGCGATGACGCCGACGCCGCCATCGGCCCTTCCGAGCCCGAGATCGCGGACAACTTCATCGACGACGACTGTGACGGAAGCGTCGATCAGTCCGCCGACGACCCGGACGGCGACGGGTTCGCGTCCCAGGCCGGCGACTGTGCGCCGACGGACGCGTCCATGCACCCAGACGCCGTGGAGGTGCCCAACGGCGTCGACGACGACTGCGACGGGACGATCGACGAGGATACGGAGCTCTACGACGACGACGACGACGGTTACTCGGAGGCCGACGGCGACTGCAACGACACGGCAGCCGACGTCGCTCCGGGTGGGGTGGAGCTCGCCGACGGCGTTGACAACAACTGCGATGGCCAGATGGACGAGGACACCTCCGCGTCTGATGACGACGGCGACGGACGCTCTGAGTGGGCGGGCGACTGCGACGACGCGGCCCCCGATGTCCACCCGGGCGCGATCGACCTTCCCAACGGGATCGACGACGACTGCGACGGGCAGGTCGACGAGAACCTCAACGATCTCGACGACGACGGCTACGCGAGCGAGCGCGGCGACTGTGACGACGCCAACGGGTGGGCCTGGCCTGGCGCGCAGGAGTTCTGCGACGGCATCGACAACAACTGCGACGGGACGATCGACGAGGGATGCGACGGCGAAGCCCCGGTTCCGACACCAGAGGCCGGTTGCGGCTGCGCGCAGGGGCGCGTCGACACGGCGACGCTGGTCGCGTGGGGGGCGCTCGTCGCGCTGCTCGCTCGCCGGAGGCGCGCATGACCCGCCGCGTACTGTGGTCCTTGGTCGCGTGCGTGGGCTGCAACGAGCAGTTCCTGACGCCAACCCAGACGACGGTCAGCGCCGCCCCCGCGCTGATCGATCTGGCGGCGATCCCGCTGGGCGCGGAGGCACACGCGCACATCTCCATCGCGGCGCATGACGGCGCGGCGAAGGTGCTCGCCGTGAACCTGCTGCCGACGCTCGGCACCGGGTTCGCGCTCGACGGCGCCTCCGCCTTCGCCATCGACCCGGACGGCGCCGGGGAGATCGACATCGCCTTCCGACCGACCGAGGTCGGCTACGCGTCCGCCCTCGTGCAGATCGACACGAACACGGACAGCGGCACCCTTGAGGTGCAAGTCCGCGCCCGCGCCGCCTCCTCCATGCTCACCGTGGCCCCGTCGGTGCTCGACCTTGGCGTCGTGCCCAAGGGAGCTACCGGCGACGCGCGGTTCGAAGTGCAGAACGACGGCAGCCTGGCGGTTGTGCTCTCCGGCGCCCTCACCTCACTCAGCGACGTGCTCGTACACGGCGCGTTCCCGCTCACGATCCAACCCGACGGCGTCTTCTCGCTGACCGTCGAGTACACGGCGCCCGACCTCGCGCCAATGTCCGCCCGCGTCTCCTTCTCGACGGGCGCCGCGGTCGTCCCGGATGTGCTCATCGTGCGCGCGAACGACTGCGAACGCGGCACGCCGGAGGCCTACGACGTGGACGAGGACGGCGTGTCCGCCTGCGGAGGAGACTGCGACGACGCCGATCCTGCGGCCACGCCGGGGCGTCCGGAGCTCGCGGACGAGAAAGACAACGACTGCGACGGACGCGTGGATGAGGGCACCGCGCGGGTGGACGACGATGGGGATGGCTGGTGCGAGGGTCCCATGGTCTGCGCCGGCACCGCGTCACCGGGCGACTGCGACGACCTGGATGCCAGCGTAGCCCCGGCGGCAGTGGAGGTGCTCGGGAACGGGCGCGACGACGACTGCGACGGCGTGGTGGACGCCGGCGCGCAAGACTTCGACCACGATGGCTTTGGTGCGCTCGGGGGAGACTGCGACGATGGTGACCCGGGCGTTCACCCCGGCGCTGTCGAGCGTCCAAACGGCTCAGACGACGACTGCGACAGGACGATCGACGAGGACACCCCTGCATCGGACGACGACGGCGACGGCTACTGTGAGGCCGCGACTTGCTTGCGCGGGGCGCTCCCCGGCGACTGCGACGACACCGTCGTCACGCGCTCCCCGGCGGCGCCGGAGCTTCCAGACCACGCGGACAACGACTGCGACAGCCGCGTGGACGAAGGCACGATCTACGGCGACGACGATGGCGACGGCTTCACCGAGGAGGGCGGCGACTGCGACGACACCGATCCGGAGATCAACCCCACCGCCGGGGGTTGCTGAACGGACGGCGCAACCCGTGGGCGCCCCAACCCACCCCTCACGTCCGATCGCGCGCGCCCCTCACAGCCGACGTGAGCGCGTTGCCCCAGCGGGACCCGGGCCGCTTGTTCGGCAGGTCCGGACACAAGCTCCAGCCATGCCATGTCGGCCGGGTCGAACGCGACCCAAACCGAAACATGGCGGGGTGGAAAATGGTGCTGGGGCGGCTGGACGATTTTCGAACTGGTTGTCGACGCTGACGGAGCTTGAGATCACTTGGATCAAGCGGCCTTGGCGGCCGAAGCCCTGTGCGCCACCCTGCGCACAAGGTGCCGTTCCGACGCGCCCAACCTGACCGCATCAGGAGTGGTCAACGCCCCTCGAATCGGCCGGGCGCGCGCCTTGATTCGAGACGGTTGATTTCTCGATACGAGTCGGATATCGTCTCGTTCGATGCCAATGCAACCCGACGGCCTCCGCGAAGCCCTGACGATCCTCGGTGAAATCCTCGAGGATCGTGGGCACCACTTTGAGCTCGTACTGGTCGGCGGCGGTGCCCTCAACCTCGTCGGGCTGATCCGGCGCCCCACCAAGGACCTCGACGTCGTCGCCCGGGTCGAGGATCAGGCTTGGGTGAGCGCAACGCCCCTGCCCGCAGCCCTTCTCTTGGCAGTGAAGGACGTCGCGATCGCGCTCGACCTGGCGCACGACTGGCTCAACGCGGGTCCGGCCGATCTCTTCCACATGGGGCTGCCGGCGGGATTCGCCGAGCGCACGACCCGCGCGGAGTTCGGCGGCCTGACGATCCACCTCGCCTCGCGGGTCGACCAGATCGCGTTCAAGCTGTACGCGGCCGCGGACCGTTGGCCCAGCAACAGCCGACACCTCCAAGACCTCCGCGCGCTCGCACCCACGCGGGAGGAGCTCATCGCGTCGGCACTGTGGTGCCAGACGCACGACGTCTCGGAGGGCTTCCGCGACGTGCTCCTTCGTCCCGTCCTCGCCGAGTTCGGCATCGACGAGGTGCCCCGTGAGTAGCCGCGTGGACGAGCTCACCCTGGATCTCATGTGGAGCGTGTGGTCCGAGCTGGGCATCCCCGGGGTCCACCAACTTCACGGACACACAGCGATCGATCCGGAGCCGCTGCTCGTCGCGACGCCGTGGTTCGCGCGCGAAGACGTGCGACTCAGAGACGAGGTGTACCGCTGGTGCGTCGCGCATGCTGATCGCATCTCGGCGAGCCGCCTGCAGACGCTGGTCCGGCGCGCGCCGCCGGAGGTGCGCGCGGCATTCGAGGAGCTCTCGGCGACGCTCGGAGCGAACACATCGATCCGATGGCCGGCCGGGGCCGATGCGACACCGTGGGACGTCGCGCCATCCACGAAGCACCCAAACCTCCGCGTCACCCGACCGTCGATGGTGCGGTTGCGCGTACGGGCGATCGCGGGTGTTGGGGCGCGCGCAGACGTGCTGGCGGAGTTGATCGCGCGCCCGGGGACGTGGCTCGTCGCGAGCGACCTGGACCATGTTGGCTACAGCAAGCGAAACGCCTCGCGGGTGCTCACGGAGCTCGCCGCGGCTGGAGTCGTCCGGCAGCGCGCCGACCGAAACGCGCTCGCCTTCCAGCTCGCCGAGCCGGACGCGTGGCGTACACTCGCGAACGTCGGCGACGTCGGATGGCCTCGATGGGACCTGCTCCTGGATCTCGCGATCGAGGCACGCGTTCTAGCGTCGATGGGCAACAAGACCGCCACCGTTCGTCGCGTGAATGCGGCGAACGCGGCCGAGCGCTTCAAGGTGCTCGCAGACGGACTCGGGCTCGAACGACCGGCCGACGTGCGGGGAGATCCAAGCGCGTACGACGTGATCGGGGCGTGGAGCGAGGCGGCGATCGAGGTCATCGCGCTGGGCACGTCGCCTGCGTTTCTCGCCCATACCCCCGACTGGATTCGAACCCGAACTGCCTAGGTTGAACCGTGTGCGGGAACGCTCTGCACGATACCAGCCGGCGAAAACAGGCGTTCAATGGTGAGGACGCAGGGTGCTCGGCTGACTGGACGACTTTCGAACTGGTTGAGCAACCTGACGGACGCAGAGATCGCCTGACTCGGGAGTCTGTTTTCGCGGACCGCGGACTCGCAACTGCGCCAAACGATCGCACGGCCCGGACGCGCAATAGCCGACCAACCGCTGGCGACTCACGTTCGTTTCAGACCGTGATTTGCCGCCTCTATAGATTCTGCTTGCACCGCGCGGACTATACCGGCAGAATGAAGAGTGCGTCGCGGGCGGAACCAGGAGAAGTGATGATCTTAGGCACGAGACCCCTGAACCTGTTCGTTTCGACTGCGCAGCGCGAGGTGCGCCCGATTTTTGAGAGGTTGCACCCGATCTTTACCGGCGAGTGGATCCCGGATGGACCGTTCGGCCTCCTGTTCGCCCCGTCTGGAACCGGACCGCAAGGACTCACCTCAACGACTGACGGCACCGGCGCTCATCACCCTGCGCACAATGGTGGACTGCCGCCCGGGCAAGGGCCAAGAAGCCACATCCCAGGCGCCAATGCGTACGATCCGACATGTGTCAACGGCGTTATCGCGTCTGCGGGTGGGGCGCGCAGACGACACACTTTCCTGGACTTGATTCCGGCGCCTCCGCGCCCTGGAGACCCCGGATTCTCCGAGTTCGCAGATGCGATCGTGAACAAGGACGACTCCGGTCCATTCGCCTTCTGGGTTCACTTCATGGAGAGCGGTGGTGATCCTCTGGGAAACGCCGACTGCATCCCGCTGCTGCTGGACGGCATGGATCGTCCTCCCCTGTGGTTCGGCACAGCCAAGGCATTCTGGCATGCCTATGGTGGCGACGACGTCTCGCAGTTCGACGCGATCTCTCGGCTGAGAGACTTCTGGGACAGGATGTGCCGCTGCAGCCCGCCACCCATCAAAAACGCGGACGCACCCCTCTTCATTTCGTCACACGGCGAACCTGTCGACGGACTCTTCAATGTCGTCCAAACTGGCTTCACCTGTCCAGGCGTCGATGTTGATGCCGAATTGTCACGAGCGATGGCAACCATCCGCGCCAACTTCGACATCGTCCAGTGGTTGGCCTGCATCCTCGACCCTCGGCTAGCCGACTGTCTCGCCGACTATCTGATGGACGCGAATGATCATCGCACGATCCACCTCGACGTTGGCTCGTGGGGGGCGCGAACTGTCGGGAAGGACGACGGGACTTCTGGATTCACCGCAGCCGTTACACTCGAGGAGACTTCTGGTTGCCGCATGCGGATCAACTCGCGCGTCCTCTGCCACGAATTCCTGGAGCCGCTCAAGAATGGGGCCTCGGCGAACGACCGAGTCTGCGCCATGATTGAAATGTCGGCGTGGCTGTTACACGAGTCCGTGCACTGCTGCGCGACCGAGACGCACTTCCACGACCGCACGACCACGACAGACGACGCCGACGCTTGCTCTAACGCCCACCTCATTCAGCACATGTTCAAGTGGTGCATGGCCCATCGACATGCGTGCAGCCAGTTCAAGCGCGACTCGGACTTCCTCTCGGACTCGTGAGGGCCGCCCCATGAATCCTGGCGCCAGACTTACCGGTCGCGGATTGGTTGCCATCCTGGCCGCCTCGCTCGCCCCAGCATCGGCGAGTGCCGGCTGCAAGGTGTTCAGCTACGACGATGTGGAGGAGTCGACCTGGCTGAGCATCGATCACAAGTCGAATTGCGATCGTAGAACCTGGCTCACGGCCGCCCCTTCGCCATCCACCGTTCCGCCGCCAGCCAGCCCGACTCGCGCTCCAGCAGATCCTCGAAGCCGCGGCCCAGCGTGATCCAACCGGGCTCGCCGTTGTTCTTGATGTGACCGCCGAACGCCGCGATCGCCAGCATCACCGCCCGCACGTTCGACCGCTTCGTCAGCTTGTGCTTGGGTTGTGCGTCTTGAAGGATCCGAAGCTGTCGCTCCGAGATCGCCGCCGACCACGGCAGCTTCGGGTCTGTGCGCGCGAGCGTGCGCAGGTTCAGAAGCGCGACTGCGACCGGAAGCAGCAATGCCTGGGTCCGAAGCAGAGCGTCCAGCGACTCCGCCTGGCGCTTCGAGAACGCGCAGCCCGTCTTCAGGCTCCGGAAGAACTCCTCGATGATCCAACGCCGACGGTAGATGTCGACCACGCGCTCGATCTGCGCCGGCGTCTCCACCGGCAGCGTCGTCCACAGCATCCAGTGGATCGGTGAGCAGCCTTCCGGCGTCTCCAGCTCGTTCACCTCGACGACGTTCATGGTGAGCGCGTCGGGCAGCTCCGCCGCCGAGCCCATGGGCCGCTTCACCGTCGCTGCCGTCGCGCGCATCGCCAGCTTTGCCGGGCGGGTATCTCGCGTCGGGTGCGTGGCCTTGGTCTTCGGCGGGCGGCGGTCGGTCCGGCTGGCCAGCTCCACCTCGCGGACCACGCAATGCTGCACGCCAGCCAGCGCGTCCTTCACCTTGCCCGCGTCGTCGGCCAGCGTGCGGTTGTGGGCCGCTCGGATCACGAAGGCCTGGTTCAGCGAACTCAACGCGCAAAACATCGGGTAGGCGTCGCCTTCGCGGTCGGCGACGTGGATGACATCGAGCCCCGCGGGCGTCGTCCCGACGACCTCGTGGAACCCGTCGATCCAACGGTCCGAGCCCTTCCTGATGGGCTCGCCGGAGCCATCGCTGCGCGCCCAGGTCCACACGCCGTCGTCGCACAGGTACGCGCGCAGCCCGACGACGCCAAACGCCTGCGGCGCATTTGTCTCCGCGACAGCCAGCGTCACATGACTCCAGAACGACTGGTGCTTGCCGCGCTTGGAGAGGCCGATGCGCGTCTCGTCGCCGTCGAAGGTGTGCTCGGTGGTGTCATGCAGCAGCAGGACCGTGTTCCCACACATCGTCGCGCGCCGCCATGACGCGGCCGAGTGGCTGTGGAGCAGCGCGCCGGCGCGGACCTTCGGGTTGTTCGTGAAGCGGTAGTACGCTTCCAACTCCGCGTTGGTGTCGAAGACTTGGGGGAAGCTGTCGTTTGGGCGGAGCAGGATCGCCGCGAGGATCAAGCAGGCACGCCGGTCCAGTCGCGCGTCTCCGAGGTCGACATCGGCGAGATCGTGGTCGTAGACGGGATTTCGGGCGGCGCACATGTGGGAGTCCGGGGCAGGTGGCACCCGATCGCACGGACGCCACGACCGCACCAGTTATTGGCCGTGAGGCGACGTGGGGAAGCCAGGAGATCGGCCAGGATCAGGTCCTGGCGAGATGTGTGGGATCCTCAGGCATTGTGTGGTCTGGTCGTGGCGGGGTGCGCTTCGGGCGGGAAGTCCGAGGTCGCGGACGACGCGCTGCTGCCGGGCGACACCGGGGACACGGACCTCGTCGCCGACACCGACCGCGCGGACACGGACGCGAACGATACGGACGTTGCCGACACGGACCGGGCCGACACGGACGGGACGGACACCGCGGCGCTCGGCGTCGGCCTGCCGGCGTTCTGCCCGGCGCCTGCGGGCGACACCGACGTCGGCGGGGCAGGGGAGCCGGCGCTGCCGCGTACGATCACGTCCGCCACGGGTGACACGCTCGCGGTGATCGACGGGCTCTCGGCGTTCGACTTCCGGCTGTTCGCGCAGACCAACCCGTCCGCCAACACGGTGATCTCGCCGCTTTCGGTGTCGGTGGCGCTGGCGATGACCTGGGAGGGCGCTGAGGGCGCGACCGAGACGGAGCTCGCAAACGCGCTCGGCATCACCATCCCCGCGGCGGACTGGCGTACCAGCCTGGTGGACCTGCTCGCCGATGTGGAGGGCACCAGCCGGACGACGGGCGCCCACGTCAACCTGGCGAACCAGCTCTTTGGGGACGCGTCGTTCGGGTGGCGAAAGGACTTCACGGACCGCTGTCGTGACGACTGGGGCGCGCCGTTCCGCGCGCTGAGCTTCGCGCCGGACCCGGACCCGGCCCGCCTGCAGATCAACGACTGGGCGCGGCGTCAGACGTGTGGGCTCATCCCCAGCCTGTTCGCGCAGGGCGCGCTCTCGCCGGACACGCCGCTGGTGCTGGCGAACGCGCTGCTGGTCGAGGCCGACTGGAGCACGGTGTTCGACGAGAGCGCCACCGCCAGCGGCGACTTCCACCTCGCGGGCGGCGGTACGCGTAGCGTCGAGTTCATGAACGCGGAGCTGACGCTGGCGTCCACGCGGCCCGGCTCGTTCACCGTCGCGCAGTTGCCGCTCGACGGCGAGGAGCTCGGCTTCTGGGTGATCGTGCCGGACGCCGCCGACGGCCTGCCCGCGATCGAGGCAGCCTGGACGCCGTCCGCGTTCGCGGGCTGGACCGCGGCGGCGACCCAGACCCGGGTCGATCTGTTCTTCCCCAAGTTCCAGCAGCGGACCACGAAGGACATGGTGGCGCCGCTGCAGGCGATGGGCGTGAGCACCTTGTTCGACAGCCTCCAGGCCAACCTGAGCGGCATGACCGACGCGGCTGACCCGCTGTGGGTCAGCCAGATCGCTCACCAGGCGGTGATCGTGTTCGACGAGCGGGGGCTGCGCGCGGCGGCGGCCACCGGGGTCGCCTTTGTGACGGACACCGCCAGCGCACCGCCGCCGGAGCTCCGCGTCGATCGCCCCTTCCTGTTCGTGCTGCGCGACGAGCTGACCGGCCTGATCCTGTTCATGGGCCGCACGGTGGATCCGACCTAGGGCTGAGTCCTCGCGGCGCCGCACGGCGCGCTCAGCGCCGCGGCGCCGCGAGTAGACCGCGCTGCGCCCTGACCTCAGCGCCGCGCGCGGACCGCGCCGCGCCCTGACCTCAGCACCGCGCGCGGACCGCGCCGCGCCGAGACCTCAGCGCTTCGGCGTGAACCGCTCGCGGTACGCGGCGAACCGATCCGCGACCATCGTCGACGTGAGCCCAAAGTCGGCGAGATCATACGAGTGGCTGCCGTGCCGATCCTTGGGCATCGACGCGAGCGCGGCGGCGACCGCAGCGTCTGCCGCAGCGTCGGGTTCGAGCGAGGCGGCGGCGCGGATCCGCGCGATCTCGCCGAGCGGGTCGCGCATCAGGTCCGCGTACTGCACGTCGATCACGCCGCGGTCCCCGCGGGCGTCGCGCGAGGCGAGCGCGCGATCCATCATACGACCGACCTTCTCCAGCCAGTCGCGGCCGATCTCCTTGGGGTCGACCACGTCCGACATCACGCCGCGCCCGTGCGCGACCATGCTGCAGAAGGAGCCGACGGTCACCACAGGATCACGATGCGTCATCACCACGGTCGCGTCGGGGAAGACGTTCCAGAGCGTGTCCAACCACTCCAGATGGTGCGGCGTCTTGAGCACCCAGCGGTCCGGACCCTCTTGTGAGGTCAGCAGCTGAAGCAGGCGACGCAGCATGGTGTAGGCCTGCGTCTGGTCCTGTTGTTCCAGCCACGCGGAGTAGGTCGGGACGCGCAGCGTGGCCTCGGGCACGGTGGAGAGGAAGCTGTGGTCGAGCAGCAGCACCTCCTCCTCGGGCGCGCTCGCCTCCACCGGGTGCACCGCGAAGAAGTCGGGCGAGAGCCACTTCAGGCCGGCCTCGGCGCGGGCGGCCTGCACGCGGCGCGGGTCCTTGTCGCCGCGCGGCGCGCCGCGGAGCGCGGCGGGGTTCAGCGCCTCCCACGATCGCAGCGCGCGCAGGCGTGGGTCGGACGCGAGCAGGCGGTGGAGCAGGGTGGTGCCGGTGCGCTGCAGGCCGCTGATCACGATCGGCGAGGGCAGGGGGCGCGTGAGGATCGTCGGGTCGCGCTCGAACTCAGCGACCGCGCGTAGGCGGTTGCGCAGCGTCTGGATCAGCCGGCCGGCGGTGGCGACGCGGCCGAGCGGGTGCAGCTGCGCCTCAGCCTCGATGGAGCGCACCAGCACGCGCAGCGGCTCCAGGTCGGGCTCGCCCAGATCGTTTAGCCCTTCGGCGCGTCGGGCGCGGGCGATGAGGCGGTCCGGATCCAGCGACGGCATGCCGTCCAGGCGCAGCGCGCGCGCGAGGCCGTGCCCCACCTTGAGCGCGGTGGGGCGGTACGGGCGGCTGTACTCGCGCGACGTGCCTTGCGGCTTGGCCGGGCCCTGAACCATGCGTCAGCTCCTTTGGGACGTGAAGTCAGCTTGGGCGAGGACCTCGTGGCCGGCCTTCCAGCAGGCGGCGCCCTGCGAGGGCTCCATGCTGAGCGCGGCCGGGTCCTTCCGCACGGTCATGTGCAGGTACACGCCTGTCTGACCGGCGACCTTGCGCGAGGCCGCCAGGTACAGGACGGGCCGCGCCGCGACCTCCGGCGACTGGAAGAAGGCGCGGAAGGTGAGGTCGAGCAGCGGCTTGGCCCAAGCCGGCGCCTCGCGCGCGATCGAGCTGGCGATGGCGCCCGGGCACAGGTGGTGCACCTCGACGTGTCGGCCTGGCCCGCCGAGGCGACGGGCGAGCTCGGCCACCCAGGTGTGCAGCACGAGCTTGGTGCGGCCGTACTCGCTGACCACCTGCGAGGTGGTGTAGGTGCGCGGCGTCGCGAGCGTGACCCAGTCGATCGGCTCGGACGAGCGGTGCGCCTCGCTGCCGACGACCACGATGCGCGGCGCCACGTCGTCAGGGACCAGCACGCGCTCGGCGAGCAGCCGGTCGACCAGCCGCATGTTCGACAGCGCGTTCACTTGCAGCATCATGTCGAGGCCGTGGGGCGTCGTGCGTGAGGCCAACGGCACCACGCCCGCGTTCAGCACCAGCACGTCTAGACGAACGTCGGCCGCGGCGAGCGAGGAGGCGAGCGCGTCCACCGAGTCGAGTCGCTCCAGGTCCAGACGCCACGCGGTCACCGTCCCGCGGCCGCCCTGCGCGCGCACGTCCGCGACCGTCTCTTCGGCCAGGCTGCGCACGGCGACGTGCACGTTCGCGCCCAGCCGCGCGAGGCCACGCGCGATCGCTCGTCCGAGCCCGCGGCTGGCGCCGGTGACCAGCACGTGCTTGCCGTCCAGTCGCTCGTCGGCTGCGAGGGACACGTCGCCGCGCGGCGCGCGCACGCGGTCGATCATGCCGGCGAAGGTGGCGAGGAAGGCGCCCTGGTGGCGACGGGTCTCGGACATGGCAGGCCTCATGGACCCGTAGTGCCCGGGGTCCATGGTCCGGATAGCGCGTCGGGCGGGGTGCGACGATGCACGCAATTTGGAGCGCCGAAACCACGCTGGACGCGAGCCCGGAGTTCGTGTGGTCGGTCCTGGTCGACTTTGACGCGTACCCCTCGTGGAACCCGTTTACACGTCAGGTTCGGACGAGCGGGGTGCTGGGCACGCCGGTGGTGATGACCGTCGACATGGGGCCGCTGGGCGTGCTGGAGCAGACCGAGACGCTGCGCGTGCTCGACGCGCCGCGCCAGATCGTGTGGGCGCTCGACACGCTGCCGCGCTGGCTGCTGTGGGCGCGTCGCACGCAGACGCTCACTGCGCTGCCGGACGGGCGCACGCACTACCAGACGGTCGATGAGATCGGCGGCGCGCTGCTGCCGATCGTGCGCTGGCGCTACGGCGCGTCGCTGGAGCGCGGATTTGCGAGCATGGCCGCGGCGCTGAATGCCGAGGTCACGCGGCGACGCGCCTTGTGAGGCGTCAGCCCTTGGGCCTGCGCCACGCAGGCAGCGCGCCGCGCGGCTTGCCCTTCATGCGCGGCAGCGTGACCAGCACGCCGTTGAACTGCACGGCGGCATAGCCCCCGGCGGCTTTGGCGCGCGTGACCCAGCGCGCGAGCTGCTCGGCGAGCAGGCTGCGCGCGGCGTCGGCGCTGGGCAGGGGGCCCGCGCTCCACACGGGCTCGATCCCGGCGAGCGAGACGTACCAGCCGTCGTCGCGCTGTTCTTGGAGGGCGGTATACCACCAGGAGGCGGTGGGCTCGAAGTCGTGGATGGGCTTGGGCATGTCCGGACTGTACCGGCGTGCCCGGACAACGGATGCCCGCGCGTCACCACGCCGCGCCAACCGGACAACGGATGCCCGCGCGCGATGTGCGCCCGACGATCAGCCGACCCAGCGGTACCGAGTGCTGCGCTTGTTGCCGAAGCGCTCCACGCGGCCCTCGTCGACGAGCTCAAGCAGCAGGCGACGGACCGGGTCCGCCTTGAGGCCCGTAAGCGTCTGCGCGCGCTGGCTGTCCATCTCGATCTCTTGGCGCATGCGCTCGCGCAGCACCACCCGGGCGCCTTCCAGCTGCTGGATGCGCTCCGGGAACACGCTGATCTCCATCGTGTCGCGGGGGATAGCGTCGGCGTGGCGGACGTGGACGTGTCGCAGCCCGGGGCCGCGACCGACGGCCAGGACCCGTCCGGTCTCTTCGAGCGCCTCACGCAGCGCGGGCCACACGGCCTGCTGCAGGCTCATCGCGGCGAGGATGTCCTTGCGCGCAGCGCCCCGCGGGCTCGACTCAAGGAAGCGCAGCGTGCGATCGACGAGCGGCGCTAAGTCGAGTTCGGTGGTCGCGCCGGTCGCGCGTCGCGTCCGGGGCAGGACGAAGCGGGTCAACGTGGCCTCCGTGGGTGTGAGGCGGGACTGCCTCGTGGTTCCGTATCGGTACGCGGGCGGATTCCTTGAGGGTGAAGTGCAGCGGCGCCCGCGGGTGCGACGCTTCCGGATGGGCTAGGTGGCGCCGCCTCGGAGGTTCCCGTGTCGCTGTCGTCCGAAGAGAGGGCCGAATTCCTGGGTCTCCTGCCGTCGCTGGGCGCCGGACAGGATGGCCGCGCGGCCGTCGCGTGGGCTCGCGCACACCGGGACGCGCTGCTCGACGAGCTCGCCGAGACCCCCGGTATGGACCAGGTCCGCGCGGGCGCGCTGCGGCTGCTCTCCGTCCTGGTACCGGATTCGGCCGAGCGTGGTCCTTGGCTGGACGCGGCGGACGCGGCGATCTCCTCGTTCATGGCGGACGCGCTGGACGGCGCAGACCTGCTGCGTCGCCACCCGGCGTGGGTCGGGCTGTGCGTGCTGGAGCTGGCTGGCCTGCGCACGGGCGTGACCGGGAACGGCTTGGCGCGGGCGGCCGAGGTGTCCGCCGCCGGGTTCGCGCGCACGGCGACCGGCGCGCACATCTCGCCCGGCGAGGTGCTGTGGGCGCTGGCTGAGGTCGCGGGCGACGTCGGCTGGGACGATCACGTCGACATGCTGCTGGCGGCGTCGGCGGCGGGCCCGTTCGACGACGAGGAGAACCTGGGCCGCGTGCGTCTGCTGCAGATCTTCCGCCTGCTGGGCGCCGACGAGGCGGCGGCGGGGCCCGCGGTCGAGTCGCTGCTGGCCTTGTCTGCGCTGGACGCGCGCACGCGCATCCAGGCGCTGTGGATCGCCGCTCAAATCGATCGGGAGGCGGGCCGCGTCGGGCGCTCGATCGCGCGGCTGGAGGAGGCGCTGACGCTGGTCGACCCCGAGGACGACGACGACGCCGAGGCGCGGATCCGCTCGCTGCTCACCGCGATCCGCGGGGACGCGTCGCCGCCGGCTGAAGCGTAGGCTCGGGCCCCGCGAGCCAGCGCGCCACGGGCGGGAACACCCGCTCGGGCGCGAAGTGCGCCGCGAACAGGTCGACGTGGCTCACGCGGTTGGGGCCGTCGTCGATCGCCAGCGTGTCGACCGGGCCGCCTGTGTAGTCGAGCACCGCGCGCGCCGCCGCGGGCGGACACACGCCATCGCCCTCGGCGTAGACGGCCAGGGTGGGGCGGCCGAAGGCCTTGAGCCCGTGCGTCACGTGGTGACCGGCCAGGACGAGGTGTCGCTGCCGGATCCAGCGCGAGAGCGACGCGGACACGTCGGGGTGTGGATCTTCGATGGTCCGCAGCAGCGTCTCGGGGTGGAGCGTGTCGGTGATCTCGGGGTTCACGTAGAAGCCGACCGCCTTCGGCCCCAGGCGACGGGCGAGGGGGAGGACGGCGCGCGCGGCTTGGGTGGTTCCGCGCAGGGGGATGCGACTGAGCGCGGGCCCCAGGGCCCCGAAGGTCCACAAGACGGCGCCGCGATCCTGCCACACGAGCGGGCTGCCCATGGTGACCAGACGGTCGATGTGGTGCGCGTCGCGTCCGACGTGCGCGTAGAGCGCGCCGCCCCCCAAGCTGACGCCGATCGCGTGGATGCGGTCGCGACCGGTGACGGCGCGCACGTGGTCGATGGACGCGGGCACGTCCTTGAACGCGATGTCGGCCAAGCGGACCGCGCTCCAGGCGTGCGGCGCCTCGCTGGTCTTGGTGCCGCGCAGGTCGACCGCCCACGGGTCGAGCCCGTGCTCCATCAGCACGTCGAAGAAGGACGGCCCGGTGGGGTGGGCGTGGAACAGGTGCGCGTTCATCCCGTAGCCGTGCACGAACAGCACCGGCATGCCGTTCACAGGGCCGTTCGCCCCGCGGCCGCGGCGCAGCTCCAGTGTCCAGCCGTCGGGCGTGGTGACGGTGTGGTGCTCGATCGCCAGTCGATGCTGTGCGTTCATCGGGGCCTCGATGGGGTCGCTGCGGTGCCGGGACATCCCACACCCGCCATGCTACACGACGGCCGATGATGCCGCACGCCTACCCGCTCGGCGCCGGATGGATCGAGGTGATCACCGGCTGCATGTTCTCCGGAAAGACGGAGGAGTTGCTCCGTCGTGTCCGGCGTGCGCAGATCGGTCGGCAGCGCGTGTTGATCTTCAAGCCAGAGACCGACCAGCGGCACGCTCCGGACGCCGTCGTGGCGCACTCGGCCGCGCAGCAGTCGTGCACCTCGGTCGCGCGGGCCACGGACATCCTCGCGCTCGCGGGCGACGCGGACGTGATCGGCATCGACGAGGCCCAGTTCTTGGGCCCAGACCTGCCCCTGGTGGTCACCAAGCTCGCGGACGAAGGTCGGCGGGTGATCGTGGCGGGGCTGGACCAGGACTACCGGGGGCGGCCGTTCGAGCCCATGCCGGAGCTGCTGGCGATCGCCGACGTGATCACCAAGAACCACGCGGTGTGCACCATCTGCGGGGGGCCGGCCAGCCGCACCCAGCGCCTGGTCCGCGGCGACGCGCTTGTGTTGCTCGGCGCAGAGGAGTCCTACGAGGCTCGCTGCCGTCGGCACTGGAACCCGGACCGCTTTGACGCCGAGCAGGAACGCCTCCCGCTCGCAGGGGGATCTTGACCATGCTGCGACTCGTGCTCCTCGGATCGCTGCTTGGGCTGGCGGGCTGCGGCCTCGGCGCCTCGGAATTCCGCAACGCGCTCGACGCCGACGTGCGGGCCCAGTGTGAGGTCTGCGGCGGCAACGACTGCGCCGCGCCCCCTCGGGACACCGACGACATCCGGGCGGCGGACGACCTGTGCGCGTTCCACCCTTCCAAGGGGCGGACTTGCCTGGACGCGATGGAGGCGTTGACCGCCGCCGACTGCGCTGACCCTGACGGCTCGCCTGGGGTGTTTGCGCTGCCTGACGCTTGCGCCGAAGCGTTCACGTGTGACCCGGCGCCGTGAACACCTCGTGTGTTGGTTGGACTAGTTCTTGTGGTCGCCGCGTTCTTCGGGTAGGGTTCGCGCCATCGCCCTGAGGTCGTCTTGCGCAGCTTCCTGGCCCTCGCCTTTCTTCCCCTGATGTTCGTCGCCTGCGGTCCGCAGGAGGGCGAATTTCTCGTCTCGTACAACACGGCCCTCTGCAAGCACACGCTGGCTTGCTCGGACCAAGCCACGCTGACCTTCGACGGCATCCTCACGCAGGAAGACTGCGAGGGCGCCACCATCGATGACGTGCAGCTGTGGGGCGCGGGCTGCCGCTACGTGGCCTCCACCGCCAGCCAGTGCCTGCTCGACATGGACGCGCTCAAGTGTCCGGCCGCCGCCGGCACCTTGGCCGACCGCCCCGCGTCCTGCGACCTAGTCTACACGGACTGCCCCCCCGCGGGCTCCGAAGACACCACGCCCGCCGAAGACACGGACGTGGTTCCTGGCGATGACACGGACGCAGCCGCGCCCTGAGCTGCCCTGGGAGAGCTAGAATGACGGACATTCGCATCGCGTGTGTCGTGGCGTCGCTTGCCTTGTCGACGTCGGCGTTCGCCGCGTCCTCTTCGGTGAAGGCGTCCAGCGTGCTCAAGGACTCCGAGGGCGTGACCCACGGCGCGGAGCTGGCCTTCGACGGCCTGATGTCCACCGCGTGGGCCGAGGGCGACATCGGCCCGGGTGAGGGCGCCTGGATTGAGATCACGCTGGATCACACCACGGCGATCGAGTCCGTGTCGATCTGGCCGGGTGACCTGTCGCGCGACGACCGCTCCACCAAGGAGAACGGCCGCCCCAAGGTGGTGACCGTCGAGCTGATCGGCAAGGGCGAGCCCGTGACCGCCCAGACCGCCATGCGCGACGTCGGCAGCGCGGGCGCGCAGCGCGTGGACGTGACGGTGGTGGGCGACGCGGACCGCATCCGCATCCGCCTCGACGAGGTCTACAACGGCTACCTGCACGACGACGCCTACATCGCCGAGGTCGCGCTGAACTTCTCGGCGGGTGTGGCGCCTACGTTCGACAAGATCGACGCCTACGTGGCGAGCGACGCGGGTGTGAAGGCCGCGGTGGCCCACAAGGACGAGATCATCACGCTGTTCGACCGCTTCACCGCGGCCGAATTTGGCGACCGTGACGCGCTCGCGCAGCTTGTCGCCTGGGCGGGCGACGGCGCCCCGTACCTGCGGGACCGCGTGAAGAAGGAGGCGCCCCTTGGCTACCGGCTCCAGGCGCTGCCGGCGGACGCCGAGGCGATCGGCGCGCTGCTCAAGCTGAAGGACCCGAACGCCATCCCCGGCATTCAGCTCGCGGCGCTGCGCTCGCGCGGCAAGGACGCCCGCCGGTACGAGGGATTGGTGTCGTACTTCGAGGCCTACGCTCAGCTCAAGGGCGGCGGCCGTCGGGTCATCGCCCCCTGGGGTGAGCAGGGCTGGGAGAAGGGCGCGATCCACACGTTTGGCGAGCCCGCCGGCGTGGCGCTCGGCCAGTACGGCGACGTCTACGTGGCCGACACCGCCAACCAGCGCGTGAACGTCTACGGCCCGGACGGCCGCCTGCGCAGCGCGTGGGGCAAAGGGGATCCGAACATCACGGACACCTGGTTTGGCGGCAAGCGTCGTCACTACGTGGCGGGCATGGCGGCCTCCACCGCGGACGGCGGGTTCACGGATCCCATCGCCGTGGCGATCGTCCCGGGCCACGACCCCGACGAGGTCGTGGTGCTTGACGCGCTCGGCCACATCTCCTGGTTCGACGGCAACGGGCAATTCCTGCACGGCTGGAAGGTGGACGGCAAGCCGGCCGAGGCCGGCGTCGGCGGCGGCGGGCACCTGCTGGTCGTCGGCGGCAACATCGTCGCGATCGTCGGGTCCAGCGGCTACGTCTACAACAACGACGGCGAGCTCAAGAACAGCTGGGACATCGAGGACGGCGCGCCGATCGCGGCGGCGGTCCTGAAGAACGGGCGCTTGGCGCTGGGCTTCCACCGCGGCGCGGTCGAGTACGACACGCTGGGCTTCCGTCACCACGTGCTGCTGGACGGCGACGAGCTGCCCAACGGCTACGAGGCGTGGTCGCTGGCCACCGACGAGAAGGGCAAGCTGTGGGCGGTGACCGACCGCGGCGATGCCGTGAAGTTCAAGAGCCCGGGCAAGCCCGAGTTCACCGTCAGCTTCTCCAAGGTCGGCATCTCGCCGCCGCGCTTCGCCGTCTTCCAGGACATGCTCTACGTCTCGACCGACGGGAAGGTCCTGAAGGTGGACGTGCTCGAGCTGCGGGAAGCGGCCCGCAAGGGCGCGGAGAACGAGTTCGAGGAGTGAGCGCCTTGGCGCCGCGCGCGCGGGCCCTTCGGGTGGGCCCGGTCGTCGGTCGGCAGGCTGGGCTCGTCGCGCGGGCTCATCGCGGGGGCGTCTTGGCGGGGCTGGTCCTCGTCGGCGCGTGCGCGGGCTCGTCTGAGGCGCCGTCGGGCGTGGCGCCGGTCGCCGACGCTCGGCCGGTCGACGTCGCGCCGCCCAAGCCTGCGCCCGCGCTGCCGGACTTAGCGCTCGCGGTGCCGGATCACGCCTCGTTGAGCCCGCTCGCCGCGCCGGCCTCCAAGGAGCTCGCCGCCACCCGGGCGACGCTCGCCGCCGTAGTCGCCAAGTGGGGCTTTGACCCGAACAACGCGTGGGCGATCGGCCACGCGCTGCAGGGCCTGGGCTCCGACGGGAAGATGCCGGACGGCGGCTCGGCGGTCGACTTCCTGTTCGCGACCTACGCGGAGCGGGCGACGATCGGCGCCGCCGACGTGGTGCGCTTCATGAAGGCGCGCGGCGACATCCGGGTCGAGCCACACAGCGGCCTGACCATCAAGATCCTGACCGACATGGGCGTGAAGCCCGACCGCGCCGTCACCGTGCAGGGCGCGCCCGCCATGGTGGGCGACCTGTGGCGCGGCACCGTGCTCGGGACCTGGGTGGACGGTGACACCACGTCGCTTGGCAGCTGGAACGACACCCCGTGGACGCTGCAGGCCATCACGGCCTGGGCGCCGCCTGCCTACGCGTGGACCGCCGACGGTGGGCACGCGATGACCGTCGACCTGTTCACGCACGCGGTGGTGCAGAAGCTTGTTTTGGAGACGGCTTTCCTCCGTGAGGCCAAGGCGTCGGGCGGCACGTTCCAGAAGCAGAAGCAGGGGATCTTCGCGTACACCTGCGGGGGCGCGCACCTGCTCCAGGGCGCGTCGTACGCGGTGTCGCGCGGGTTTGGTACGCCCGAGGACCGCGCGGCGGTGGTCGACGCGCTGCATGTGCAAGCGTGGCGCTTCCCGATCGAGCTCGGCATCATCGACGACATGCTGGTGCGCGTGCCCAAGGCCAAGTCGCTGCTGTTGGTGCAGCGGCTCAAGATGGTCGGCCACCACCTGGAGACGCTGCAGCGCGGCGCCGCCGAGGGCCTGCTGGGTCCGGCCGACAAGGACATCGTGGACAGCGTCGCGCTGGCCGAGCGCGAGCTGATCGCGGCCGCGGCCGCCATCGTGAAGTCCGGCGCGTTCGACGCCATGCCCGAGGTCCGCGCCGCCAACGAGCAGGTGTTCCTGGACCTGATCGGCGACTCCGCTCACGCCGTCCACGGCATTGATCTGTCGACGGGCGCTGCGGGCGTGTGGAAGTAGCTCCGGGCGCGCTCGGACCGGTTAGACGGCGCGCGTTCGAGGCGAACAGGAGACCGCCGGCGGTGTAAGGCCGCGGGAGGAAAGTCCGGGCTCCATAGGGCAGGATGCCGGTTAACGGCCGGTGGGGGCGACCCCGAGGAACAGTGCAACAGAGAGTAGACCGCCAGGCCGTTCGCGGCTTTCGTGCGAGGCGCAAGCCAGACACGGGTCTCGCCTTCGGGCGGGTCGGTAAGGGTGAAAGGGTGCGGTAAGAGCGCACCGGCGTCGTCGGTAACGGCGGCGGCCAGGCAAACCCCATCCGGAGCAAGACCGAACAAGGAGCGTTTGAGGGCTGCCCGCCCGAGCTCCTGGGTTGGTTGCTTGAGGCCCCCAGCAATGGTGGTCCTAGAGGAATGGTCTCCACCCGCCAAGGAGCGATCCGCGGCGGTGACAAGACCCGGCTTACGGTCGCCTCGAACCGACCGTCCCCGCAAGGGGGCGGTCGCCTTTTCCCGAGCAGGCCAACGCGGTACGTGCGCGCGGGGGCCTATAGCTCAGTTGGTCAGAGCACCCGGCTCATACCCGGAGTGTCCTAGGTTCAAGTCCTAGTGGGCCCACCAACTCCCTCTGCTCGCGCGGCGTCGTCGCGCGAGCGGAGGGTAGCCTCGCTACTGCTCGATGAAGTTCTGGAGCCGCTTGCTGCGCGACGGGTGGCGCAGCTTGCGGAGCGCCTTGGCCTCGATCTGGCGGATGCGCTCGCGGGTGACCTCGAAGTCCTGACCGACCTCTTCCAGGGTGTGGTCGGAGCTCTGGCCGATGCCGAAGCGCAGGCGGAGCACGCGCTCCTCACGCTGGGTGAGCGTGGCGAGCACCATGCGCGTGGCGTCGGTGAGCGAGGCGGTCTCCATGTCGTCCGTGGGGGAGGGCGTGTTCTTGTCCTCGATGAAGTCGCCCAGGTGGGCGTCCTCTTCCTCGCCGATCGGGGTCTCCAGGGAGATGGGCTCCTTGGCGATCTTGAGGATGCGGTGGACCTTGTCGACCTGCATCTCCATCTTCTCGGCGATCTCTTCCGGGCGAGGGTCACGGCCCAGGTCCTGCTGAAGCTGGCGCTGCGTGCGGATCAGCTTGTTGATCGTCTCGATCATGTGGACGGGGATGCGAATGGTGCGCGCCTGGTCGGCGATGGCGCGCGTGATGGCCTGGCGGATCCACCAGGTGGCGTACGTGGAGAATTTGTACCCGCGCTGGTACTCGAACTTCTCCACCGCCTTCATCAGGCCGATGTTGCCCTCCTGGATGAGGTCCAGGAACTGCAGGCCACGGTTGGTGTACTTCTTGGCGATCGACACCACCAAGCGCAGGTTGGCCTCGACCAGCTCGCACTTGGCGCGCTCGGCGAGGGCCTCGCCGCGGCGGAGGTCCTGGGCGGCCTTGATCAGCTGGTCGCGCTCCATGCCGGTGGCGAGCTCGATCTTGCGGATCTTGCGCAGCTCCTTGCGGACGCGGCTGTCGAACTCCTTCCAGCGCTCCTCGGAGATGCCGGTCTTCTTCATCAGGTCGTCGCCGCCGGCTTCGGGCGTGCGGCGCACCTTACGGATGGCGGGGCGGAGCTCGCGGAGGGGGAGGCGGGCGTCGCGGGCGACGGCCTCGATCTCCTTCTCGCACAGGGCGATCTCGGACCACGCGGCCTGGATGCGCTTGCTGATGTCGGACAGCTGAGGCTTGCTGAACGCGACGGTGGCGAGCGCCGCGAACAGCTTCTTCTCGCTGGCGGAGATGGCGTCCTCAAGCTCCTTCTGGCGCTTGCGGCTCTTGGCCTTCTCGACCTCTTCGCGGTTGTTCGTCAGCTCGGTGATGAGCGACGTACATTGCGCCTGTACGTCCTCCAGCGCGCAGTTGTCCGACGTGCGCGTGGGCTTGGCGCGCTTGCCGCTGCGCTGGGCCTTGGTCAGCCGCTCCACGTCCGCGTCGATCAGCTCCTGGATGGAGGAGACCGCGAGGTTGGAGGTGAGGACGATGCGGCGGATGACGCCTTCGCCCTCTTCAATGCGCTGCGCGATCTCGATCTCGCCGTCGCGCGACAACAGCGACACGCCGCCCATCTTGCGCAAGTAGACGCGGACCGGATCATTGCTCTTGGTGGCGTCCGGCTTCTCGTCGCGGGCGGCCTTCTGCGCTTCCACCTGACGCTTGCGCTCGTCGACGACCTCGATGTCGGCGTCCGAGAACATGATCATGATGTCGTCGAGGTTGCGCTCGTTGACCAAGTGCGTGGGGAGCGCGTTCGCGACCTCGTCATACGTGACGTAGCCGCGCCGCTTGCCCTCTTGGATGAGCTCGCTCACCTCGTCGGTGATCTCCTTGGGATCGCTCATCGAGATTTCGTCTCCTGGCGCACGAGCGTCGAGCTTGCCTTTGGGCGGTAACGTGGGCCTTCAACGTTCGCCAATCGACACCGATTGTCGGGAGTTGTCAGGGCGGCGCGGGGCTGGACGGATCGATGGGCGCGGTCAGATCCACGACCCGGCTCCAGTCGGAGGTGGCAAGCGCCTCATTTAGCGCGCGCTTCCTGGCTTGAAGCAGTTGTAATGCGGTGATCGCGACGCGCGCGTCGGCGGCGCGGCCCTCCTGGCTGGCGGCCTGCGCGCGCGACTGGGCCCGCGCCAGATCGGCGTCCATGCGGTCGCGGGCCAGGCGGGACACCACCTGTGCGAACGCGTGCGTGGACTCGTCGGCGGTGTAGAGCTCGGTGCGCGCGACGATCTGCGAGAGGGCACGACGAACGTCTGGATCCACGCAGTCATCCAACACGGCGGCGACGGGCTCGCCGTGCACCAGCCGCGCGAAGGTCGGCAGGATCGGCTCGTGATCCACCAGCAGCGACTCGTGGATCCGGACCGCGAGGTCTGCGATGTACGCATAGCGGTGGATCACCAGCCACAGCAGGTGGACCAGGTCGCGGGTGGGCTTCCACACCGCGCGGGCGGGCTCGGGCGCGTCAGGCTGCGCGACATGCGCGGGCTGCGGTGGGCGAAAGGCCTTGGCCCACACCAGCAGCTCCCGCTCGTCCAGGCGCAGGATGGGCGCGACCTCTGAGATCTGTGCGGAGGTCAGGCCGTGCAGCAGCTCGGCGAGCTCGTTGCGGGCGCGCTCGCGGGCGGTGGCGCCGTAGCCGTAGGCTTCCAGCTTGCGCTCCGTCACCCAGGTCAGCATGGGCTTGAGCTGGTTGAGCGCGGCCGTCATGGCCTCAGGGCCCTCTTCGCGGATCAGCTCGTCCGGGTCCTTGGCGCCGGGGATCTGCAGGCGCCACGCCTGCACGCCCACCTCGGAGAACATCGGCAGCGTCTTCTCGGCGGCCTTCATGCCGGCCTCGTCGGCGTCGGTCAGGACGACGGCGTTGAGCGTCAGCGTGCGGATCTTGTGGACGTGCTCCTTGGTGAGCGCGGTGCCGCAGGTGGCCACGGCCTCCAGAAACCCCGCCTGGTGCATGGAGAGCACGTCGAAGTAGCCCTCGACCAGGATGATGCGGTCCTTCTGGCCGATGGCGCGGCGCGCCGTCTCAAGCCCGTACAGGACGTCGTGCTTCTTGTAGAGCTTGTTCTCCGGCGAGTTGATGTACTTGGGGCCGTCGCCTTCCAAAATTCGGCCACCAAACGCGATCACGCGCTGGCGGTCGTCGCGGATGGGGACGATGACGCGGGCGCGGAAGGTGTCGTAGTGGCCGTCGCCGCGCTCGCGCTTCTTGGCGAGGCCGGCCTCCATCACCATCTGCGGCCGAAAGCCCTTCTGGTGCAGGTGGTCGAGCAGGCGCGTCCAGCTGTCCGGCGCCCAGCCCAGGCGCGCGCCGGTCACCGTCTCCTGGGTCATGCCGCGCTTCTTGAACACGTAGTCGCGGGCGACCTGCGCGTCGGGCGCGGTCATCAGCTGCGCCTGGAAGAACAGGCAGGCCTCCTCCATCACGTCGTAGAGCGTGCGGCGGGCGTTCAGAGATTCGCGCTCGGCCTGGGTGAGCTCGCGCTCCTCGATGGTGACGCCGGCGGGCCCGGCCAGCTCCTTCACCGCCTCGACGAACGAGAGGCCGGAGATCTCCTGCAAGAACTTGAAGGCGTCACCGGACGCCTGGCAGCCAAAGCAGTGGTACATCGACTTCTTCGGGACGACGTGAAAGGACGGAGACTTCTCCTGGTGAAACGGACACAGGCCCACCCAGCTGTCTCCCTGCTTCTTGAGCTGCACGGAGCGCTGGATCACCTCGACGATGTCGGTGCGATCGCGGACGGCTTCGACGATCTCGCGGGCGATGCGGGCCATGGTCGGACGTGCCAGGGGAGGGGTGGTTGCGGTTATCCTGGGCGGGTCACAGGCACCCTCCCGACCCGGACGGATCCTGACCGACGAGGTGCGGCACGTGTCTGCGAACCCTGAGTGGATCCACCCGTGCCGGCCGTGCGGCGCCTGCTGCTCGACCTTCCGCGTGAGCTTCGCTCACGCCGAGCTGAACAGTGTTTGGGGCGAGGTCCCCACCGACCTGACCGAGCCGCTCACGCCCAGCCGGTCCGCCATGCGCGGCACCAACTGCGCGACCCCGCGCTGCGTGGCGCTCGACGGCGCGGTCGGAGGCTTCACCACCTGCACCATCCATCTGACCCGCCCCACGCCGTGCCGCGAGTTCAACGCGGCGGGTGAGGACGGCGAGCCGAACGAGCGCTGCGACCAAGCCCGCGCCAAGTGGGGCTTGCCCCCGCTCACTGAGGCGGACTGGGCTCGCTAGTCCTCGTCCGACTCGATCGCCGGGACGATCGGCTTCTGACCAGGGGCGGGGCCCAAGAAGTACGCGTGGTAGCTGCTGTACGCATCCGACGGATCCAGTTCGGAGGCGCGCGCGAAGTGCAGCTTGGCCTCGTCGACCAAGGCCTTGAAGCCGGCGGGGTCGCCGAAGATCACGTCGTCCTCGTCGGCCTGGCGGCGCAAGATCTCGGCGAGGGTGGCGTGGGCGAGCGCCTGCAGCACGTTCTCGGGGACCTCGTCGATCCACTGACCGCCGGCGCGCAGGTGGGCGATGGCCTCGCGGGCGTGGGGCTCGGCGTCGCGGGTGCGCTCGGTGTCCAGCAGCAGGCGGGCCAGCTCCAGGTGGGGCTCGGGCAGGCGCGGCTCGATCTTGAGGATTTCGAGCAGCAGCTCCTCCGCCTTGTCCACGTTGCCGTGGTCCTTGGCGTTCAGCGCAGCCATGAAGCGATCGGCGAGGTCGTCGAGGACCGACTGCTCTTGATCTTCAAACGACGTCATCGAGGAGTCCTTCAGGCGACAGGGTGGTCGAAGCGCTTGGTGGGGCGCGGCGTGGCGGGCGGCGTCTCTTGCCGCGGGGCGGGCTCGGGGTCGACCTGCCCGTAGCGAATGTCGGGGCCGACCTGGGCGACCCAGCCGCCGTTCGCGACGCGGCGGGCGAACCAGCCCCCGATCCGCGGGGCGATCAGGCGCCGGGTGGGCGGGAACAGGAAGAGCAGGCCGACGGTGTCGGTGATCAGGCCCGGGGTGAACAGGAACAGGCCGCCCGCGAAGACCATGGCGCCCTCCAGCATCTTGCCCGCGGGCGGGACGCCCTTGGCCGCGTCTTCGGCCATCTGGCGCAGCACCACGGCGCCCTCGGCCTTGGCGAGCGACGCGCCCGTCAGGCTGATGAAGACGGTGAGGAACACGGTGTTCCACGCGCCCAGCGCGCCGCCGAGCTTGACCAGCAGCCAGAGGTCCAGGGCAGGGATCACCGTGAACAGCACAAACAGCGGGATCATCCGACGGCCTCCTTGGCCTTCTCCCACGCGGCTTCCAGCGCGGTGGGGTCTGTCGTAGACACGGATCCGCCTGCCTCCAAGAGGGCGCGCTCCATGGCGCGGAAGCGGCGCTCGAACTTGTCGGTGCCCATGCGCAGCGCGTCTTCGGCGCCGACGGGCAGGAACCGGCCCAGGTTGACCAGGCTGAACAGCAGGTCGCCGAACTCCTCGGCGATGGCGTCGGGGGCGCCGTCGGCCAGGGCCTCGTCCAGCTCGGCCAGCTCCTCGTCCACCTTGGCGCGCACGCCGTCGCGGTCGGGCCAGTCAAAGCCCACGCTGGCGGCGCGGGCGGACACCCGCGCGGCGCGCAGCAAGGCGGGCAGGGCGCGCGGCAGGCCTTCGAGCACGGAGCGGTCCCGGCCCTCGGCGGCGCGCTCCTCCTGCTTGGTCTCCTCCCACAGCGGCCGCTCGGCGGCGTCGCCGAAGACGTGCGGGTGGCGGCGGATCATCTTGTCGGCGACGGTCTTGGGGATCTCCGACAGGTCGAACGCGCCGCGCTCCTCGTGGGCCAGGCCGATCGAGGTGATCAGGAAGAGCAGATCGCCCAGCTCCTTGGCCGTGGCCTGGGCGTCGCCGCGGTCGATGGCTTCCAACGCCTCGTAGGCTTCTTCCAGCAAGTACGGGCGCAAAGTGGCGGGAGTCTGGGCGCGATCCCAGTCGCAGCCCCGCGGTCCCCGTAGGGTGCGGACCACGTCGATCAGGCGGTCGAACGCTTCCATCGGTTCTCCGTAGCGGCAAGATGTCTGGATCGGGGTAGGATGCCCCCGGTGTCGGGAGGGCGGTTGGCGAACGAGGGCGCACCCCAGCAGTTCGGGGAGTATCACCTCATCGAACAGATCGCGGTGGGCGGTATGGCCGAGGTCTGGATGGCCCGGGCGTACGGCCTCGCCGGGTTCGAGAAGACCCTTGTCATCAAGAAGATCCTCGCCGAGCTCGCTCGCGACGAGGAGTTCGTGAAGCTCTTCATCGACGAGGCGCGGATCGCGGTGCTGCTGCAGCACCAGAACATCGTGCAGGTGTTCGACCTCGGCACGGCCGAAGGCACCCTGTACATGGCCATGGAGTACGTGCAGGGCACGGACCTCTCGCGCCTGGTCAAGCGGGTGCAGGAGCAGGAGCCGTTCCCGGTCGGGCTGGCGCTGTTCATCGCGAGCGAGGTCCTCAAGGCCCTGCGCTTCGCCCACGAGCGCAAGGACGAGCAGGGCGCGCCGCTCGCCATCGTCCACTGCGACATCTCGCCCCACAACGTGCTGATCAGCCACGCCGGTGAGGTGAAGATCACCGACTTCGGCATCAGCCGCGCGGCCTTCCAGATGGCGTCCCTGCACGACACGGTGCGCGGCAAGTACGCCTACATGAGCCCCGAGCAGATCGACAACCAGGCGGTCGACGGCCGCTCGGATCTGTTCTCGCTGGGCATCCTGCTGTGGGAGGTCCTGACCGGCCGCCGCCTGTTCAAGGGCAAGAACAAGGACGAGACGCTCACCCGCGTCAAGCGCGCTGAGGTCCCGTCGCCGCGCCTGTACCGCGCGCAGATCTCCGAGGAGCTTGAGGGCGTCATCCTCAAGTCGCTCGCGAGGCAGTCCGGCCAGCGCTACCAGTCCGCCTCCGAGATGCTCGACGCGATCGGCATGTTGATGGTGCGTGAGGGCCACCGCGTCACCAACAACGACCTCGCCGCGTTCCTGCAGGGCATGGGCCCGGAGGGCGAGGCGGCGCCGCTGCCCAAGGTCAAGAGCACGGTCGAGACGCTGGTGGTGGCCTCGCTCGAGGTCGGCTCCGGCGCGCACCCGCTGGCGGTGGACGACATCTCGCAGGCGGCCGAGGCCGTGGGCGACGAGCTGGTCCGCCAGGGCGCGCAGATCTGGGAGCGCGAGGGCGGCAGCGTGCTGGCGGTCTGGTCGGTGGAGGACACCCTCGCGGCGTCGGTGGAGAAGGCGCTCGACGCGCTGCGCCGGGTCCGTCAGTCCACCAAGGAGCGCGGCGGCAAGCTGGCCGTGGGCCTGGCACCTGGCAAGGCCCGCATCTTCGCCGACACGCGCCGCCCCGGCCGCGCGTGGGAGCTGGCGGGGCCCTTCTTCCTGGCCCGCTGGATGATGAACCTGTCCTCGCATCGCGGCAAGATCGTCATGTCCGCGGTGGCCTCGTCGGCGGTGCCGGGCGTGGGCGCCCAGCGCATCGGCCACGTGGCGATCGAAGAGGGCCGCGCCATCGGGATCGCCGAGATCGCCTGAACCGCGCCGCGGGCCTCCGCGGCCGCACGCCTTGCACCGGGGGAGTCGACGTGTCGCTGCGCGACCAGCTGCTGGCCAAGGGTCTGGTGTCCGAGAAGCGCGCGAAGCAGATCGCCCGCGAGCTCAAGGACGAGCGCAAGTCCGACCAGTCCAGCCGCGACGCCAAGCGCGTGCGCGAGGCGGAGGAGGCCAAGGCCCGCGAGGAGTCCGCCGCCACAGCACTCGCCGCCCGCCTGGAGGCCCGCCGCGTGGCCCAGGCCGAGATCGAGGCCCGCGAGTCCGTCCTGCGCGTGCGGCAGATCGTGCAGGCCAACCGGGTCGGGGCCAAGGGGCCGATCCCGTTCCACCACAAGCGCGTCGACGGGCCGGGCATCGGCCTGCTGTGGCTGTCGGAGGGCGCCGCCCGCGACCTGCGCGCCGGTCGCCTTGGCATCGCGGGCTACAGGCGCGAGGACGGCAGCGCGGAGCACTTCGTGGTCACCGAGCGCGCCGCGCAGAAGCTGGCCGAGGTGGCGCCCGCGGCGCTGGTCCACTGGGTGACCGACTCCGAGCACTTCTCGGATCCGTCTCAGTCGCTGATGCGGCGGGAGTGGGAGACGTCGCTGCGCCCGCACCGCGTCCGGGAGGCGCCGTGAGGTTCCTGATCCTCTCGCTCATGCTGTCCGGCTGCGCCTACGCGGTCCGCGCGACCGGCTCACTGCAGCGCGACGGCGACGCCCTGATCGTGGCGTCGACCAACGGCAAGTCGCGCCCGCTGGAGCTCAACGGCCCGAGCGCCGCGCTCGCCCGGCTGGATGGCTACACGGTGGAGCTGGAGGGCGTGACGCACAAGGGCGCCATCCGGGTCACGTCGTGGCGGGTGCTCGAGGGCCTGCACGGCATGAGCGTGTGGGTGGGCTCCGTCGCGCGGACCGAGCACGGCATCGCGCTCGACGACGCCGAGAACCACGTCCGCCTGACGCTCAAAGGCGACGGCGCCGACGTGCTGTGGGACGAGATCGGCCGCGCGGTCCTGATCGAGGGCTTCATCGACGGCACGCTGCAGGTGCAGGTGGTCGACTCGCTCCCGCTCGACGGCCCGTGACCCAGGGCGACTGGACGCGCGACACCCCGGCGCCGGGGCTGGTCGTGCCGCAGCCGCGCAAGGGCTTCCGCTACGGGTCGGAGGCGTTCTGGCTGGTGGGGCTGGCGACTGAGGACGGCGTCCCGGCGACCGCGCTCGACCTGGGCACCGGGTCGGGGATCATGGCGCTGCTGCTCGCGCGTCTTGGCGCGAACGTGGAGGCGGTCGACGTGCGACCGGAGTGGCGCGCGGGTTGGGACGTGGCGGTCGCCGAGAGCGCGCTGGCGGGGAGCGTCGACTTCCGGACGGCCGACGTGCGGGACGTGGCGGTCGGTCCGTCGGTGGACTGCGTGGTGTCGAACCCGCCGTTCTTTGCGGCGGGGTCGGGGCCGGCGCCACAGGACGGGTGGCGGTCGACGGCGCGGTTTGAGTCGACGGCGACGGTGGGGGCGTTCGTCGGCGTGGCGTGCGGGCGGCTGTCGCCGGTCGGGAGCGCGTGGTTCGTGGTGCCGGTCGAGCGGGAGGGGGACTTGCTCGCCGCGGTGCCGACGGGGTTTCACGCGGCGCGGGTGGTGAGGGTCGGGGTGCGGCGGGTGATCGTGGAGCTGCGGAAGGGGATGGGTGAGGCTGCGGTCGAGGTCGTCGATGACCGCGGCGACCGGGTCGTGGGGTGGTACGCGGGGGCGACAAGGTGAGCGGGGGTCGCCTATACTGGTCGACGGAGGTGGCCGTGAGCGACGTCGTGAGCCTCGCAGAGGCCAAGGCCAAGCTGGCGGAGCTGGTGCGCAAGGTCCGCCTGAGCGGCACGGACACCATCATCACGGTGGACGGTGAGCCCGCTGTGCGCGTCGTGCCGATTCAGTCCGCGCCCCGTACGCTGACGGACGCGGAGGTCTCGGTCGCTCGGGCGCTGTGGAGCAGTCTCCAGCGCGTCGAGCGCGCGTCGTCCGAGTTCGATGCGTTGGAGCTTGTCGGCGAGGGGCGGCGTTGAATGCGGTGCTTGACGCCTCCGTGTTTGTGGCGGCGTTCGACCGCGAGGTGCGAATCCGTGTCGAGGCGACTTTCCCGGGCGTCGTGATCTGGACCGAGCCGGAGTAGTTTGCCGGTTCCCGTGGTCATCGCGAGCCCGATCCGGCCCTCAGCGCTCGTCATCCCGTCCGGGCGGCGTGTCGGACGCCCGAAGTAGGCCACGATGCCTACTTGCGGCTGGACAGGGCGCGCTGCGCACGCGGCGCCGGCCGCGGGGACGTCGTGGAGGCGTGGTACGCGCGGGCGACGGGGTGAGCGGGATTTGACGAGGGTCGGCCCGCGCGCATAGCGCACGCGTCCAGCGACGGGCACACGCTTGATGCCCGCTCGCGGTGACGAGTGTCGACATCGCAGCTTGTGGAGTCCCGCCGACGGGATCTCCTGGACCTCCTCTGGGGCCTCGACGGCGTGGAGCAGGACGCCCGCTGGCATCCCGAGGGAGACGCGCTCTACCACTCCCTGCAGGTGTACCAGCACGCCCGCACAGGGACGGATGACCCGGAGCTGTGGGCGACCGCCCTGCTCCATGACGTCGGGAAGGGCCTGGGTGGCGACCACGCGGTGGAGGGGGCGGCGCTGCTCTGTGAGCTGGTGCCCGAGCGCGTGCGGTGGCTCGTGCTCCACCACCTCGACCTCCTGCGCGACCCGGCGCGCGCCCGGCGAAGGCTGCGCGGCACCGATCGCCTGCGTGACCTGGAGGCCCTGCGGCGCTGGGACGTCGCTGGCCGTGACCCGGATGCGCTCGTCTGCTCGGTCGATGAGGCCGTGGACGTGGTGTTGGAGGTCACCCTCCGGGTGCACGCTTGAGTCGCCGTCCGGGGCAGCGCCGCGCCATCGCGGAGGAGGCCGCCCGGCTGATGGTGGACGAGGACGTCCGCGAGTACATCGAAGCCAAGCGCATGGCGGCGGACAACCTGCTTGGGATGCGGGTGGGCTTCAACGCCGCCCTCCCCTCGAACGGGGAGATCCGGGACGCCATCGTCGCGCGCGCACGGATGCTCGACGCCGCGGGCCACCGGGCGCGCCTCGACGACATGCGGCGGGTGGCCCTAGAGGTGATGGTGCAGCTCGAGGCCTTCGAGCCGCGGCTGATCGGGTCTGTCGCGACGGGAAACATCCACCGAAACAGCGACATCGACATCCAGCTCTTCTGCGAAGGCCACGACCGCTTAGAGCAGGCGCTGCGCAGGCATGGCCACGCCGCGGAGCGCATGGAGCACGAGGTCGTGAAGGACGGCCTCCTAGGCCGTTACGTGCACTACCACTTCGAGATCCGCGGATCCGAGGTGGAGCTGTCGGTCTACGAGCCCGGCGAGCTCTTCGTCACGCGCTTCAGCAGCATCGACGCCAAGCCCATCGATCGTGTGCCGCGGCGGCGGCTGGAGGCGCTGTTGCGGGGGTGAGGCCGCACGGGGTGCGCGTGCGCCGGGGAGGTGTCGGGACGTGATTCGAGCCGAGCGCCCTCAGAGCTCGTCACCCGGCTCGGGCTGCTTGTCGGACACGCGACCCAGCGCGGCCTCGAACTTCGACCGATCTCCGCGGCGCGCGCGCTCCGCGAGGTACGACTCGGTCGCCCACGCCGCGAGCTTCTCGCCCGCCGCGCTGGCGATGAACTGGTTGATGGAGATGCCCTCCCTGCGGGCTGCCTCGCGGATGCCCTCGTGAAGAGACTCGGGAAGGCGGATGCGGATCGTGCTCATGGGATCTCTCCGATCTCCTGAAGGAGCTGACGTAGTTTCCACGCCGTCCCTCGTCAACTGGCGACCCCACCCCGCGCCTGAGCATCGATCACAAGTCGAATTGCGATCGTAGAACCTGGCTCACGGCCGCCCCTTCGCCATCCACCGTTCCGCCGCCAGCCAGCCCGACTCGCGCTCCAGCAGATCCTCGAAGCCGCGGCCCAGCGTGATCCAACCGGGCTCG
>CANJMY010000001.1 GCA_947475315.1 Pseudomonadota bacterium | reverse complement strand
GTACGCGCCGCCGAAGAACGCCATGTTGTCTTCGACCGACATGTCCAGGTACAGGCTGAACTTCTGAGACATGTAGCCGATCTTGCGCTTCACGCCTTCGGAGTCGTCCGAGATGCGGTGACCGCCGACGGTGGCTTCGCCCGACGTGGGCTCGAGCAGGCCGCACAGCATACGGATGGTCGTGGACTTCCCGGCGCCGTTCGCGCCGAGGTAGCCGAAGATCTCGCCGCGATCGACGTGGAAGGACACGTGGTCCACCGCCGTGAACGACCCGTAGCGGCGCACCAGATCCGTCACCTGGATCACCGGGGTCATCCGGCCTCCTCGGTGCGGGCGATGAACAGCTCCTCGAACGACGCGTAGCCGCGCGCGAGCTCGGCGGGCGGCCCGTCGGCGAGCTTGCGGCCCTGATGCACGAGCGCGACGCGGTGGCAGCGCTCGGCCTCGTCCATGTAGGGCGTGCTGACGAGCACGGTCATGCCCTGCTCGACAAACTCCTGGAGCAGCGCCCACAGCTCGCGGCGGCTCACGGGATCAACGCCGTTCGTCGGCTCGTCGAGCAGCAGGAGCGGCGGCTGGTGGAGCAGCGCGCAAGCGAGCGCCAGCTTCTTGTACATGCCACCGGACAGCGCGTCCGCGCGGCGGTCCACGAACGGGCCCAGGCGGGTGACCTCCATCAGCCGCGCGATGCGCTCCGCGTAGAGCTTCTTGGGGATGCCGAAGAGCTGGCCGAAGAAGCGCAGGTTCTCGGCGATCGAGAGGTCGCCGTACAGCGAGTATTGCTGAGGCATCAGGCCGATCTGCTCGCGCGCGGCGTCGGAGCGCGGGTCGACGTCCATCACGCGCACGGTGCCGCCGTCGGGATCGATCAGGCCCGCGAGCGCGCGAATGGTCGTGGTCTTGCCGGCGCCGTCGGGCCCGACGAGCCCGAACAGCTCGCCGCGACCGACGGTGAACGACAGGCCGCGCAGGGCCTCCACCGCGCCGAAGCGCTTGGTGAGGCCGTCGACCACGATCGCGGGGGAGCTCACGGGGTGGGTCCGTCGAGCAGGGTGATCTGCACGGGCATGCCAGGGCGCAGCGTGCCGTCGTCGTTGGGGATCACGATCTCGACCGGGAACACGAGGCGGTCGCGGTCGGTGCGGGTCTGCACGTTGCGCGGCGTGAACTCGGCGGCGGTGGAGACGGTGGAGATGGTGCCCTGGTAGGTGCGCTCCGGGTAGGCGTCGGCGACCACGCCGGCCCGGCGATGCGGTGTGGCGGCCGCGAGCTCGGCGTTGGGTAGATAGAAGGTGGCCTTGACCTCGTGCAGGTCGACCAGGCGCGCGACCACCGCGCCGGGCGCGGTCAGCTCGCCCACGTCGTAGGGCAGCGCGTCGAGCAGGCCGTCCCGCGGCGCCTTGATCACGCACTCCTCGGCGAGCAGATCGACGCGCGACGCAGCGGCCTCGCCGGCCTTCACCGACTCGTCCGCAGCGAGCGCCGTGGCGGCGGCGGCGGCGGCCTGCTGGGCGGCGGCCTGCGCCTGGTTGGTGGACGCGTCGACGCCGGCGCGCGCGGCCTGCACCTGATGCGCGAGGGCGTCGGCGCTGGCGTGCGACTGATCGAGCAGGGCTGCGGTCACGTCGCCGGACATGGCGTCGAGGCGACCCGCCTGCCGCGCGGCGGCGTCGGCCTGGGTGGAGAGCGCGCCGACCTGCGCGCGGTTCGCGGCGCTGGCGCCCTTGGACGCGGCGGCGGCGCGCGCGGCGGCGTCGGCGGCGGCGTGCGCGGCCACGGCCTGGGCCTTGGCGGCCTCCAGGCGCGCGTGCGCCTCGGCCACGGTGGCGTTGGTGTCGGCGCAGTCGAAGCGGACGAGCACGTCGCCCATCTTCACGGCGTCGCCTTCATGTAGCGGCAGCTCCAGCACGCGCGCGGCGATGCGGGCCGAGAGCGCGATCTCGGTGCCCTCGACCACGCCCGAGCCACCCGCCGGCGCGTTGAGCAGCTCGCGCTGCTGCCACACGCGGTAGCCGATGAGCCCGAGCGGCACGGCCAGGATGAGCACCGGGAGGAACTTGGTGAGCGACGCCATACCGACTCCACGAACGAGGGTTCGAGCCTTCGCAGTGCGCGTGCCAACGGCACCTGCGGCCAACCCGAATGGACGGAGGCCCACAATAGCGCGCTGTGCGCGTCCGGGCGGTGTCGGATTTCCGACAGTGGGCGGCGCCGATCCGACACCCATCGAAAACGATCGAAAGGCACGGATCGTGGGCGTGATAGGCGCGATTTAAGGTTTGAGTCGGTCCGCCCGCATGGACGGGCCGGCCGCACGTTGACCGGGCGTGTACGGCGGAATCGATAGGTTCGACCGTGCTTGAGCGGTTGGGTGCGATCGGCTGGCATCACGCTTGCTCATGTCCGCTCCCGGAGTCACGTCCATGTGGTTGTCCCTGTGGTTGTTCAGCGCGGCGCTCGGCGCTGAGGTCCCTACGATCGATCTGGCGGAGGCGGTGCGCCGCGTGGAGTCGGACAACCCCGACCTTGCGGCGATGCGCGCCAAGGTGGAGGAGGCGCGCGCCATGGCGACGATCGCGCACGCGCCCATGCTGCCCGCGCTGTCGGTCACGGGGTCGTACGCCCGCAACGACAAGGAGGTGTCGCTGGCGTTCGGCGACTTGATCAACGGGCTGGGCCTGCCGATCCAGATCGACCCGTCCAAGCTGCCGGACCCCACGGTGATCCAGCCGCTCGACGCGTTCTCGGTGAGCGCGTCGGCGCGTGTGCCGATCCTCACGCCGTCCTCGATCGGCGACTCCATGGCGGCGACGAGCCAGATCAGCGCGGCGCGCGCGGCGGTGGACTCGACGCGGTTGGCCTTGGAGACGGCGATGGTCCAGGCCTGCGCGATGTCGCAGGCGGCGGAGGGCGTGGCTGAGGCGGCCCGTCGTGCGGAGAGCGTGGCCGAGGCGCACCGCGACGCGACCCAGCGCGCGGTCGACGCGGGCACCGCGACGCATCTGGCGCTGGTGCAGGCCGAAGCGGACGTCGTTCGGCGGCGGAGCGAGGTGGTGCAGGCCGAGGCGAACGTGGACAGCGGCCGCCGCGCGCTGGGTGTGCTGCTGGGCATGGATGGCCCGGTGCGCATCACCGTGCCGGACTTGAGCGAGGACGTGTCGGCGCGCAAGCACCCGGACCTGATCGCCGCGGAGGCGCGCGCGGACGCGGCGGAGAAGGCGCTGTTGGCGGCGCGCCTGCGCTACTCGCCCAACCTGTCGGCGTGGGGCACCGCGGCGGCGTCTACGTCGCCCTACGTGACCGGCAACAAGACGCTGTGGAAGGTGGGCGTCGACCTGTCGTGGACGCTGGTGGACGGCGGCGCGCGTGAGGGCCGCATGGCGGCGGCGGTGGCGCAGGCCGAGGCGGCGCGCGACGCGCTGCGGTCGACCCAGCTCAAGCTGGCGCAGGCCGAGGCGGACGCGGAGAGCTCGCTCGCGGTCGCGCGAGTGCGCCTGACGCTGGCGAACACGCAGCGTGACCTGGCGCGGGAAGCTGAGACGACGGCGCTGCGCGGTGTCAGCGCGGGCACGGTGACCGCGCTCGAAGGCCGCGACGCTGAGGATCGGGCGTTCTCCGCGGACGTGGGCGTGGCGGCGGCGGCTGCGCAGGTGGTGGTGGCCCAGGCGGGCCTGCGTCGGGCGAAGGGCGTCGCGTGGTAGCGACCGCTCCGATCGAGCGCCGTGGGTCGACCGCCAGGCGCGGCTTCGACGAGATCCAGGCGGTTGAGCTGGAGCGGATGTTCGGTCGCATCGTGCGCATGCGGCTGATGGTGGCCCCCGTGGTGGGGCTGCTCGCGGTGTCGGCCGCGCTGCTCGACCCCGCGCCGTGGCGCGTGTGGAGCGTGTCCCTGATCATGATCGCGCTCCTGACCTTGAGCGTGGTCGAGTTCGTGCGGATGCGGCGCGACGGGCTTCGTCCGCACACGCTGGCGCTCAACCTCGTGTCGATGGGCGCCATCTTCCTCTCCGTGATCGTCGTGACCGGCGGCGTGGAGAGCCCGTTCGTCCCCGCGGTGTTGCCGGTGGCGCTGATCGGGTCGGTGGCGCTCGGGCTGCGCTGGCCGCTGGCGCTGCTGGTGGGGCCGCAGCTGGTGGTGCTCTGGACGCTGACGATGGGCGCGGTCCAAGGCTGGCTGCCTGCGGTGAACCTAGCGATCTACGGCGGCGGCGCGCGCGCCGGGCACAACGACGCGCACCTGATCAGCGCTGCGCTGGTGCTGACCTGGGGCATCGGGGTGGTGGTGGTGGCGGGGCAGCGGATCCGCGGCGCGTTCGACGCGATGTTGCTGTCGGCCCTGGCGGCGCGCGACGACGAGCTGGCCGCGCACACCGAGCACGTCCGCGACCTGAGCGCGCTCACCGGCGAGATCGCGCACGAGCTGAAGAACCCGCTGGCGAGCGTGAAGGGGCTCGCGTCGCTGCTGGCGGCGGACGTGGACGGCCGCGCCGCGGAGCGGCTGGTGGTGCTGCGCGCTGAGACCGATCGTATGCAGGTTATCTTGGAGGAGTTCCTCAACTTCTCTCGGCCGCTGGTGCCGCTGAGCGTGGTGAGCGTGGACCTCGGCGAGATCGCGTCGGAGGTCGCGGTGCTGCACGAGGGCGTGGCGGGCGAGGCGGGCGTGGGCGTGGTCGTCGAGGTGGAGGAGCCGCGGTTCGCGCGCTGCGATCCGCGCAAGGTCCGCCAGATGTGGATCAACCTCGTGCAGAACGCGCTCGACGCGAGCGTGGCCGGGCAGACGGTGACCCTGCGCGTGGCGGGCGACGCGGAGCAGGTGGTCCTGGAGGTGCTCGACGAGGGGCCCGGGCTGTCCGAGGCGCTGGGCGCGCGCGTGCTGGAGGCGGGCGTCACCACCAAGGCGCGCGGCTCGGGTCTGGGCCTGCCGATCGTGCGCGCGCTGGCCCGGCAGCACGGCGGGGACCTAGTCGTGGTGCCGCGATCCACCGGCGGGCTGTGTGCGCGCCTCGCGTGGCCGCGTGATGGCGTCGTGCAGACCGGGGGCGACGCGTGAAGCCAAGGGTGCTGATCGTCGAGGACGACGCGGGGCTCCGCTACACGCTGGCGGAGATCCTGACCGGCGCGTCGTTGGACGTGACGCAGGCCAAGGACGGCGTGGAGGCGATGGCGCTCTTGCGGCGTCAGCCCTTCGATCTGGTGCTGAGCGACCTGCGCATGCCGCGCATGGACGGGCTGGCGCTGCTCGCCGAGATGAAGACGCTTGACGTCATGCCGCGCGTGATCTTGATCACGGCGCACGGGTCGGAGCGCGCGGCGGTGGAGGCGATGAAGGCCGGCGCCTGGGACTACTTCCGCAAGCCGTTTGAGGTGGAGGACCTGCTGGCGGTGGTGGGCCGCGCGGTGGAGGCGGTGCGGCTGAAGCGCGACAACGCCCGGCTGACGAGCGCGCTGGCGCTGTCGCGATCGCTGGTGTTCGCGTCGGACGCGATGGAGCGGCTGGCGACGCTGGTGGAGCGCGTGGCGCCGCGCGACGTGACGGTGCTGATCACCGGCGAGAGCGGCACCGGGAAGGAGCGCGTGGCGGAGGCGATCGTGCGCGCGTCGCGTCGCGCGGACCGGCCCTTCGTGCGGTTCAACTGCGCGGCGCTCACGCCGGAGCTGGTCGAGGCCGAGCTGTTCGGTCACACCAAGGGCGCGTTCACCGGCGCGATGAAGGAGCGGCCCGGCCTGTTCCGCGAGGCCCACCGCGGCACGCTGCTGCTCGACGAGGTGGGCGAGCTGGACGCGGGCACGCAGGCCAAGCTGCTGCGCGTCCTGCAAGAGGGCGAGGTTCGCCCCGTCGGTGAGGATCGGCCGGTGACGGTGGACGTGCGCGTGATCGCCGCCACGCACCGCGACCTCAAGGAGCGCGTGGCGTCGGGCGCCTTCCGCGAGCACCTCTACTGGCGCCTGCACGTGGTGGAGCTGCACGTGCCGCCGCTGCGCGAGCGACCCGATGACATCCCCGTGCTGGCGAGGCACTTCCTGGATCGCTTCTCGACGCGCTTTGGCGTCGGATCGGTGCGGCCGCCGGACGACTTCATGGCGCGCCTTCAGGCCTACGGCTGGCCCGGCAACGTGCGGGAGCTGGAGCACACCATCGAGCGGCTGCTCGCGCTGTCGCCCGAGGGCGAGCTGGACCTGGGCCTGCTCCCGGACGCGTCGAGCGCGGTGGCGGAGATCGCGTTCGACCTCAAGGCGCGCGTGGACGCCTACGAGAAGGGGCTGGTGGTGGCGGCGCTGTCGGCGGCCGGCGGCAACCGCAGCGAGGCCGCGCGGCGGCTTGGCCTGAGCCGCGTCACGCTGCTCGACAAGCTCAAGAAGTACGGGATCGGCGGCGACGCGGGCGCGTGATCTCGGCGCTCGCGCTAGCGGAGCGGCCCGGAGTGTCCTGATGGAGCTGCTGCCCTGTGTGGAGATTGAGCCGCGCGTGCCCGCGACCGCGAGCGTGGTGTGGCTGCACGGCCTGGGCGCCTCGGGGGACGACTTCGTCCCGATCGTGCCGATGCTCAAGCTGCCGCACGTTCGTTTTGTGTTCCCGCAGGCGCCCGATCGACGGGTGACGATCAACGGCGGCTACCTCATGCCGTCCTGGTACGACATCAAGAGCTTGGGCTTTCTGGGTCAGGAGCGCGAGGACCTGGGCCAGCTCGCGGCCTCGTCGGCGGCGGTGGAGGCGCTGATCGCGCGGGAGGTCGCGCGCGGTGTGCCCGCGTCGCGCGTGGTGCTGGCGGGGTTCAGCCAGGGCGGCGCGGTGGCCCTGCACGTCGGAAATCGCCCAGGTCAGACGCTCGCGGGGATCATGGCGCTGTCGACCTACCTGGTGCATGGCGACGCCGAGCGGGTCCGCGGCGCGGTCGAGACGCCGCTGCTCTGCATGCACGGTCGCCATGACGACGTGGTGCCGTTCGAGCAGGGCCGACTCGCGTACGACGCGTGCGCGCACCCGGGTCGCCCGGCCGAGTGGCGCGACTACCCCATGGGCCACGAGCTGTGTGACGCGCAGCTGGTCGACATCGCGCGCTGGCTGCACGAGCGGATCGGGGCGAACGACCCTTGACGCGGCGCGGCCCGCCGCCACCCTGGGTCGGGGTGACGGCGGGCCGGGTGGCGGGGCGACCGACCCGCGCGGTCGTGTTCGCCCATGGACTCGCTGGGCCTAGTCGTCCTTCTTGCCCGATCCCTTCTTGGCGTCCTCTGCGGCCTTCTTGGCGTCCTCTGCGGCCTTCTCTGCGGCCTTCTTGGCGTCCTCTGCGGCCTTCTTTGCGGCCTTCTTGGCCTCTTCAGAGGACGACGAGTGGGTCCCGCTCGACGACGAGCTGGAGCCGCCGCCGCTGGTGCTGCCGCCGCTCGAGCTTCCGCCAGAGGAGGAGCTGGAGCTGCCGCCGCTCGAGCTTCCACTCGAGGAGGAGCTGGAGCCGCCGCCGCCGCCGGAGGTGCTGCCGGACGACGAGCCGCTGCTGCTGCCGCTGGCCGACGAGCTGCCGCTCGACGACGAGCTGCCGCCGCCGGACGAGCTGCTGGAGCCGCCGCCCGAACTGCCGGACGAGCCGCTCGACGAGGCGCTACCGGACGAGCCGCTGCTGCAGCCGCTGCCGCCGCCGCTGCTCGAGTGACTGCTGTCTTCGTCGTCGCCCGACGAGTCCTCGCTGTCGGAGCTGTGGTCGTCTTCGGACGAGTCCTCGCTGTCGGAGCTGTGGTCGTCTTCGGACGAGTCCTCGCTGTCGGAGCTGTGGTCGTCTTCGGACGACGACTCGTTGTCGGAGCTGTGGTCGTCTTCGGACGACTGCGACGGGTCGTCCTCTCCGGTGTAGACGTCGTCCTCGCTCTTCTTGTCGTTCTCGTCGTCGTCGTCGCCGCCGTCCGAGGCGTCGCTGTCGTGGCTCGAGCCGTGGCCGTCGCCGGAGGTGCTGTCCTCGGACGACCCGCCGTCGGAGCCGGAGCTGCCGTGGCCGTCGCCCGACGTGGTGGACCCGCTGTGGTCGCCGACCTCATCGTCGACCGATCCCGAGGGATCGGTGGCGCCGTTCGGGCCGCCCTGGCCCTGACCCGGGTTGGAGCTGTCGACGCCGTCGGCGTTGTTGCCGTGGCCGTTGTTGTCGTGGCCGCCGTCACCGGAGGCGCCGCCCCAAGGGTCGGAGCCCCAGTCGTCGCCGTCGTCACCCGCCGCGGCGCCGTCGCCGCCATCGGCCGCGCCGCCGGAGCTGCCCGAGGCGCCGCCCGAGTTGCCTGAGGGGCTGCCGGAGGCCCCGTCAGAGCCACCGCCGCCGGCGTCCCACGGGCTGCCGTCGCCGCCGCTTCCGCTCGCGCCGGGGTCGGACGCCGCCGTACCGTCACCGCTGCCCGCAGCCGGGTCGACCGATGCCGGGACCGGCTCGTTCGGCGAGGAGGCCTGCACGGGAAGCGCGTCCGAGGTCTCCCTCGGCGTGGTCGCCATGCGGCCGGACGTCTGGTACAAGAAGCCCGAGAAGGAGCTCGCGAGCTGCGTTTGAACCATCATCAGCGCGACCAGCAAGGAGGCGAGGATGACATACTCCACGGCGACTTCGCCGCGGCGGGATCGGGTAGGTTTCACGGGGGCCTCGATTGGATGGGTGGGGAGGGAGCCCGTGGGGCCGGGGAGGCGGCGGATCCAGGGGAACACTCTCGGAATCGTGGCGCGCGCGACTTTTTCGAGAGCCGAAAACTCCGTGTGAAGCAAACAATCACAGTACCGGGTGGTGCCTCCGGCCAGCCGGTACTGTAGTAGATAGTCCTAGGATGTCACGAATATAACGAGGCTAAAACCTACATAATCAAGACTAGACGCGGTACCGATTCGACATCGTGAAGGTCCGGATCCGAACGGCGCGACATCGAAAATCGTTCGAGTACCGGTGTTGGACGGGTCTTGTCGTAGGTTGCCGATCTGGCTGCGCGCGTTGGAGATCGGAGAAGCCACAGGGATGGAGCGTGCGATCGGGGGTCGCTGGGCCGACCTCGGCGGCGCGTTCGACGCGCGCGGGGGCTGACCCGGAGGGACCCGGACGCAGCGAGGCCCGCGGGCACCCCCAAAAGAGGGTGACCCCGGGCCTGGGGGCTCGGTCGGGCGTGTGGCGCGTGTACGCCCGTCGCGGAGGCGGGGCCCGGCGCGTCGGCCTACTTGTTCTTGTTCTTGGCGTCCTCTGCGGCCTTCTTGGCGGCCTCCGCGGCCTTCTTGGCGGCCTCTGCGGCCTTCTCCGCGGCCTTCTTGGCGGCCTCTGCGGCCTTCTCCGCGGCCTTCTTGGCGGCCTCGGCGGCGGCCTTGGCTGCAGCAGACGAGGAGCCACCGTTGCTCGACGAGCTGGAGCCGCCGCCGCTGGTGCGGCCGCCGTCGGAGGCGCCGCTCCCGGACGAGCTGGAGCCGCCGTTACCGGACGTGCTGCCCGAGGACGAGCCGTCGCCCGTGTTGGTGGTGCCGGCGCCGTGGCCATTCGAGCCCGAGCCGCTGCTGTCGGGCGTGGTGGTCGTGGTGCCGCCACCCGAGGTGGTGCCGCCGGTGGCGCCCGGATCGGTGGTGGTGGTGGTGCCGCCGCCGGTGGTGGTGCCGCCCGTAGCGCCCGGATCGGTGGTGGTGGTGGTGCCGCCGCCGGTGGTGGTGCCGCCCGTAGCGCCCGGATCGGTGGTGGTGCCGCCGCCGGTGGTGGCCGCGGCCTCGTCGTCGGTGGCACCGGACGGGTCCGTGGCGCCGTTCGCGCCGCCCGACCCCTGGCCGGGGTTGGAGGCGTCGACGCCGTCGACGTTGTTGCCGTTGCCGTTGTTGGCGGTCGAGCCGTTGCCGTTGCCACCCGCGTTGCCCCCGCCAGGCGCCGGCGTGGTGGTCCCACCCGAGGTGTCGGGACCCGGGCCGGTGCCGCCGCCCGCCCACGGGTCGGTGCCGTAGCCCGCGTCAGGGGCGGTGGCGGAGGCGTCGCCGCCGGCGTCCGGCGCGGGCGGCAGGACCGGATCGGGCGGGGTGGTGGGCAGGTTGGGCAGCGCGGCGTCGGGCGGCGCCGTGGGGGCGGTGACCGGGAGCTGGTCGCTGGTGGCGCGCACCTCCGAGCCCATGCGGTCGGCCGAGCGGCCCAGGAAGCCGGAGAACGCGCCGCCGAGCTGGCTCTGGAGGAGCACGAGGCCCACGAGGAAGCCGACGACGGTCACGTACTCGACCGAAGTAGCGCCGCGACGGGAGGGGGAAGTGCGCATGGATGCCTCAATGAATGGGAGGGTTGGAGGCACGCCGAGACGCACCAGCCGTGAGGGTGGCGCGGTCTAATTGCGGGGACCAGTACCGCGAATATGTGTTGAATACGTCTAAATACGTACATTATATCGGTACTGAAAACGTACGTCAGTCTGGCAGTACCGAAAGGTGACGGGTGGCCGCGCCTGCCTTGGAGTCGTGCTGGGACCCTCTGTTTTTGCGAGCGAGTTCGTACCGAACACGCATTGGGGCACCTCGGACCGCGTGACAGGAGACCCCGCGGTGCTTTGAGTACCGGCGACCCGATCCCTCGGATCCACGATTCTGCGGTTCAATCCTAGTTCATGGATCGGAAAATCCGCAGCGATGGCTACGGCTTGAACCATGCATGTGCTGGGTGTTCTCCCGGCTGGTCTGTCAGAGGCCTGCGGTGAACGCACCTTGTGCAGCCGGATCGCCGGAGACGTTGATCTCCGGCGGCGGGGACGCGATGATGAGCGCAGCCGAGGTTGTGCATGCGCTCCATGGTCCTGCTGCTCGCCGTGCTCTCCCCTGGTGTGGTCGCCGCGGCGGAGGGCGTTCGCCTCGGCTCGGATCCGATGGTGGTCCAGGGCGAGCTCGCCGACGTGTTGATCACCCCGGATGGCGGTCGGGTGCTCGCGTTCGGCGCCTTCGCGCGCACGGTCGGCGTGTGGGACGCTCGGACCGGGCGCGGTGTCGGCCTGCTGGATCCGGATCTGGAGTCGCCGGTGCAGGCGATCGGCGCGACGCTCGACGGCGCGCACCTGCTGGTGGGGTGGGAGGACGGCTTCGTCGTGTTCGACGCGACGACGTTGGCCCGGCAGAAGGACGTCGACCTGGGCGGACGCAGCGTGCGGGACTTTGCGCTGCTCGCGGACGGCCGCGTGCTCGTGTCGACCGAGCGCGCGGCCGTCCTGGTGTTCGATCCGGCCACCTGGACGCAGGTCGGCGTGTTTGGCGCGGGCGCGGTCTTCACCGATCTGGTGCCCAGCGACGACGGCCGGTACCTGGCGGCCTGCGCGGGCACCGCCGCCGTGGTGTGGCGCGTCGAAGACGGTGGCGAGGAGACCGGGCACCCGTTCGACGCCGGCGATCGGTGCGCCGGCGTGGGCTTCGCCGCGGGCAAGAACGAGCTGTGGGGCATGAGCGCCGGAGGCCAGCGCTGGGTCTGGAGCGCCCACAGCGGGGCCGAGGCGGTGGCGCTGCTCGGGCATGGCCGGATCGCGACCTACCTGCGCACACCGGGCAGCCCAGTGGGCTTGGCCGCCACCGACAAGGGTGTGGTCACGCTCGACGCGCGCGACGCCCACGTGGTGCGCAACGGCGGGGTCGCGCCGGTGCCCTTCCGCGCGTCGAGCACGCCGGACGGCACCGTGGCCGCAGTCAGCACGGGCCCCTCGAGCTTTGCGCTGGTGAGCCCGTCGACCGGGGCTGTGGCGGTGACGGCGCCCCCTGGCCACTCGGGGCCAGTGCGCGGGTTCGGCTGGGGCGGCGCGGTGCTGTTCACCGGCGCGGCGGACGGGAAGGTGATGAGCTGGGTCACGGGGGAGGGGCGCCGGACGGCGACGCTCGACTTTGAGGGCGGGCCCATCTCGGATCTGGCGACGTCGAGCGCCGACCTGGTGATCGTGGCGGCGGAGGCCGGCGCGATGCTCACGCCCACCAAGGGCGGCACGCTCTGGTTCGCGGACGGCCACTGGAACGCGGTGGCCATCACCCGCGACGGCGCGCGCGCGGCGGCTGGGGCGGAGAACGGCAACGTGGCGATCGTGGACGGGACCACGGGCGCGGCGCGTGGGCTCAAGCTGGCGAGCGCGGTGAACCGCGTGGCCTTCTCTCCGGACGGCAAGCGCCTCGCGGCGACCACGGCCGGCAACCACCTGGTGGTGATCGACGTGGCGACGGCGGCGGTGGTCTACGACGGCGCGCTCGACCGGCCGCGCAACGGCTACGTGGTGGGCGTGGGTTGGTCGCCGGACGGGAAGTGGATCTGGACGTCGGGCGTGTCGGGCGTGATCACGCGCTGGTCGCCGGGCTCAGCGCCGCTGCAGGACGCGATGCGCGTGGACGGGGCCGTCACCGATCTCGGCGTCACGCCGAGCGGTCGCGTGGTGGTGGGCACGGACCACGGGCAGGTGATCGTGCTCGACACCAGCGGCGCCGTGCTGACGGAGCTGGACGGCCACCGCGCGCGGATCACGCGCGTGTCGGTGTCGCCGGACGGGCACCAGGTGGCGAGCGCAGACACGGACGGCGTGGTGCTGGTGCACACGCTGCCGTAGGGCGTCGGTCGCAAGGTCCTCTGTCGACACGCGGCGCCGCGAAACGTTCGCGGCGCCGCGCGGCCGATCAGAAGGAGTACTTGGCGCGGAAGAAGATCTGGTGGCCGCCATTCTCAGGCGCGCCGAACCGCGAGTAGGACTTGCCGAACTGCAGCAGCGCGCCCGCGTGGAACTCCAGGCCGCTGCCCGGCTTGTAGATCAGCTCTGGGTAGATGACGGCGGAGAAGCCCTCCGGCGTGATCATGCTGTAGTGCTTGCTCGTGCGCTCGCCGGCGTCCGCGTCGTAGGAGGTGTGGGTGGCGCCCAGCAGATCCCAGATGGTGAACAGGCGGATGGTGATCGCCTGCGACGCGAGGATCGTGTCCAGGCCGACCACGAGGTAGTCGCCGAGCTTGGGCTTGAGCCACTCCTCGGCGCAGGCCTCGCCCTTGCCGGAGAAGGACGCGATGTCGATGCACTCCAGCGGCGAGGCGCCGTCGCGGATGCTCGACTGGCGCACCTGGCTGCCCTTGCTCATCCAGTCGCCGGCGCCGAACTCATCGGGGAAGCCGTGGACCCACTGGGTGTTCATGTAGAGGTGCTTGTTGAACGTGTAGTCGAGGCCGAGCGTCCACTTGGCGAAGGGCTTGGAGGTGGCGACGTTGCCGCCGGGCTCCGACTTGAACGCGTGGGGACCGTCCTGCACCGGCGCGAGCGGGAACGCGATGTTGTGCATGTTGACGGCCATGTTGATCTCTTCCGGGAAGAACACGCCGAGCTCAAACCGGTAGCCGATCGGCTTCACCGACTCGCCGAGCCAGCCGAACGCGTCGAACTCGCCCGACATGTTCAGGCCCAGCGTCTGCATGCGCTGGTAGCCGAGCGTGACGTCCGACTGGAGCAGGCCGTTCACGCACGCGGAGTTGGGGTCCTTGTCGTTGAGGCAGATCTTGTCCGTGCTCTGGTAGGCGTCCTGCGCGAGGGGCACGGGCGTGTCGTTGAAGCCGTAGTAGTACGACAGCGCGATGTCCTGGCCGCCGAGCGACGCCGCCACGCGGCCGAAGGCCTGCATGTTCTTGGCCGCGAGCTCCGGCATCTGGATGCTGACGTCGCGCACGACCGTCGGGGTCTGGAAGAGCGCCTCCGCCGTGAACGCCTCGGCGTTGAGGTCCCAGCGCGTCTGCTCGTCCGTGAACGGGAAGCGGTCGGGCGTCTGCGCGAGGTAGCCGGTGTCGGGCAGCAGCGCGGGCTTGAAGACCGGGATCAGGATGCCGGTGATCTGCCAGTTCCAGGCCGGGCTGTAGTCCAGGCGGACCATCAGGTTGCCCTGCTGCTCGCCGAACAGGAGCACGTCCTCGAAGTCGTCGGGGTTGATCGTGTTGGTGGGGTTGAACTGATCGCCCACGCCGAACAGCGCGAGCTGCTGGCCGACGCGGAAGTCCAGGCCCTTGGCGCCGAACGCGTCGCGTCCGTAGACGTAAGCCTCCTTGGCCTCGATGAAGAAGGGCGTGACCCACTTCACCTCGGACAGGTCACCCAGCGACTTGGCCTGAGGCGACGCGCGGAGCGCCAACTCCACGTCCGACTGCATGCCGTAGCGGCCCAGCTTGGCGCCGACCTTGAAGCGCGCCTTCAGCTCGTTGCGCGACAGCGTGGGCGGCTCGGCCACGTCATGAAAGTAGGTGCCGTAGGTGTACGCCACGGGACGGAAGCGGAGGTTGTACTCCAGCTGGCCGCCGAACGTGAACTGCAGCTGATCGGCGGCGCGGGAAGGCGCGGCCTCCTCGGTGGACGAGTCGCCGTTGGCCCAGGGCGGCGGCTCCTCGGCCACCACCTCGACGGGGGGCTGTTCGGCGGCCGGCTCAGCCGTCGTGGCGTCGACGGGTTCGGCGGAGGGTACTGCGGAGACTTCGGTGGCGCTGTCGGCAGGAGCCGCCGCGCTCGAAGGTTCGTCCGCCCACGCTTGGGGCGTGACCGCCCAGCACAACGCACACACGATCAAAGGTCGCACATTACCCTCCCACTGGGTCAGAAAAGCGAGCTCACAGGCCGAGCTGGAGCGTCCGCTGCGAGAATACGTCATCGGCGACGCCGGTGTCGATCTTCAAGTCGACCGGAACGAGCGTCGTCCACGCGCCGGCGCGCGAGTTGTCGATCATCTTGAGCTCGCCGAACGTGCAGTAGTCTGCGCGCGGGCAGCTGTACTTGGAGCGCAGCTGCGTGCGAACGACCGTGCCGTCGGCGGCGAGGTAGTCGATCTTGGTGGGGACGCTGCGGGCCTTCTCGACCTCCATGCGGAGGTGGTCGTAGGCGGTGTTCACCGGGTCCTTGGACACCAGATCGAGCACGTAGCCGGTGGCCGTCTCGGACGTCAGCGTGGGCGTGTAGACGATGCCGTACGACAGCGTCGCCATGTCGGCTTGCGTGAGCGTGGTGCCCAGGAAGCCTTGCTCCAGGTTGCCGCTGGCCACGCGGCGGATGCGGCCGTACTCGGGCAGGTAGGTGTAGATCTCGGTGGGGCCGAGCGTGAGGATGCGCATGCCCTTCACGTCGCCGGGCTCCAGGAACTCGACGAAGTTCTTGCCCGCCTTCACGTACGAGCGGAACTTCATGGACTGGGGCGTGCTGCTGCCCGGCTTCATGTTCTGGACCTGGAAGACGACGACCTGGTCCTTGAAGTTGCCCAGGTTCTTGTCGACCTTGGCGAGGACCTCGGCGGCGGTGGCGGCGTAGGCGGACGACGTGCTGAGCACGAGCAGGCCGAGGGTGAGCAGGGTGCGCATGGGGTCTCCTGGAGGGTGAGCGGCGGTCAGGACCGCTTGGTCAGGTAGCTACGCTTGTTGGCGAGCAGGGGGATGAGGATGAAGGTCGCGAAGGCCGCGACGAGGAGCGCTGCGGCGGTCAGCCTGCCCACGTTCTGGAGCGCGCGAGCGTCTCCGAGGGCAAGCACGCTGAAACCCATGGCGAAGGCAATTCCGTTCGTCCAAATGCCGTGACAGGTCTCATCCACCGCCCGGTCGATGGCCGAGTGCATGGTCTCGCCCTCGCGGGCGTCCCAATTCCAGAGGAAGTGCACCGCGTAGTCCACGCCGGCGCCCAGGATCAGGCTGGCGACCATGGAGGTGCCGATGTCGAGCGGGATGCCGACCAGGCCCATGCCGCCGTACACGATGGCGAGGGTGATGGCGGTGGGGGACGCGGCGAGCAGGCCGACCCACAGCGAGCGGAACAGCAGGCTGATGATCAGCACCACCAGGCCGAGCGCGGTGAACATCGACTTGTAGAGGTTGCCGAGCACGCTCGTGGAGAGGCCGCGGTACAGCACCGGGCTGCCGTTGACGCTCCACTCGAGCTTGTTCGGCGCGGTGGCGTCGGCGACCATGCCGTCGGGGATGCCGCGGTCCTGCAGCTTGGAGGCGACGCCCGCGACGAAGCGCGTGCCCGCGTCACCGGGGGGCGGCGTGATGCCGAGCGTGAGCATCAGGCTCTGCGCCATGGACTCGGCGCTGGCCGTGCGGCGGATGTCCGCGAGCGGCGCTTCCAGCACGATCATCAGGTCGCCGACCGTGCGGTCGTCGGCCGGCACGGCCAGGGCCGCGGCGAGCGCGGCCGAGAGGACCTCCGGCGCGGCGTCGGAGGGGAGCGGGGCGACGGCGGTCGACACCGCGGTGGCCTGCTCGGGCGTCAGCGTGACCCAGGACTCGCTCGACGTGAGGAACGCGAGCACGGGGCCCGCGACCAGCGCAGGGTCCGGCGTGGGGACGGGCGCGTTCATCGCGGCGTCGAGGCGGGTCTCCAGGTCGTCCGGAAGGGCGACGCTGAAGCTGGCCGCCAGACCGTGGATGCGCGTGAGGATCAGCGAGCGCGCGCGGGCGTCGACGGCGGGCGCGTCGGTCAGCCGGTCGACGATCTTGTAGCTGCTGATGGCCTCAGAGCCGATCAGCGCCTCGATCTGCTCGAGCGCCTTGTCGATCTCGTGCGGGTCCGCGGACGACAGCTTCACCTGCATCAGGGCGTACTGGTGGTCGTCGGTGATCAGGCGCGACGAGGCGCGGTCGGCGCTGAGGAAGCGGTAGAGCGAGCCGACCTGGCCGCGGGTGTCGGGCACGCGGCGAGAGCCGACCATGGCCTGGCCGACCAGGCCCACGGCGTCTTCCACGCTGGTGACGTTGGACACGCCAGGCAGGGTGCGGAGGCGGTCGCCGATGCGGCCGATCTCGCGGACGGTCTCCGGCGCGTCGAGGTCGCCGTGGACGAGCACCTGGATGAACTGCGATCCGCCGAACTTCTCGTGCAGGAAGGTCTCGGCCTGCTCCGGCTCGCTGCCGGGCGTGAAGAACGCGGCGAGGTCCATGCGCGCTTCGATGTGGCCGGCGAACCAGATGCTGAGTCCGGTGACCACGGCCGTGGCGACCGCGGCGAAGCCACGGTGCGTGCGCACGCCCTTGGCGAGGCTGCGCGTGAACGGGTCGAGCGGACCGGCGGACGCGCCGCGATCCGGGCGCGGCCAGAGCGTGATCACGGCGGGCACGAAGGTCAGCGACAGCACAAGCGCGACGAACAGACCCAAGCCGGTGAACACGCCGAAGGCCTGCATCGGCACGATGTCCATCGTGGCGAATGACGCGAGGCCTGCGACCGTGGTGAGGCCCGCGACCAGCGTGGTGGGGCCGGTGCTGACCAGCGTGCGGACGACCGCCTCGGCGTTGCGGCCGACGACGCGCGCGTGCTGGTTGTAGTACGACAGGATGTGGATCGCGTAGGCGCTGCCGGTGGCGAACAGGATGACCGGCATGGACGACAGCACGACGTTGAACGGCACGCCGAGCAGGTACATGGCCGCGCGCGACGACATCAGGCCGGCGGCGGTGACGAGCAGGCCGAGCAGCGTGCCGACCGGGTCGCGGAAGGCCACCAGCAGGATGCCCAGCTTGGTGGCGATCGACCACGGCGTGAGCTTGTCGATGTCGTGCTGCGACGTCTCGTAGATCCAGGTCGAGTAGAACGGCGCGCCGCCCCAGTACAGCTTGGTGTCGGGGAAGATCGGCTCGACCGCCTTGCGGACGTGGTCGGCGATCTCGCGGGGCTGCTGGCCGGGCGTCGCGAAGGCGTAGACGAGCACCGCGTCGGCGTCCTTGCTGATGAGCGTGCCCACGATGTGGTCTCGGCTCATGACGCGGGCGCGGATCGCGTCTTCCTCGGCTTGGTTGGTCGGCAGCTCGTGGATCAGCGTGTCGGTGATGATGCCGCCGTTCACCTTGTCTTCGACGAAGTCGGAGACGTTGGTGAGCGTCAGGACGCTGTCGAGGCCTTCCGTGTCACGCAGGGCGTCCGTGACGCGTTGAAGGCGCTCCAGGAACTTCGGGTCGAATGGGTCGTCGGTAGGGATGCCAACCAGCGCCACGTCGGTCGAGCCGAACTTGGCGTTGATGTCGCGGAAGGCCTGGATGTCCGGGTTGCTCGCGGGGAGGAACGCCAGGACGTCGTCGTCCTGCTTCAGCTCCATTCCGTAGTACGTGCTCACCGCAACAAACAACGCCGTCAGGACGACGATCGCCCAAGCTACCGGACGGCGGGTGACCCACCGCGCAAAGACTTCCACCACGTGCCCACCTCGTGTCGCGTTCCCGCGACCTTGCGGGTTTTAACAGACATCGCGGCCAAAAGTCATGGAAACAAGGTCAATGGACGTGAGACTCTGGATTACCGAGTTTCAAAGCCCCGTCCGATCGGGATTGCAGGCGCAGATCCGACCTGACCCCGCCAACGCAGCCAATGGTCGACGAGCACCAGACAGACCATCGCCTCGACCATGGGGACGGCGCGAGGCAGCACGCACGGGTCGTGACGACCGCGCGGCATCAGCGTGACAGCTGCCCCGTTGCGGTCCACGGTGGGCTGCTCACGGAACACGGTGGCGACCGGCTTGAAGGCGACCGCGACCTCGACGGGCATGCCATTGCTGATGCCGCCCTGGATGCCGCCCGACCGGTTGGTGGTGGTGGCAATCCCCTTCGCGGCGTCGGGCACGAACACGTCGTTGTGCGCGAGGCCGGTCAGGTAGGTCCCGGCGAACCCGCTGCCCGACTCAAAGCCCTTGGCGGCGGGCAGCGACAGCAGCGCCTTGCCCAGGTCGGCCTCGAGCTTGTCGAAGACCGGATCACCGAGGCCCGCGGGTACGCCGCGCGCCACGCAGCGCACCACGCCGCCGACGCTGTCGCCTTCGGCGCGCACGGCCTTGATGCGCTCTTCCATCTTGATCGCGGCCGCCGCGTCCGGGCAGCGCACGTCGTTGACGTCGACCAGGGCGGTGGTGACCGTGGCGGGGTCGACCGTGGCGACCAGATCCTGCACGCGCTCGACCCAGGCCACGACCTCGACGCCGCCGAGGTGCTGCAGGACCTGACGGGCGATGGCGCCGCCGACCACCCGCGCGGCCGTCTCACGCGCGCTGGCGCGGCCGCCGCCGGCCGTGGCGCGGACGCCGTAGCGGGCGTCGTAGGTGAAGTCCGCGTGCGAAGGCCGGTACTTGTCCGCGAACGTGGAGTAGGCGCGGCTGTCCTGGTCCTCGTTGGGGATGGTGAAACCGATCGCCGTGCCAAGCGTCACGCCGTCCACCGTCCCGGACAGGAGGGTGACGCGGTCGGACTCCTTGCGCTGCGTGGTCAGCTTGGATTGGCCAGGCTTGCGCCGGTCGAGCTCGGCTTGGATGGCGTCGAGGTCGAGCTTGAGGCCGGGCGGACAGCCCTCGACGACGCCGCCGAGGGCGCCGCCGTGGCTCTCGCCAAAGGTGGTCAAGCGGAACAGGAGTCCGAGGCTGCTTCCCATGGGCGGCGCCTAACGCACCGATCCGGCATGGGCGCGAATTCCGCTCCAGCGGTGACGATCCGTTCCGATGATCGCGGACGGAGACCCAGCCATGTCCACGGTCGCACCACGTCCCGTTTCACGCCCAGAACCGGCAAAACAGCAGAGTCGCAACCGTCCGTCGGACGACACGGCGCCCAGGCTCCGCGCGGAGCTCAACCGCGATGCGCTCGCGCGCGTGCCGGACGCGGTCAAGCCGATCACGCTGCAGGAGCGGGTCACCAAGCGCGCCACGCTGGTGTCCAAGCAGGTCAAGCTGAGCAAGCCGGTGTGGTGGCGTCCGCACGTCACCGAGCAGGATCGGCAGGTGCTCCAGTTCGTCGGCGTGTGGTTGGTGGGCGTGGTGTTCGCGCTGGTCGCCCACGGCGTCTACTGGGTGATCGCCGGGTAGGGGACGCCCGCGCGCGCCCGTCGACGGGTCCAGGGTGGCCCGTTAGAAGTGAACAGATGTTCAAGCCGCGCAACCCGCCGAACCCGTTCCACGACGTGACCTACGAGCGCGAGGAGCCGCCGCTCCCCGCGCGCCTGGAGATCCGCGAGGACCACGCCAAGACGGCCATCCGCGAGATCGACTCGCCGGACATCGGGTTTCGCTGGTCGCTCAACCCGTACCGGGGCTGCACCCACGCCTGCGCCTACTGCTACGCGCGGCGCACCCACGAGTACCTGGACCTGGGCGCCGGGTCGGACTTCGAGCGCGTGCTGATGGTGAAGCACGACCTGGCCGAGGTGCTGGAGGCCGAGCTCGGCCGCCGCTCCTGGAAGGGCGAGGTCATCCACATGGCGGGCGTGACCGACCTGTACCAGCCGATCGAGCGCAAGCTCAAGATCACGCGCGCCTGCCTGGAGGTGCTGGTCCGCTACCGCAACCCGGTCGCCATCATCACCCGCTCACCGCTGGTGGAGCGCGACCTGGACCTGCTGCTGCAGCTGGCCGAGCACAAGGCGGTCACGGTGAGCTTCTCCATCCCCATCCTGGACGCGGACGTGTGCCGCGCGCTGGAGCCGGGCACCATGCCCCCGGCTGCGCGCCTGCGCGCCATGGAGGCGCTGGCCAGCGCGGGGATCCCGGTGGGCGTGTCGTTGGCGCCGGTCATCCCGGGCCTGACCGACCACCTCATCCCGCGCACGCTGCAGGCCGCACGCGCCGCGGGCGCCACCTGGGCCTTCATGAGCGCGCTGCGCCTGCCCGGCAACGTGGAGACCGTGTTCGTCGACCGCCTGCGCGAGGCCCTGCCGCTGCGGGCGGAGGCCGTGTTCGACCGCATCCGCCGCGCGCACCACGGCCAGATGAAGACCAGCGCGTTCGGCGATCGCATGCGCGGCCACGATCAGGTGTGGGCGCTGACCGACCAAGTCTTCGACACCACCTGCAAGCGCTTGGGCTTCACGTCGCCGCCGCCCTACCCGGAGGTGTCGCCCTTCCGGGTGCCGGGCCGCGGCGTGCAGCTGGCGATGTTCGGCTAGAAGCGCTTCTTGGGTCCAAGGCCGGGCGGCGGCTCCTTCGTCACGCGAGCCTTGGCGCGCAGCGCGTCGGTGATGCGTCGCCAGTGGATGGGGGCGACGAAGTAGACCGGGCGGCCGTCTTCGCGGCGCACCTGGCTCAAGGTGGCGAGGGCTGCGCCTTCCGGGGTCTGCAGCATGACCTCGGGCGCGGGCTCCACGGGCACCGGGCCGCCGTCGGTCGACGACTCGGACGGGAACACGCCGAGCACGCGGCCGCGCTTGAGGGCCTCCGGCCCGTCCACGCCGTCCGGGTACATGACCAGGCGGAAGTCGACGCCGTGCGGGAGGCGGGCGCGCCACCAGCCCGGGTCGCGCGTCTCGGGCCGGTCGACCACGTAGAAGCACCAAGCGAGCGTGGTGGGCTGGCTGGGGTGGCCGTGCTCGCAGGTGATGCACTTCTCGTGCAGGCCGGGCTTGAGCGCGGGGCCCGGGGTCCACTCGCGGGGCTCAGGGTCGACGCCCGGGCGGGGGATGAAGTCGCGCACCACCGACAAGGACGCGGCGACGTCGGGATCATCAAAGACATGGAGACGAAGTTCAGCGGCCATGGCGGTGCTCCAACGCCGAACCATAGCCGTTTCTCGCGCCCCGGGCAGGTGGTCGCGATAGCTGCCGCGCCATGCGTGATGCCCTCATCGTCTCTGCCTTGTCTGTCGTGCCCCGAAAGGCCGCCGCCCGCGCCATGGGTGTGCTGTCGCGAACGGGCCTCTCCCAGCTTGGAACGTCCGCGTTTGTGCGCGCGTACGGGGTGGACATGTCCGAGGCCGAGCACGGCCTGGACGCGTACCCGACGCTCGCCGCGCTGTTCACGCGCCGGCTCAAGCCGGGCGCGCGGCCCGTGGATCCAGCGCCCGACGTGCTGGTGTCCCCGGTGGACGGCAAGGTGGCGTGGGCGGGCCAGACCCAGGGCGGCTCGTTCGACGTGGCGCCCGGTCGGCCGCTGACCCTGGCGGCGCTGTGCGGCGCCCCGGTCGACGGGGAGCGCGACGTCGTCGTGATCTACCTGTCCCCGCGCGACTACCACCGCGTCCACGCGCCCTGTGACGGCGTGGTCCGGCGCTGGCGCTACCTGCCCGGCACGCTGTGGCCGGTGTTCCCGGCGGCGGTGCGAGGCGTGACCGGCCTGTTCGGCCGCAACGAGCGCGTGTGGGCCGAGCTGGAGACGCCCCAGGGGCCGGTGGAGATGATCCTCGTCGGCGCGTTCGGCGTGGGCCGCATGGAGACCGTGTTCTGCGACCTGCTCACCAACACCGGCGCGCCCGCGACCGACGGCGTGGCGGACGTGTCCGTCACCCGCGGCGCGGACTTTGGCGTGTTCCACCTGGGCTCGACCGTGGTGCTGGTGCTGCCGCCGGGCCGCTGGACGGCGCGCGTGGGGCCAGGCGACGTCGTCCGAATGGGCGTGGCGATCGCGGACGTGCAGCAGGCCTAGGCCCAGCCGCGCGCGGAAGGCGTAGGCGAAGCGGCGCACAGCAGGCCTAGGCCAAGCCGCGCGGCGACGGCCTGGCCGATCAGGGCGACGGGACGGACGGCAGGCCGGGGGCGGCCGCGGGCGGCAGCGCCGCGTTCGGCGACGGCGACAGGCGGGCGAGCATCCAGGTGCTGAGGCGAGCCTTGAGGTCGGTCGGGACGTTGTCCGGCCAGGCCTTCTCGTCGATCTCCATGACGGCTTCGACGCCGGCGCGCAGCAGGCGGCCGCGCTCGACGCGCAAGAACGCGTGCTCGTCTTCGTCCTTGCCGCCGGCGAGCAGGGTCACGGTCTGCTTGCGATCGCGGTTGGATTCGGCCGACGTGTCACGGGGGCCGCGCCACTCGTCGGTGGGGTGCAGGGCCAGCGCGCCCGACAGGAACTTGGGGTCGCGCATGGCGAGCTCGACGCTCCACGTGCCACCCTGACCGATGCCCGCCGCGTAGCGACGGGTGGCGTCGGGCGTGACGTTGGTGATGGCGGCGAGCGCGGCGTCGACCTGGGCGCGGTCGCGCGCGGGGTCACCGGACCAGGCGCTCGCCATGGGGCCGACGCGGTCCGGGCCGAGCACGTTCACGACGATCACGCCCAGCTCGTCGGCCACAGCCTGGCCCCAGGCCTGAACCTGCGAGCCCGTGCCGTCGGCGGGGTCGAACCAGAAGAGCACCGGGAGCACGGCCTTGCCGCGACCACCACGGGGGCGACCCTCGCCGGCCCGGCGGGTGGCGTCGAGCGCGACGGCGGCCTCGATCGACGACGGCAGGATCACGCGCGGCGCGGCGGAGCCCTTCGACGTCTGGTAGCGACGGACCTGCACGGCCCAGCGGGCGAACGCGTCCCAGCGGGCGTCGGTCCAGAGCGTGGCGAACGACTGGCGCTCGACGAAGCGCTCGGGGCGGGCGCCGAACTCGTGCACGCCGCGGACGAGCCAGTAGAACGCGGCGTCCGTCTGGCCGTTCTGCGCCAGGAGCTCGCCGAGCGGGAAGAAGGTGGCCGGGTCGGACGCGGTGCGGGCGAGCTTGTCGGCGTAGGCGGCCGCCAGGTCGAGCTTGCCGTCGGCGCGCGCCTGGGCGAGCGCCTCGGGGATCATCTCGACGCTGACGTCCTTGCCGTCGAGCAGCTGCGGGCGGAACGCCGCCGGGGCCTGCACGTCAAACGGCGGGGGCGGATCCGCGGCGGGGATGGCGCCGCCGACCACCGGGAGCATCGGGGCCTCGCCGCTCGCCGTCTGGGTGGAGGCGCTGCGCGGCATGAGGGTGATCGCCAGGGCGCCTGCGCCCATCAGCAGGCCGATCCCGAGCACGACGCGCGCCAAGAAGGAGAAGTTCACGCCGCCGGCCGTCACGGGCTGCCTCGCCGGGGTGACCAGAGGCGGCACCGCGTTGCCGCGGGCGCGCTTGGGCTTGGGGGGCGAGTAGCTCGACCACGCGTCGCTCTTGTCGGGGTCATCATCCTCGAACATCCGGCTGGAGGAGGGGGCGGGCATGGGCTGGGCACCACGGGCGGGCGGCGCGGCGCGCATGCCGCCAAATCCCACGTCGGTGCCCTTGCTCTCGTAGTCCCGTTCGCCGGCGCCGCGGCGGCCCGCCTGCGGTCCGGTGGCCTCGGCCACCCGACGCTCCTTGGCCGGCTCTTCCGTACGACGTCCGCCGCGTGTGTCTCGGGGAGGGGTCATGTTGGAACGTGGCTCCTCTGCGGCCGGACGGGCGGCGGGGTTGGAGTAGTAGGCGCGCGGCGACGGGGTCCGGTCGCCCGGTGGGCGCGCTGCGGCGCGGTCCAGGAAGTCGGGCGTGCCCAGCGAGCTGCGCTTGCCCTGACGCTTGGCCACGGGCGCGACGCCGACGGGCTGCTCTTCGTGCGGGGCGGGCGGGGGCGGTCGAACGGACGCCTTGGACTCAGCGCGCTGACTGAACGCGGCGACGGTCGGCGCGGCGGTCGGCGCGACCACGGGGTTGCCGGGGAAGCCCCAGGACACAGTGGTGGGCGAGTCACCCTCGTCGTCGACGGGATCGTCGTGGTCGTCGATGGGCTCAGGGGGCCACGCGCTCGCACGAACTTGCACCCACGCTGGCGCCGCGCGCGCGCCTTCGCGCCGCGAGACGTCCGCCCAGGGGGGTGATTTGGTGTCGTTTTCTGTGGCCATGGACCCTGCGTTTATACCGTACCGCGTTGTCATCGGATCGAAAACCCCGTGCGAGCACCCGAACTGCGAACGAACGCAGACCGGGGCCATCGGAGCCGTTCCGCGCTAGGTCCGGCCGGTACCGGGGTGTGGTGATGGATCGTGAGCTGGACGTGCAGACCGAGGCGGCGCTTGACGTGGGCGCGGTGCTTGCGGCGCTGTCCGAGGGTGCGCGGACCGAGCGTGGTCGTCGGCTCGCAAAAGGTGTTCGGCCGTCGGATGACCTCGCGTGGATCCGGCGCGCGCACGATCAGGTGGACGAGGTCCGCGCGCTGGAGCGCGACGGCGGGTTCGTCCCGGTCGGCGGGATCGCCGACATCGCGGACCTGGTGAGCCGCGCGGGAAAAGGCGGGGTGCTCGACAAGCCCGAGCTGCGTGGCTGCGGTGTATCGCTCGCCCTGCTCGACGCGCTCGGCGGCTGGATCCAGTCGGTGGGCGGGGAGGCGCCGGTGCTCGCCACGCTGGGGCCGCGGCTCCGGCTCGACACCATGGTCGTGGAGATGCTGCGCGACGCGTTCGACGCCGCGGGCGAGCTGTCCGAGTCGACCTACCCGTTCCTGGCGGACCTGCGGCAGCGGGTGGCGGGGCTGCACCAGTCGATCCGCCGAACGCTCGAAGACATCGTGAAGCGCGACACCCTGGGCGACATCCTCCAGGATCGCTTCGTGACCCAGCGCGGCGATCGGTACGTGGTGCCGGTCAAGATCAACTTCAAGCGGCGCGAGCTGGGCATCGTGCACGGCGTGTCGTCCACCGGACAGACCGCGTTCATCGAGCCGCACGCCGTGGTCGAGCTAAACAACGACCTCAAGATCGCCGAGGGTGAGCTGGACGCCGAGGAGCGCCGCATCCTGACTGAGCTGTCGCACGCGCTGGGCCGCATGGCCGAGCCCACGCTCGACGCGCTCGACGCCGCCACGGAGATCGACATGGCCTGCGCGCGCGCCGCGCTCGCCGATCGCCTGGACGCGCACCGCCCGACCGTGCGGACCGACGGCGTGCTCCGCATGGCGGCGGCGCGTCACCCCGTGCTCGCGCTGCGCGGGCTGGAGGTGGTACCCAACGACCTTTCGCTCGACGCCCGCACGCCGATCTTGATCGTCTCGGGCCCGAACACCGGCGGAAAGACCATCGCGCTCAAGACGGTGGGCCTGGCGGCGTGGCTGGTGCGGCTGGGCTGCTTCGTGCCCGCGGCCGAGGGCAGCCGCGTCGACGTGTTCCCCGACATCGTCGCGCTGATCGGCGATCACCAGAGCGTGCTCGGCGATCACTCCAGCTTCTCCGCACACCTGGCCGCGCTCGACGCCATGCTTCGGCGCTCAGCACCCGGTGCGCTGTTCCTGATCGACGAGATCGCGTCCGGCACCGACCCGCACCAGGGCGCGGCGCTGGCGATCGCGGTGGTGGAGCGCTGGCTGGAGGTGGGTGTGCGCGCCGTGCTCACCACGCACTTCCAGCGCCTCAAGACGCTGGGCGCGACCGACGCGCGCATCGCGACGGCCGGCATGGAATTCGCGGGCGGTCGGCCGACCTACCGGCTGGTGCCGGGCGCCAGCGGCGAGAGCCACGCGCTCGACGTCGCGCTGCGCATCGGGATCGACGCGACGATCGTGCACCGCGCCGAGGCGCTGCTCGAGCAGGGCGAGCGCAACCTGTCCGACGCGCTGGCGGCCTTGGATCGCGAGCGCGGCAACGCGGCGGAGGCCGCGCGCGAGGCGGCGAAGATCCGCGCCCAGCTGGCCGATCAGCACGAGCGGCTGACCAAGCGGGAGCAGGAGCTGGACGCCCGCGCGCGGCGCATCGAGCAGGACCGCGCCGCAGGCTTCCTGGAGCGGCTGGCCGAGGCCGAGAAGACCGTCGCCGCGGTGGTCGCCGACCTTCAGCGCGCGCCCAGTCACGACAAGGCCAACGCCACCCGCGCGGTGGTCGAGGCCCTCAAGGGGCTGGGCCCCGCGCCCGAGCCGGAGCCCGCGCCACAGTCGTGGTCGGTCGGCGATCGCGCGCGCTTCCGGCGCGGCGGCGACGTGGGCGAGGTCCTGGAGGTCGGTCGGCAGATCACCGTGCGCACTCAGCGCGGCCTGACCGTCCGCGCCGCGCCCGCCGAGCTGGAGCGCCTGGGCGCCCGGTTCGAAGCCCCGCTGCCCAAGCCGCCCGCGCCCAAGGCGCCCAAGGCGTCCGCGCCGTCGCTGGAGCAGGCGCTCCGCACGGACAGCAACACGCTCGACCTGCGCGGCATGCGCGTGGACGACGGCATCGAGGAGATTGAGAAGTTCCTCGGCCGCGCGATCTCAAGCGACCACAACGTCGTCTTCTTCCTGCACGGGCACGGGACCGGCGCCATGAAGCAGGCCGTTCGGCGTTGGTTGCCGACTTGTCGAGAAGTTGGTGCCTGGAGGGTCGCGAGCGCGGAGCAGGGTGGTGACGCGTACACGGTGGCCGCGCTACGCCTTTAGCGCGCGGCGCGGGCGGCTCTCCTTCGGGGTCGCTAGGCTACCTGCGGGAGGACCCCCGATGCACGACCCTGCGAAGTGGCACACGGCCACCGTGACTGGCCAAAAAGAGTGGGACGACGGCCTGTTCACGATGCAGCTCGACTCTGCGCCCGAGTTCGTGCCCGGCCAGTTCGCCACCCTGGCGCTGGAGCGCGAAGACGAGATCGTCAAGCGCGCGTACTCCATCGCCTCTCGCCCCCGCGACCCGCTGGAGTTCTACATCCAGCGCGTGGAGAACGGGGCGCTCACCCCGCGGCTGTCGGCGCTCAAGCCGGGCGACACCGTCCTGCTGTGGCACAAGATCGCGGGCGGCTTCACCCTGTCGGACGACCACGGGTCGGACGTGCTGTGGCTGATCGGCACGGGCACGGGCATGGCGCCGTACCTCAGCATGCTGCGGTCGGGGGCACCCTACTGGAACCACAAGCGCGTGGTGGTGGTCCACGGCGCGCGCACGGCGGCGCAGCTCGGCTACCGCGCCGAGTTCGAGCAGATCGCCAAGGAGCAGGCCGTCACCTACATCCCCGCGCTCACCCGCGAGGACGCGCCGGGCGCGCTGCGCGGTCGCATCCCGGACCTGCTGTCGTCGGGCGCGCTGGAACAGGCCGCGGGCGCCGTGGCCGGGCCGCACAAGCACCACATCATGATCTGCGGCAACCCGGACATGGTGAAGGGCATGCTCGAGCTGTACAAGCTGCGCGACATGGGCATGAAGACGCCCAAGCGGCCTGACGGCGAGATCCACATCGAGAAGTACTGGTAGCGGGTCTGGCGCGGCCGACTGACGGCGCGCCCCGCGCGGGGCTCAAGCCCGGCCGCGCGACCTACTCCACGCCCGCCAGGAGCGAGTCGACGGTCTGCTGGTCGGCGCCGGGGAACGTGTAGTTCCCGAACTGCTCCGGGCGGACCCAGGCGACCGCGTGGACGTAGCGGGCCTCGGGCTCCTGCGACTCGTCGGTGGTGCAGCGGTACACGGCGAGCGTGAGCGAGTAGCCCTCGTACACGTGCACGACCTCCATCGTCTGCTCGCCCACCACCACGTCCAGGCCGACGCGGCTCTGGAGCGTACGGACCAGCGCCGCGGCGTCGTCCTCGCCTTCACGCACGCGGCCGCCGGGGAACTCCCAGAGCAGCGGCAGCACGGCGTCCGGGCGACGCTGCGTGATCAGGTAGTGACCCGAACGTTCGATCTCGGCGCTGACGACGCGGATGCGCGGACCTTCGGTCGACATGGATCACTCCCAGGCGTGGCCGACCGGTTCACCCGGCGGGGATAGGTTCGTCAAGCGATCCGCCCGCGGGCCACTGCACAGGATGGCGAGGAACGTATCCAAGCACCTGACGCGCGCGGGTGCCGTCGAGGACTAGGCCCAGGTGCATCTGCGCGCGGTTGATGCCGTAGCGGAACTGCGAGCCGGTGGCCCAATGGCGAAAGCCGTAGATCGGGCGGATCAGGCTGGCCGGCATGGGGATGAGGCGCGTGCCCCACTTGTGGGCCGCCTCCGACAGCGGGAGGGTGTCGTACCCAGGGATGTTGAACACGCCCTCGCCGCTGCCGTGGGTGGCCAGCTCGATGGCGTGGACGATGTCCTCAGGGCTGGCGACGTTCACCATCGGGTCAAAGCCCATGGTGCGCAGCGCGAACGGCGCGTCGAGCCAGTCGTGCAGCTGGCTGCCGATGCCGGGCGCGAGGGCCTCCGCGCAGCGCAGCACGACGACCTCGCAGTCGATCAGGCCCATGCGGGCGCAGGCGGTGAGGTCGGCCTCCACGCGGTCGCGCACGTACTGGGGCGCGTCGGCGGCGAGGTTGAGCGGGTGCTCCTCCGTCACCTGCACCGGCAGATCCAGACCCACGCGGTACACGACCGCGTGCGACTTCACGACCAGGCGGAAGATGGTCGGGTGCATGTCGGACAGCTCCAAGATGGAGCGCAGCGCCTCGACGTTCTGCTCGTGCACACCGCGGCCGGTGTTGTAGCTGTTGATGTGCTCCGACAGGTGCACGACGACCTGTACGTTCAGATCACGCGCCGGGCCGAACAGCAGCTCGCGCACCTTGCGCGCCTTGCGGATGTCCATGGCCAGGTAGGTGAGGCGACCCGCGTGGCTGAACGGCAGCGCGTGATCGGCGGGCACGTCATCCACCGCGAGCACGTGGCTGACGCGCGTGTCCGCGAGGAGGCTGCGGACCAGCCGCTGACCCATCGGCGCCGCAGCGCCTGTGACCAGGACGGCCCTCACGCGAAGATCCCCTGCCGCTCGCGCAGCCCTCGGTGGATCAACGCCTCGACGGCGTCGTGGACGCGCTTGGCGCACGCGGCCAAGATCTCGGGATCGTCCGCGTCATCGGGCTTGAACTCGCGGTCGAAGCGCAGCGGCTCGCCGTAGAGGATGTGGTAGCGGACCGGCAGCGGGATGGGCGTCGCGGGGATGGGGATGTGCGGGATCCCCATGCCGAACAGGCGCTGGACCGGGATGCGCCCGAGCTGCGGCATCTGCTCTTCCGCGCCGACGATGCCGACCGGGACGACCGGCGCCTGGTAGCGGATGGCCATCTCGCAGTGGCCGACGCGCCAGTTCTGGAGCTGGTAGCGGTCGGCGAACGGCTTGGAGACGCCGGGCACGCCCTCCGGGAACAGCATCATCAGCTCGCCCTGCTCCAGCAGGCGGCGCACGTTGCCGCGGCTGCCGCTGACCACGCCCGCGCGGGCGAACAGCGTGCCGATCCACGGCAGCGACGACACGAAGTAGTCGGCGACGGGGCGCGGGGCGCGCGGCGGGTCGGTGTTCCGCAGCACGTCGATCCACAGCATCATGCCGTCCATCGGGAGCGTGCCCGAGTGGTTGGCGGCCAGGATGGCGGGGCCGGTCGAGGGGATGTGGTGCGCGTCGTAGGACTGCACACGGAAGTAGACGTCGTGGACCCAGCTGGCGAGCGCGTCGCCGAAGGCCATGAAGTCCGGGTGCATGCCGAACGGGTCGAACCCGTGGCCTGCGTCCGCGAACGCGAGCCTGCGCGCGCGATCGAGCGCGTCGCTTCGTCCCATCATGCGCGTGAGCGCGCGAGCCACAGAGGGGGGAAATGGCACGTGAGACCCCAGGGAGTCCCTGCATAGCTGGATCGGGGGTGGATCGCCCAACTCCCGCAGCGCTGCGTGCTAGTTCCCGGCGCCCGTGGTGCTGGGGGCGGCCTGATCGGCGGCGCGGGTCTGCGCGATCGCCGAGATGAGCGACGTCAGGCGGGCGGAGTCCGGCCCGGCGCCACCGCGCGCGAGGCCCGCGCGGGCGAGCGACTCGGCCTTGTCCAGATCACCGGCGTCGCGGGCGTAGCGCGCCGCGGCCAGGGCGATCCGCTGCCCGTCCGCGGCCGTGCCCTGACGGATGAACGGCTCAAGCTGACGTGCGCCCGACAGCGGGTCATTCGCGGCTACCTTGGAGGCGGCGGCGATCACGGCGTTGGCGTCGAACGCAGGCGCGGCGTCCGCCGACGGCTTGGGCGCGGCCAGCGACTCGGCCTGCGCCATGGGCGGGGGGGCGGCGGCGGCCCGCGCGGCCATCTTCGGCGCGGCGCGCGCCTCCTCCTTCTCGTCGGCGACCGCGGTGGCGGTGTTCGACGCGCCACCCCAGCCGCCGGCCGCGCCGGTCTGCGCGGCGTCGCCGTCGTCGAGCTGGGCGACCGCGTCGGCGGCGGGCGCGGCCTCGGCCGGGGCGACGGCGTAGCCGCTCGCGGCGAGGCCGGAGACGCTGCGGTCGTTGGCCAATTCGCGGCTTGCGCCGGGGGGCGCGTCGGCGCCGCCGATCAGGCCATCCGCGATCCCACCCTGCGCCGCGTTGCCGACCACGGCGGGCGCCGCCGCGTCCGGCGCGGCCTGACCTGAGGCGATCTCGGCGATGGGGGGTGCGGCGGGCGCGCCGGATCCGGCGTCCTGCGGTGCGGTGGCGTCGGCCTCGGACCGATCCGCCGTCTTGGCCATGTTCGGGCCGGGGGCCAGCGACGGCGACAGCGTGAGCAGCGCCGCGGCGGCCGCCGCGAGCAGGCCGAGGCCGCCGCCGATCCACCGCGTGCGGTCGGAGCGGCGCGTGGCCTCAGCGGCGCGCTTCGACTTGGGCGGCAGGACGGTCGGGCGCGACGCAGGCACCGGGAACGGCACCACCTCGCCGCCGGGCTCGGCGTCGGCCTCGGGCGCGGCGAACGGGCCGGACGTGATGCCGTCGAGGATGTCGTCCACGGTCAGGCGAGGCGCAGGCGCCAGGTCAGGACGCAGCGCGTAGACGGAGGCCACCGTGTCCGGGTCGAGGCCGGCCGGGGGTTCACCGCGGGCGCCGCTGGCCAGCCAGCGAGCGAGGAGATCTGTCTGGTGTCGTTCGTTCATGGGGGCCAGACCTCCTTGAACGCCTTGGAGGCGCGATGAAGGATGACGTCGAAGTTGCCGACGGTGACGCCAAGCGAGGCCGCGCACTCCTCGCGGGTGCGATCCTCGATCAGCCGCAGGCGCAGGGCCTGAGCGTAGCGGACGTTCATCCGCGACAGCGAGATCTCCACGTCACGTGAGGTCTCTTCGACCTCGACGCCGCGGTCGGGGCGGGGCGCGGGCTGCGGCAGCGGCGACGCGGCGGGCTCGGCCTGGGCGCGCTCAGCCAGGTTGCGGTCGCGCTTGCGGTCGCGGTGCACGTCCATCGCCTTGTTCACGGCGATGCGGCGCAGCCACCAGTAGATGCTCTGACGGTCGTAGGTGAACGACTCGATCTTCTCGAGCGCCTGCCGGAACGTGTCGCGCAGGCAGTCCTCGGCGGCTTCGTGCTGACCCACGCGCGCCACGATCGCCCGGTAGATGGCGTCGCCGTACCAACGGTAGAGCACGGCGAACGCGGCGCGATCACCACGCTTCATGCGCTCGACGACCGCACGCTCTTCATCCAGAGGGACGACGGGCGTTCCACGGTCGATGTCCGGTACGGACTCCGGCAACCGGAACTCCGGGGCTAGTGGTCGCAGGGTAGCGTGCAGGGAGGCCTCGCGGCAGGGGTGGACCCTGAAACGGAGGCCTGCCAGCGATCTTTCACCGCAGCCGGACGAATGGCCGAGGTGCGGGGCTCACAGGCCCGTGTCGAACGTGCCGGGGGCGGCCACGCGCGCGGTGCAGCTCGCGTCGTAGCTGATCTCGTACGTGGTGCCGTTCGCCGGCGTGGCCGTGAGCAGGACCGCGTGCGTGACGGTGTCGTACGTGTAGTTGGTGCCGTAGGCCAGCGTGGTGCGCGTGCCCGAGCCGGCCGCGATCTTCACGACCGTCAGCGTGGCCGGGTCCGCCGCCTGGGTGAGCGAGAAGCGGCGCGGCAGGCCGGCGACCGAGTTCGCGAAGTCGCGGACCGAGTTGTTGTAGGACAGGTCGCAGATCGACGTCCAGGACCCGTGCGTGTCGCGCAGGACGGACGCGTACAGGTCGCCGGGGTAGCCGGCCGCGAACGTGGAGAGGTTGGTGCACCCGTTGACCGGGTTTCCGATGATGCCCCAGGTGGTGATGTCGGCGTCGGAGCGGATGCCGCGCAGCCAGGACGACCACGTCGAGGCCGTCGGCGTCACGGACTGGTCGTCCTCGTCGGTCAGGAAGAGGATGCCGACGCCGCCGGTGGCGCGGAGGAAGCCCGCGTTGGTGGAGGTGCTCAGCGGCGGGCGGAGCGCGGCGTAGGTGGCGGCGAGCGGCTTCTCGTAGCCGCTGCCGTTGATGCCCACGGCGATCATGCCGGCCAGCTCGGTCTGACGGGTCGCGAGCGCGTTCGTGACGTAGACGGAGCCGAGGCTGCCCGGGATCATGCGGCCGGCCTGCGTGAGATCGTCCATGTCCGAGGTGACGACGCCGATGTGGTAGTTCAGCCCGAACCCGTCGAGCGTGGTGATCAGCGTGCTGGCCGCGGTCGCGAACGCGGTCTGCGGGTCGCCCATCGAGCCCGAGTTGTCGACCATGAGCAGGACGTCGGCCTGGGCGCGGGCCGCGACGGTGAAGCTCTCCGTCGCGGAGGAGCCCTGCACGGTGCCGGTGACGTCCGCGGGCAGGCCGGACTGGCCGCCCGACGTCGTGGTGACGTGGCAGGTCCACGCGTCGCCGGGGACCAGCGTGGCCACCGGGATGGTGTCGTTGGTGAGCGTGGTGGTGAGGCGCGTGCCGTTGTAGTTCGCGCCGTTCCGCTTCCAGGTGAGGGTCTGGACCACCGCCGTGCCGTCTGGATCGTACGAGTTGACCGAGATCACGCACTGCAGGTTGACGCAGGTGGTGGGGACGGCCGGGTCGAGCTCGATCACCGGCGAGACGGGCGGCCGGTTCTGGATCGTCTCGATGGGGCTAAGCACGGGGCCCGCGCTGGCGGAGCCGTCGCTGACGGTGACGGACACCTGCCAGGTGTCGCCGGTCGCCGTGGCGGAGGGGTCGATGAAGTAGGTGTTGCCGCCGTACACCGAGCCGTTGCGGTACCAGACGTAGGTGTAGGTGAGCGTGTCGCCGTCCGCGTCGGTGACGCCCGACGTGTCGACGTACAGGTAGTCGCTGTCGCCGGGGGGCGACGGGTCGATGGCGATCGCCGTGATGACCGGCGGGTGGTTGACCACGTCGACCGACGCGCTGGAGGTGGCGATGCCGCCGTGCTGGTCGTCGGCGATGACGGTGACCTCCCAGGTCTGCCCGTCCTCAGTGGCCGACGCCGGGATCTGCACGCCGGTGAAGGCGGTGGCGGCGCCGTCCTTGGTCCACGTGTAGGTGGTGACGAACGCGTCGCCGTCCGGGTCGGCGATCGTGGCCGACGCGGTCAGGTTGGCGCTGGGCGGCGCCGGGTTCGGCGTGATCTGCAGGTCGGTGATCGTGGGGTCGAGGTTGGCGATCTGGACGTCGAGGCTCTCGGTCGTGTCGTCGCCCTCCTCGTCGGTCGCGGTGACCTCGACCTTCCACGTCTCGCCGCCGGACGTGGCGTTGGCGGGGACGGTGTCGTTCGCGTAGGGCGTGACGTTGCCGTCCACCGTCCACACGAACGAGAGGTCGACGAGGTCGCCGTCGGGATCATCGGTGTTGGTGCGGATCACCAGCGGGTCGTTGGTGCCGGGCGCGTCGTTCTTCCAGCGCAGCAGCAGGGTGGGCGGCGCGTTGCCGATGTCCTGCTGATCGCTGGCGGTGGGGCCGTACTCGCGGCCGTCGAACGCGCGGACGCGGACCTCCCAGCGCTGGTCGCGCTCGGTCAGATCCTTGGTCACGGTGTCGCCTTGGATGTCGGAGCGCGCGTCGCCGTTGACCAGCCAGACGTAGTCGTAGGTGAGGAAGTCGCCGTCGGCGTCGTCCGCGGGGAACAGGATCTGCGCGGTGATGTCGTCGCGCGTGTCGGCGCCCGACGGGGTGATGTTCACCTCGGGCTGGCCGGGCGCGACGTTGTCCTTGTGGTCGTTCGCGTCGTAGACGTCCGAGTCGCCGTCGTTGATCTTCACGTTGCCAGAGTTGCAGGCCGCAAGGACCAGCGCGAGCATCAGCACAGAGCGCATGGCGTTTCCCCAAGAAAGGTGGCCGCTATGGTAGCGCAGCCTCGGCGGTATGCCACGGCAATTTCGGCAGGAAGTTGCTCGTTTTGGGATCAGTCCGTCGGCGCGGCGATCATCGTGCCGCGGCCCAGGATCCAGTGCGGGTCGAGCGCGCGCTTGAGGTCTGCGAAGGCGGCCAGCGTGGCGTCACCGACCATCCAGCCGAGCTGCTTGACCTTGGCCTTGCCGATCCCGTGCTCGCCGCTGACCGATCCACCCAAGGAGATCGCGAGCCGCGACAGGTCGTCGTAGAAAGCCTTGGCGGTGGCGAGCTCGTCGGGGGTCTTGGGCAGCAGGTTCAGGTGCAGGTGGTTGTTGCCGATGTGGCCGAACAGCACGTGCCGGATGGGCGCCTTGTCGTAGGCCTCCATCATCGTGGTCAGCGCAGAGTCCGGCACCGACAGATCCGTGCCCAGCTTGGGCATGCCGTTGCGCACGACCTCCTCGTTGATGCCCGCGGGGATGGCGTGGCGCAGCGCGTGCAGCTGCTTGCGCGACGTGTCGTCGGTGGCGATCACCGTGTCGGACGCGAGCGCGCCGTCGGCCTCCAGCGCCTCCCACCACGCAGACAGGTGGCTGTCCTGCGCGTCGGCCGTGGCGACCTCCTGCTCGCAGAACAGCGCGCAAGCGGCGGTGTCCGGCACGCCCTCGATGCGCTTGCGGGCCAGCGCGAGGCACTGGTCGTCGAAGTACTCGATGCAGCGGGGCGACAGGGCGCCGTCCGGGGCGGCCCGCGCGGCGTCGCGCAGGGTCGACACCATGGCGATCGCGGTGGCGCGGTCGGGGAAGAAGGCGAGCAGGCCGATCACGTCGTGCGGCAGCGCCGTCAGCCGGACCACCGCGCGGGTGACCACGCCCAGCGTGCCCTCCTGGCCGATGAACACGTCGAGCAGATCCTGGGGCGGCGCGTAGCCGGCGGCGGTCTTCACGTCGGGCTCGGACCAAGCCGGGATGGGCCATCCGGAGGGGATCGGGTCGCCCTTGCGGACGTGCAGGATCTCGCCGGTGGGCAGCACCACCTCCAGCGCGTCGATCCATGGGCGGGTCGGGCCGTACTTGAAGGTGCGCGCGCCGCTGGCGTTGCAGGCGATCGCCGCACCCAGCGTGCAGTCGTACCGCGAGGTGGGGTCGGGCGGGAAGAAGCGGCCGGTGGCCTCGATCGCGTCCTGGAGCTGGCCCAGGATGACGCCCGCGCCGGCGGTCGCCGTGTCGTGGGTGATCGGGCCGATCTCGTGGAGCAGCTCGGTCGACAGCAGCAGGCCGCCAAACGGGACGGGGCTGCCGGTGGTGGAGGTGCGCGCCGCGGTGATGGTCAGCGGGATGGCCAGCCGCTGGCAGTGGCGGACGATCTCCGCGACCTCCTCGGTGGTGCGAGGGCGGAGCAGGCCGTCGGCGTGGCCGCGCAGGTTGGACGCGTCGGTGAGGTAGCCCTCAAGGACGCTCGGATCGGAGATCGGCTGGATCATGGAGTGGGCCCGGTCAGACCCGCGGAGGTAGCACCGCGGACGCCTCCGCGCGACGCCCCCATGTCTGGCTGTGTGCCGTTCCGCGTCAGCCAAGGCGACGCAGGATAAGTCTGGGCCGGGAGGTGACATGCGCTCTGCGTGCATCCAAGTCGGGCTTGTCGGCGTCGGGTTCCTCATGCTCACGGCGTGTACGCCCGAGCTGCCGGTGGTGGACGACCCCTGCGTCACCTGGCCTGAGCCCGGCCTGTACAAGATGACGATGGATGGGTTCGATCGCATGCCCTACATCTACGTGCCCGCCACCAAGGGGCCCCGCCCCGCCGTGGTGATGATGCACGGCGCCGGCGGCAGCGCGGACAAGATGATGCACGGCACCACCCGCCTTCTGAACATGGCCGAAGACGGCCAGTTCGTGGCGGTCTTCCCCACCGGGTCGGGCACGCCCACCACGCTGAGCTGGAACGCCGGGACCTGCTGCGGACCCGCCAAGCTGGTCGAGGCCACCGACGTGGCCTTCCTCGACGCCATCTCCGACAACCTGAAGAAGCGCGTGTGCGTCGACCGCGTGGTGGGCGCGGGCCACAGCAACGGCGGCATGATGGCCATCCGCTGGGCCTGCGAAGGGCACGGCGTGGACGCGGTCTACTCGTCGTCGGGCGCCACGCTGGTCGACAGCTGCGCGGACGGCACGCCCATCCCCATCACCTTTGAGCACGGCCTGGACGACCCCCGCGTGCCGATCGAGGGCGGCGTGGGCACGGCCGACCAGAACGGGTTTGTCTGGCCGTCCCACGACGAGACGATCGCGCCGTTCCTGGAGCGCAACCAGTGCGTCGGTGAGCCCGCCGTCACCAAGAGCGGTCAGGCCACCTGCTCCACCTGGGACTGCGCCGTGCCCACCCGCGCCTGCGTGATCTCCGACTGGGGACACGAGTGGGCCGGCGGCGCCAACCCGCCCGACGGCTTTGACGGCGAGGCCGAGGTGACGGCGCTGCTGGACATGCTGTCCGAGTCGCCTGAGCTCGCCACCGACACCGACCCGCCGGTCTCCCCCTGACCTCCCGGGCGCTGAGCCTGGCGTGTGGGCTGGCGCTCGCGACGCACCCGACGGCGGCGCACGCGCGACCGCTGTGCGAGCCGGTGGGGTCGGACTTCACGCCGCACGTCGACGTGGTGCGCTGCGGGTACACGCCCATGCCCGAGGGCGCGACCTGCGGCTTGATCTTCAACGCCGCCACGCCCGACGACGCCGACGCCTGCCTGGTGACGGTGCCGTTCGTCCGCTTGCGGTCGACCGGGCCCGTCACCGACGACGTCCCCGCGGTGCTGCTGCCGGGCGGCCCCGGCCAGGTGCTGCTCTACCAGCTCGACAAGGTAGAGGAGGTCACCCGACCCTGGCGCGCCGCGCGCGACTTGATCGTGCTCGACCCGCGCGGGGGCGGGGCCGCGACGCCCAGCCTGTTGCGCCAGCATCGGGCGCGCGCGCACGACCCCATGGTCGTGATCGCCCGTGACGCGGCCTGGCTCCGCAAGCGCGGCGTGGATCTGGAAGCGTTCCGCACCGAGCGCCTGGTCGACGACGTCGCCGTGCTCGCGGACTCCGTGCCGGGCGGCAAGCTGCACGTGGTGGGCGGGAGCTACGGCACCCGCTGGGCGCTGGCGTTGGTGGCCACGCACCCCGACAAGGTCGCGAGCCTCGTGCTGGGCTCGCCCGCGCCGCCCAACGCGTCGTACCTGGACCTGGGCCAGTCGCGGCTGGGCGACGTGCTCCGCCAGGTGTTCGACGCGTGCGCGCGCGACGAGCGCTGCGCCGAGGACGTGCCCGACCCGTGGGCGACCCTCGCGGCGTTGATCGCCAACTGGGACGACACGCCGGTGCGCGCGCCGGACGGGTCGCTTGTGGACGGCGCCGGGCTGGTGCAGCGCATCCAGGAGGGTGCCAAGCAGGGCCCGCCGATGCACGCGCTCCCCTGGACCCTGCGCGACCTGGCCGGTGGGGACCTGAGCGCGCTGGCGCGCCTGTCGGACCACACGCCGCCGCAGGGCGTCGTGCCGCTGCTCTACCATGTGATCACCTGCGCGGATGAGCTGCCGTTCGCGCCCGCGACGCCGTCCCGTCCGCCCGATCCGCGGCTGCCGGGGCTGGTCGACCCGCTGCCGCCCGAGCGCGCAGTGTGCGCCGCGCTGGCCGTGACGCCGTCCGACCCGACGTCCCACCAGATGCCGCAGATCGACGTGCCGACGCTGCTCCTGGTGGGCCGCCTCGACCCGCTGGGCGGGCCGGTGTGGGGCGACCTGACGCTGCAGTCCGTCGGCGACGGCGTGATGTTCAACGACCCGTCCGCGGGCCACGGCGTGCTTCGCACCGAGTGCGCGGGGCAGGCGGTGGGCCGGTTCCTGACCAACCCGTCCGACGTGGTGTACCCCGCGTGCATCGACGCCGACGAGTTCGCGCTGACGCCGCCTTGAACCGGAGCGCGCGCCCCGTGGACGTGCTGGTGATCGGCGCCGGCTTTGGTGGCCTGGCCGCGGCGCTGTCGCTCGCCGAGCAGGGCGCGAACGTGACGGTCTGCGAGGCGCTGGCCTACCCGGGCGGCTGCGCGTCCACGTTCACCCGCGCCGGTCGGCGCTTTGAGTCGGGCGCGACGCTGTTCTGCGGGCTGGCGCCGGACCAGCTGTTTGGTCGCTGGATCGCCAAGTACAACCTGGACGCGCGGCCGGTCTTCCATGACAGCCTGGGCGAGGTGCGGGCGCCTGGCTTCGCGCTGCCGCTGCTCGCGGACAAGGCGCGCTTCCTGGAGTCGCTGTGCGCGCTGCCGGACGCGCCGACCGACGGGCTGCGCCGCTTCTTCGCCGAGCAGGGCGCGGTGGCCGACGTGCTGTGGTCGCTGTTTGAGGACCCGACCCTGCTGCCGCCGCTCTCTCCGACCACGCTGGCGCGGCACGCGGCGCGGGGGCTTCGCTACCTGCCGGTGCTGCGGGTGTTCGGGCAGTCGCTGGAGTCGGTCCTGGCCCAGCACGGGCTGGCGAGCTGGGCGCCTGTCCGCACCTGGCTGGGCGGACAGTGCCAGATCACCGTGCAGTGCGAGCCCGACGTGGCCGAGGCGCCCTACGCCCTGGCGTCGATGGACTTCCTGTGGCGCGGCACGGGGCAGATCGAAGGCGGCATCGGGCGGCTGGCGACCGGGCTGGTCGACGCGATCGGGCAGGCGGGCGGCACCGTTCGACTCGCCAACCGGGTGAAGGGCCTGCGCCGGGTCGACGGCCGGTGGGAGGTCACCACCCGCGACGGCGTGCTCCTGGTCGACAAGGTCGTCGCCAACGTGCTGCCCGCGGACCTGGCGGCGCTGCTGGGCGGGCACGCGGGGCTCACCCGTCGCCACGCGCCGATCGCCGACGGCTGGGGCGCGGTGATGCTGTACCGCGCCGTGCGGGGCGCGCCGGGCCCCGCGGTCCACCTGGACCTGACGGCCGACCCGACCCGACCCCTGCTGGAGGGGAACCACGTCTACGTGTCGGTGTCGGGCGATGGCGAGGGCGGCGAGCGCACGCTGACGGCGTCCACGCACGTGGCCCTGTCGCGCCTGCGGGCCGAAGATCCGGCGCGCGTGGTCCACGAGATCCAGGACCGGATGCGCGCCACCCTCGCCGCGCTCGCGCCTGAGCACGACGACGTGGCGCTGGAGCTGCCCGCGTCGCCGCGCACCTTCCAGCGCTTCCTCCGGCGCGCGGACGGCGCGGTGGGCGGTGTGCCCCGGCGCGTCGGCCTGTCGTCCTACCGGCAGCTGGGCCCGGTGGCGGTGGAGCGCGGCCTGTGGTTGGTCGGCGACTCCGTCTTCCCCGGCCAGAGCACCTACGCGGTGGCGGTGGGCGGGCTGCGGGTGGCGGCGGCGGTCGCGCGCTGAGCGGTGGCTTTGACGTGACGAACCGGTGACACTGGCCCCGCTGGAGGGCTGATGTCGATCTCGCGTCGTGACGTGCTGCGCGGAATTTTGGGTGGTGCGGCGCTCGCCGGCTGCGGCACGCCCGCGGCCACAGATGACGGCGAGGACACCGACGTGGCGCTGCCCGACGTCGCGCTCGACAAGAAGCCCTGGGTGACCATCGTGTCGCCCACGTCGATGCGCCTGCGGTTTGAGACCCTGGCCGACGTGGAGGTCGGAGTGTGGCTGAGCGGCCCGGACGGCAGGGCGCGCGCGTTCACGCCCGCCCGCGACGCCGCCGAGCTGGTCTACGAGAACCCCACGCTCTCCGACACCATCCCCGCCGACGTCCCCGGCCTGCACGTGCGCCACGAGGTCATCCTGGACGGGCTGGTGCCTGGCGAGACCTACGCCTGGCGGGTGCCCACCTTGTCTGAGACCCACGAGGGCGCGTTCCGCTGCCCCCCCGCCCCTGACGCCCCCGTTCGCCTGGGCTGGATGGCCGACTCCATGTGGCCGAACACCGACGCCACGCTCGCGGTGCTGTCGGCGCAGTCGCCGGACGTCGTGATGCACGGCGGCGACCTGCAGTACAGCTCCAACCCGTCCGACACCTGGGCTGGGTTCTTCGCGTCGCTGGTCCCGGTCACGTCGCTGGCGCCGCTGCAGGTGGCGATCGGCAACCACGAGCTGGAGAAGGAGACCGAGCTACTCGAGATGTTCGAACGTCTCTTCGGCGATCAGGGCGACTCCGGCCCCGGCTACACGCACGCGTTCCGCGCGGGCAGCGCGCTCGTCCTCATGCTCGACAGCGAGACCTTCTCCCTGTCGGACGACACGAGCGAGCAGTACGCGTGGCTGGACGCCCAGCTGGCGGCCGCCGACGCCGACGACACCGTCAAGGGCGTGATCCTGGGCTGGCACCGCCCGCTGTTCACGTTCAGCGAGCACTACCACCCCGACCGCGTCGACGAGGACGTGATGTTGCCGCACCTGCTCGGCCACAAGGTCCGGCTCATCCTGGGCGGGCACTCGCACAGCTACGAGCACTTCCAGCTCTACGGCATGGACTGGGTGGTCGACGGGGCCGCGGGCGCGCTGCTCTACAACGTCGACTTCAAGCTGCCCGACGCCACCGTCGCGCGTCCGGACGTGGTCGCCGCGCGCAAGTTCGCCGAGGCCGAGTTCGGCTGCACCACCGTGGACGTGGCGCCCGACGGGTCGATGGTCGTGCGCCGACTGCACGCCTCGGACGGCGCCGAGGTCTACCGGTTTGAGATCGCGGCGGCCGGCTAGGTGCCGCGGGGGCCAAGGGCGGCGCCGCCCGCCCGTTCGTAGGGCAGGCGGCGCGCTCGCTAGGCTAGTTGTCGACCCAGCCCGCCGCGTCGGCCGACGTGGTGGGGCCAAGCTTGTAGCTGGTGCCCTCGTAGTGCACGACGCCGGTCAGCGACGTCATGGTGTCGCCGACGTTGACGCCGTGGAAGCCGGTCAGGTCGAAGTAGTGGTCGTCGACGATGAGCTCGGCGCCCGCGCCGCCCACCTGCACCCGGAACTCGTGGTTGATGTTGGGGTTGGTGGTGACGTTGAGGCCGGACGGGTCGGTGATGCGCACCAGCATGGACTCGTAGGGCTCGGCGGTGGTGGCGAGCAGCAGGTCGCCCAACGTCAGGTCGACCGGCGTCGGCACGGAGGCCGTCCCGGTGACCGACCAGTTCGCGTTCATGTTGCTCGGCTCGATGCGGATGGTGGCGAGCGTGGCGTTCGGGACGGACCCGCCGGTGGGGTCCTCGACGTAGTTGCCGGTGAAGTCGAGCACATCCCCGATGGCGGGCGGCGTCTGGGCGTTGCTGAGCCAGACGTAGAGGCCGCCCTTGTCGCCGTTCAACGTCGGCCACTGCACGGCCACGGCGTTCGTGGCGGGCGGGGTGCTGCGGTAGCGCACCGCGGTGACCACGCCGCCGGAGAAGGTCAGGTAGTTGGGCATGCCGATGGTGCCGACGAAGTAGATGCCCGCGCGCAGCTTCTCGACGTCTGCGATCAGCGGGCCGACATCGGTGTCCACGGACGTGTCGGGCGGCGTGATGATGGTGTCGGTGTCGGTGTCGGTGTCGCCTGGGATCACGTCGGTGTCGACGACGACGTCGGTGTCGCTGGGCGGGAGGTAGGCGACGTAGTTCAGGCCATCGGCCAGGGCCGTGGGCGCGAGAGCGTAGCCGTTGTTGTCGTACCAGACGGTGCCGGCCATGGCGCTGAACGAGTCATCGACGCCCAGGTTCGGCAGGGCGCCGGGGGGGCTCCCGTGGAGGTTGTAGAACAGCGGCAGCACGCTGATGTCGAACAGGGCGGCGTCCGGGGTCAGCACGAACGAGTCGTCGCTAAAGGGGCCGTCGGACACAAACAGGCGCGGCGAGTCGCTGAGCACGACGCGCATGCTCTCGTAGGGCTCGGGGTCGGCGTGGAAGTCGGTGGGGGTCAGGAGCACCGGGGTCGGGCGGGTGGACGGGCCGAGCTGGATCCACTCCGTGCCCGGCAGCGCGCCGCTGATCTGAAGCTGGGTCTGGGTGCCCGAGCCGGTCGGGCCGGAGCCCAGCTCGCGGTACACGCCGACCACGCCGACGCTGACGCCTTCGGCGGGCAGGATGTAGGGCGCGGCGACGTCCACCCACAGGGCGGCGTTCTCGGTGCCGGCCTCCTGCACGGTGAAGCCGCGCGGGCCGGTGGCGCTGGAGCGGACCTCGACCACGGTGACGGCGGTGACGTGCAGAAGGTCGCCAAAGCCGAACCCGCCGGAGCGCTCGCGGATCACGCGGATGGTGGTGTCGGTGGCGGCGACCGTGCCGGTGTCGGTGTCGCCGCCGGTGTCGGTGTCGGTGTCGGCGACGATGTCGGTGTCATCGGTGTCGACGGCGATGTCGGTGTCGTCGGTGTCCACGATCACGTCCGGGTCGGTGTCGACCGCGTCGGAGTCCTTGGTGTCGGTGTCCTTGTCAGACCCCGGGCCGTTGGTGCAGCCGACCAGGGCGAGGGCGGTCAGCGACCAGACGAGCGTTCGACGGTAGGACATGGACTCTCCGATGAGGGTTGTCTAAGATTGGAGTCGCATCGTTCCGAAAGGCGGACGATGGGTGTTACGCACCCGATGAGGATAGCGGACGGGTGGCCCGAGTGGAAACAACGTCCTACGGGCTACCGTAGACGACCAGTCGGTGCAATGGCCACGGACTTCTCCTCATCACCCCCTGAAGGGATGATCCAAGCACACGCATGAACGAAGTCCGACCCTCGCATTTTCCGCCAGGAACCTATGTAGGCGACCACTACACCGTGGAGGGCCTGGTCCGTCTTGCGGAAGGTCGGATGTTCTACCTGGTCAACGACGATCGCCCCGACCGGGAGACGCGTCGTTGTGCCACCTGCGCGTTCCCGGGCAGCCCCCGCACGGCGCGCATCTGCCACAAGTGCGGCGCGGCGCTCACGCCCAGGCGCTACCTGATGTCGGCCCGCTGGGAGGTCGACCGGTTCGAGGCCTTCCAGACCTTCGCTGCGCGCCGCCTGGATCACCCGGGTCTGGCCAAGCCGGTGGACTGGGTCCGCTTGGACGATCAGCTCCTGTCCGTCGTCCCCTACGGCGGCGAGGGCCTGATGGTCGACGAGGCCGCGCCGTTGTCCAACCAGCGGATCCTGCACATCGCCCAGCGGGTGGTGGGCGCGCTGGCCTTCCTGGCCCAGAACGGCATCCTGACCGGGCCGGTCAAGCGGTCGAACATCCTGCTGTCGCCGGACGGTTCGGTTCGCCTGTACGACCTGGACATCGACTCGGTGCAGGCGGATCCGCTGACCCCGGCGGCGCTGGCCCCGGTGCTGCGCGAGGTGGCGCTGCTCATGCGGCGCTACTGCCACGTCCGCGCCCTGCCGCTGGTCGACTTCCTGGACCTGGCGGTGAGCGGGGACTTCCCGTCGCCCCGGGACATGGGCCGGGCCATCGAGACCCGCTTCGACGCCTACGCGGCGCTCGCCTTCCCGCCCACCATGGGCGCCATGACCGACGTGGGCTTGGCCCGCCAGCTCAATGAAGACTCGTGGGGCTGGACCGCGCTCGACCGCAAGGCCGAGCTGTACGTGGTGGCCGACGGCATGGGCGGCCACGACGGCGGTGAGGTCGCGTCCGCGCTGGCGGTCGAGACCATGTGCCGCATCGCCCGCGACCGGGCCGACCTGCTCTCCAAGGGCCTGGACGCCATCGAGGGCACGCTCAACGAGGCCTTCCAGGCCGCCAACAACACCATCAAGGCTGACGCGGACCGCAAGGGCAACGACATGGGCACCACGCTCGTCGCCCTGCTCCTGCACAACAGCCGTCAGGCGTTCGTGGCCAACGTCGGCGACAGCCGCGCCTACCTGTTCCGCGACCGCACCCTCCACCAGATCTCGGTCGACCACAGCTTTGTGCAGAAGCTGGTCGAGAAGGGCCGGATCACCAAGGAGGAGGCCCGCAACCACCCGCAGTCCAACGTGCTGCTGCGCACCGTGGGCACCGAGCGCGACGTCGAGATCGACCTGTTCCGCGTGGACGTGCAGCCCGGCGACCGCATCCTGCTCTGCACGGACGGCCTGTGGGGCGAGGTCCAGGACGCCGACATGGCGTCGATCCTGTCGACCTACTCCGACCCCCGCATCGCCGCGCGCGAGCTGGTCCGGGCGTCGCACCAGGGCGGCGGCAAGGACAACGTCACGCTGGTGATCGTCGCGATCCGCTGACGGCTGAGGCTGACGGCTGACGGAGGGCGCGGCCTGCGGTCGCGCTACTTTGGGGCGTGCGGGGCAGGCTTCTTGGCGCCGCACTCGCTCTTCACGCGCGCCTGCTCGTCGCCCACGACGTAGCCCATGGCCGCCAGACCGGCGGTCTCCTCGTCGTAGCCAGACAGGTTGACGCCGCCGTCCAGCGGGATGGGCGTCACGCCAAAGCCAAGGTTCCAGCCGCGCTCGCCGGTCCGCTCGTCGAGCAGGGGTACGGGCGGGGCGCTCAGCTCCGCGGGGGCGTCGGCGGGGATCGTGTACTTCGTCCGGACGTGGCCGGAGGAGACGTCGACGGTCAGGTCGGGGGTGACCTCCGCCATCGGGTTGTTCGGGACCACCCAGACCACGCGGTCGCCGCGCCAGCCGGCGGTCCAGCGGGCCTGGACCGTGTCGGAGCCGGGCTCCCACTGGATGCACGCGTCCGACGCCTCGGTGGGCTCGTCGGCCACCCAGGCGGCGCGGATGCCGCCGGGGACGTGCAGGACGAGGTCGAGCGCGTCCGGCGGGGCGCGGCGCTGGCCTGCGTTGCTCAGGCGGTAGGCGACGACGACCTCGCGGCCCAGGGCCTGGCCCAGGTAGCCGCGCATCGGCTCGCGCAGGGAGCGGTCCCGATCGAGCAGGTTCTCCTTCTCGACCGGGTCTTTCTCCAGGTTGAACAGCAGCTCGCGGCCTGCCGCCGTCTGATACTTGTCGCCCTGGTGCAGCACGCCCCAGCGCTCGGCGCCGTAGAGCGGGCGGCCGAAGGCCTGGTCGCGGGCGCGCAGGCCGTCGACGGCGCTCGCGGTGCCCTTGGCCGCGTCGAGCAGGCTGACGCCCTTGGCGTCGGGCAGCGGGACGCCGGCGATCGCGGCGATCGTGGGGGCCACGTCGAGCATCGACACGGGGGCGTCGAGCGTGGTGCCGGCGGGGAGGCCTGGGGCGCGCAGGATCATGGGGATGTGGAGCAGCTCGTCCCACAGCGCGTGGCCGTGCTCGTAGCCGCCGTGCTCCCAGAACTCCTCGCCGTGGTCCGACACGAACATCACGGCGTCGTCCGGGCCCAGGCGCGCGTAGAGGCGGGCGAGCTGGTCGTCGGCGTAGCGGATGCTGGAGTCGTAGCGGTCGCGGATGTACTGGCGGTCGGGCTTGGTCTTGAGCGCCGCGGCCTCGGCCCGGAAGAACTCGCCCTGACGCAGCGAGGCCGGGCGGTCCTTGGCCCACATGGTCTGGTAGTCGGCGGGCTCGTGGTAGGGCAGGTGGCTGTCCATCAGGTGGACCAGCACGAACGCGTCCCGACCGGACTGCGCGTCCAGCCAGGCCAGCGCGCGGTCAACCTGCGTCTCGGCGTGCGGCAGCAGCTCCACGAAGTGGGTGCCCCAGTCGCGGTTCAGGCCGAAGTTCGGCCCCAGGTAGAGGTTGCCGGCCAGCATGGCGGTGGCCCAGCCCGCGCGACCGAGCGCGCCCGGGAGCGTGCCGCCGGAGAAGAAGGCCTCGGGGTCACGCCCGGTCATCATGGTGCGGGCGGACGGCAGGGTCCAGGGGGCGACGCTGCGTGCCTGGTCAAAGCGCACACCCTCCGCAGCGATCTGCTTGAGGGCGGGGGAGGTGTCGCGATCGTAGCCGTAGGCGCTCAGGTGGTCCGGGCGCAGCGTGTCGACGAACACCAGCACGATGTGCCGCGGGCTCTCCTTGCGCGAGGACACCACCGGGTCGGCCAGGAAGACGTAGTCGAAGCGGGCGTCGGCGCCGGGGTCCGTGTGGATGGTCAAGCGGCCCTGCTGGCCCGCCCAGGCGTCCAGGTCGACGCGGACCATGTCGCCCTGGTCGGCGGACACCTGCCCGGTCCACAGGTCGTGCTTCTCGCCTGCGATCTCCAGCGTGACGACGATCGACGCGCCGTCCGACGTCGGGGCGTCCAGCACCTCAGGGCGCTCCAACTCGGGTGTGAAGCGCAGCTCGGCGGCGGGCGGGATGGTCAGGTCCCAGCTCGCGGTGGCCGGGGCGGGCAGGAGCAGGCCGGTGCGCGAGTCGTAGCCGGACGTGGCGTCGCCGCCCTGGGCGGTGGATCGGACGAAGTCCTTGTAAGCCTTGGCCCCGGACGACGCGTAGTTCAGCGCGCGCTCGCGGGCGGTGGCCGACGGGTACTCGAACGTGAAGCTGGCGTCGGTGGGGGTCTCGCTGATCCCGTGGAGCTGGATCGTCTTCTCGTCGTAGGTCCAGCTGGGCTTGTCGTTGGACGTGAGGAAGCTGTGGGGCAGCTCCGACCCGTCCGCCTGGATCACGCGCATGCCGGCGAGCGGCTTGGTGAAGTAGAACGTGCGCATCCGGACGGGGAGGGGGGCCACCCAGACGTCGCCGCGCTGGTGCCAGCGGGTCAGCGGGATCTGATCGGGGGCCACCGGGGTGTGCGCGCGGCTGTGGTCCGGGACCGTCAGCTCGGCGAACGGGAGGTCCGCGGCGAGCGACAGGGTCTGGGCCAGGTCGTTGGCGACCGTGGGCTTGGCCCCCGGATCCCGGCGGAGCCACCAGCCCGCTCCGGCGAGGAGGGCGGCAGCGGCCAGGGCGGCGGCGGCGATCTTGCGCGTGGACGACATCGGCTCTCCGGCCATCAGCGGGGGCCTGTCTAGCACGCGCCCGCGACATCCGAAGGTCCGACGCGCGCCGTCTCGGGGCCGTCGCGCGACTTTCCGGGTGGATCCGACCGGTGCACACCGTCACGGGCGCGTTTTGGATCGCGCCGAAACGGGCCTCCAGGTGCGGATTCGGTGAAGTCCCCCCGCGATTGTGCGCGTCCTGGTTGACGAGACGCCCTTGCGCTTGTAACCGTACGCTGGTTTCCCCGACGTGATCGTCCGGGGGCGTTCAAGCCTCAAAACCGGGCTCGAACGTATGCTTTCACGGAAGGCAAGCGTGCTGACCATCGCTCTCCGACTCACGAAGGACCAGCTCTGGCGTTTTCTCGCCGTAGCCCTGGCCACTTTCGTCCTCCTCGGACCGGCCGCGTACGCGCAGACCACCGGGACCATCCAGGGCACTGTCACGGACACGGACGGCATCGGGTACCCCGATGCCTCTGTCACCGTGGCGTCGCCTCAGATGATCGGCGGCCAGCAGGTCCGCTCGACGGACGCCGACGGCTTCTACAAGTTCACGGACCTCCTCCCGGGTGCGTACTCGGTCACGGTCGTCGCTGAAGGCTTCCCCGCCGAGCAGCGCCAGAACGTGTTGGTGCAGATCAACCGCCAGGTGACGGTCGACGTGCAGCTCAAGGAAGGCTCCACCACGACCATCATCGTCGAGGGCAACTCCGGTCCCATCGTGGACACGGAGAGCACCACGGTCGGTCAGGTCCTGACGCAGGAGTTCCTGCAGCGCGTCCCGTCGGGTCGCAGCTACCAGGACGCGGTCCAGCTCTCGGCTGGCGTGTCCAAGGGCAGCGGCGGCAACCCGAACATGGCGGGCGGCGGCACCTCTGAGAACACCTTCCTGCTCGACGGCGCGACGGTCACCGACCCGGTCACCGGCACCTTCGGCCAGAACTTCAACTTCGACGCCATCCAGCAGATTGAAGTCCTCCTCGGCGGTTTTGACGCCGAGTACGGCATCAGCCTCGGCGGCATCATCAACATCGTGACGGACAACGGGACGAACAACCTCGAGTTCGACACGTCGGTCTACTACCAGAACGGTGGCTGGTCTCCCAAGAAGGACGCCCGCTACACGTCCGACGGCTACGACCTCGCCGCCACCCAGTTCGACTCCGCCTTCCAGACCCTGCAGATCGGCGCCAAGGTGTCGGGTCCGCTGGTCCAGGACAAGGCCTGGTTCGTCTTCTCCTACCAGCACGACCGCTCGCTCATCGCCTCCACGGGCATGCCCCAGAAGCGCGACTACGACGGCAACTACCTGCTGGGCAAGCTGACCATCCAGCCGAACAACGCGCACCGCGTGAGCCTGCTGTTCCAGGCTGACCCCACGGTCATCGACAACATCTCCCAGGGCAACCCCTTCCAGAAGGCGGAGTCCCAGGGTCGTCAGGCTCAGTCGGGCTTCGTCGGCCAGGTCCGGTGGCAGTGGTTCCTGACCGAGAACTCCAACCTCGACACCCGCATCGGCCTGCAGAAGATCTCGATCGAGCAGTACGCGGTGCCGTGCACGCACAACGAGAACAGCGACAGCAACAAGTGCAAGCCCACGGAGCAGGAAGGCTTCGTCGACTTCGAGACGCCCGGCCGCTTGGGCCTGTTCGGCGCCTTCGACTCGGTCAACTGGGGCACGTACGTGTTCGACGACCGCTGGCGCTTCTCGGCCAGCAGCAAGTACTCGCTGACCGGCCTCAAGGACAAGGTTGGCGGCAGCCACGACCTGAAGTTCGGCGTCGAGACCGCGCAGTTCGTGAACAACTCGGTCACCGGCTACTCGGGCAACCTGCGCTACGTCGACATCAACCAGTCCGGCTCTGACCCGAACACGCTGACCAACTACTACTGGCTCGAGACCTCGGCGCCGATCATCGAGCGCGACATCGGCTCCACCTGGTCGGTCTTCGCCCAGGACGCGTACAAGCCGGTCTCGAACTTCACCATCCGCTACGGCCTGCGCTTCGACAACACCGTCCTGCGCAACGACGTCGGCGATCCCGTCATCCGCGGCAGCATCTTCAGCCCGCGCCTGTTCGTCTCCTGGGACCCCTTTGGGGACCAGAAGACCAAGTTGGCCGGCGGCTACGGTCGCTTCAACGAGACGGGCACCCAGTCGCTCGCGTCGTTCACCAGCCAGGCGGGCTTCGGCAGCAAGCTGTTCTTCGGCGAGCTCTTCAACGACAACAAGGGCCGTGGCTTCCTCAACAGCTCCACGCTCATGTACGACTTCGGCCCGCGTGAGAACCTCAACACGGCCAACAAGAACCTCAAGCTGCCGGGCGTCGACGAGTTCAACGTCATCTTCCAGCGCGAGATCGTGTCGGACCTGTCGATCGGCTTCAACTTCCAGGGCCGCTTCACGCGCAACCTGTACGACGCCGATGAGACGAACATCATCTACGACGAGGACGGCAGCCAGGTCATCGGCGCCCGCACCGGCGACATCCTCAACAACTACCTGCGCCTGCGCACCCCCCGCGCCGCCCGCCGCAACTACTACCGCTTCGACCTCTCGCTGATCAAGCGTGAGGCCAAGCGCTGGTTCGCCCAGGGCACGTACTCGTACACGTTCATGAACGGCACGAACAACTCGTCGCTTGAGGGCACGTTCACCAACGACCCGCAGACCCAGTACACCTACGGGCGTCTGGCCAACGGCTCGGAGCACTCGGTCCGCGCCCAGGCCTACTACAACGTCCCGACGGATCCCTGGGACCTGTCGATCGGCGCGGCCGTCAGCTACGACAGCGGCGTCCCGCTCGAGCGCGCCTACTGGTCGGATGCGAACGCCGGCTACAACCTGCGCATCGAGAACCGGGGGTTCTACTACCATTTCAACGACGAGTGGGACGTGGGCATCCGCCTGCGTCAGGCTCTGGACGTCCGCAAGGGCAAGCTGAACATCGACCTCGAGGTCGCCAACGTGTTCAACTTCCAGGCGCCGAGCGGGCTCTCCTCGATCCTCTACACGAAGAACCGGATCATGGCGGTCTCCCGCCAGAGTCCTCTCCGCATGCAGCTCGGCCTGCAGTACCAGTTCTAGGGGAAGCCATCATGCGCCAGCATTTGCCCGCCCCCTTCGTGCTTGTCCTCGCGCTCGCGTCGGGCTGCTATGACGAAGGTCTCAACATCCACGACCTCACCGGCACCGTCATCGTGCCGAAGGAGGCCGCGACCCGTGAGATCTCTCGTGCCGTGCTCAACGACGACGGCTCCCCTGTGCTGGACGGCACGGGCGCCCCGACGTTCACCACGCAGACCGTGGACGACCCCCGCCTGATCGGCCCGGTCTACCTGGGCCTGTACCCGTCGGTGACCACCGACGCCGAGGCCTACCCGGCGCCCCCCAAGCTGGCCGACAAGTACGCGCTGCCCTACGGCGGCACGACCATCGGCGACTTCCGGTTCGCCTGCCTTGAGTCGCTCCAGTGCCAGATCGTGTCGGGTCGCTTTGTCGACTGGCAGGGGATCGTCGACTGGTACCGCGACACCGTCGGCAAGCCGATCAAGGACGCGGCCGGCAACGAGGTCACCAACGGGGAGTACCTCCGCTCGACCTGCTACACGCTGCTGTCCGTCACGTCCGACGCCGAAGTGCGCGTCACGGCGACTGAAGACCGCAACGGCGACGGCAACATCGACGGCCTGGACCTGGACTTCGTGAAGAACGCCGACGGCGACTACGAGGCCCCGTTCACCATCCGAGAGCAGGAGTTCTTCAAGGGCTTCCAGCTGTGGTCCTTCATGGACTCGCCGGACCCCGCGAGCTTCAAGTACTCCACGTGCGACGCCGGCAACGGCTTCCTCGAGAACGAGTACAATCAGGAGTTCTACGCGGGCACCCAGTTCAAGGACATCCTGAACAACCCGACCTTCTACATCCAGCGCGACGACTGGGTCACCTCCCAGCCGTTCACCTGGGAGGACCCCGAGCAGCCCGGCAACATCGTTGTCGACCTGCCCATCGCCGCGCCCGGAAGTGTCCAGTGAGGAACGCCATGACCTCTCGTCTTGTCTGGGCTGTGCTGTTCGCGTCGGTCACCGGCTGCGACATCAACCAGCAGTTCCTGTTCCCCGACCCCGTGGAAGGCGTCCCTGGCGTCCAGGATCTCGGCACGCTCAAGCCAGCCGTCCTCACGAACATCCAGGATGCGCGCGACGCCGTCATCTACGGTGAGCTCGGCCCGACCGGCGCGGCCACCGTGGGCGGCCTGACGTTCAACTTCAACGGCGTGAACGGCTCGGTCTGCGTGTGGGTCGACCCGGAGTCCGTCTTCTGGAACCAGTCGATCTCGCCGTCGCGTCCGCAGCCCAACTACCGTCAGCCGGACAACGTCTTTGACGATGGCGACCTGGATGTCCGCGCGGGCAACTCCGCGTACTACACGGGCACCCCCGGCGAGCGCATCGACGACTTCAAGATCCGCTACAACGATCAGCTTGGCAACCCGGTGTACGTCAGCTTCAACGACTGCCGCACCGAGTCGATCACGAACCCCGGCGCAGAGGGCCACGCGGGCCGCGGCGCGCCCGAGTACTGCACCCTCTCGAACACCGTCGAGGGCGTGAACTACACGGTCGTGCTGGACTCGTTCTCGCTCCCCCTCGACGACGACCGCCTCGGCTACGGCCTGATCCTGGCGATGGGCCCCTGTTCCGGCGGCAGCATCGGCGGCGGCTCGGCCACGCTCTCCGGCCTGTTCGGCGCGGACTCCGATGTGGCCGCCGAGTGTGTCATCACCGGTGAGTCGATCAAGCCTGGCAGCGACCAGGGCAAGCGCGCGGCCAAGGCCGACCTGCCGTCGCCCACCTGGGTGGGCGACGAGGTCCCGTCCTGGGATCGTTCGCGCGACTTCGAAGCCTCCTTCTGCGCCAGCGACCTCGACACCTACTGCAAGGACGAGCGCAAGAACATCGCAGACTGCTCGTGGGAAGCGGAGCCCGGCGCAGGCGGCACGCGCTGCTACTGCGGCGACATCACCGATACCCCCACGGCCGGCGCGGACCTGTAGATCGCTTGGGCGCGCGCGGCGGCACGACCGCCGCGACGCGCGCCCTGCGTCCTGTTCCGCCCGCACCTCGATCGACTCGCCCGGCCCCATGCCGTGTGCGTCGCGTGGCGCCCGCCGACCGGCGCGTCAGACCGCGAGCTTGATGCGGGCCAGGTTGAGCGCGTCCTCGGTGGACGTCAGCTCGCCGTCGAGCTGCAGCGCGTAGAGCTCCTGAAGCAGCTGGCCCATCGCACGACCGGGGCGCATGCCCATCGTCTCCAGGTCGCGACCGGCGACCAGCGCAACCGGCTTCTCCCACATCACGCCGAGGGCGGCCGCGCGGGCCATGACGAGCGTCAGGTCCTCGTCGCGCACGGCTGCGCGCGCGAACAGGGTCAGCTCGACCTCAGCGCGGGTCGAGAGCCAGCGCAGGTCGGCGTCGGTGGCGATCGGCGCGTCCACCTGCCCGGCGGCGGCCAGGGCGACCTCACGGGCCGGGAAGCCGACCCACCGGAACAGCTTGAGGCGGTCGAGGGTGGCGGTCGCGGCGGCCAACGGCAGCCCCGCCAGCCACACGGCGACCATCAGGGCGAGCGCGCGACCCTCCGGCCCCATGTGGGCGCGGAACGCGACGGCGCGGTCCAGGGCCGCGTCCTGTGCGACCGGGCACGGGTGCTCGGGGAACAGGCGGGCGAGGATGTCCGTGTCGCGGGCGAGCGCCATGCCGAGCGACGGCCGACCGCCGCGCAGCAAGAGCTTGGCCCACTCCGCGAGCACCCGCTCGGGCGGCAGCTCGTTCAAGGCGGCCTCGCGGCACTGGGCCAGGAGCGACTCGCTGGGGGCGAACTCCAGGCGGGCCGCGAACTGCACGGCGCGCACGGCGCGCAGCGGGTCCTCCAGGAAGGTCTCGCGGTCGACGGGGCGCAGGATGCGGTCGCGCAGGTCGTCCAGGCCGTGCCAGGGGTCCAAGATCTCGCCGGTCTGCACGTCCATCAGGAGCGCGTTGACGGTGAGGTCGCGGCGGCGGGTGGCCTCGACCACGCCCAGGTGCGGGTCACCCTCGGCGACGATGCCCTTGTGGCCTGGGCCCGCCTTGCTGTCGCGGCGGGGGATGGACACGTCCAGCTCCAGGCCGCGCTGGTGCAGCTTGAACACCGCGAACGACTTGCCCACCGTGTCGATGCGGCCGATCTTGCGGAGCAGGCGCTCCAGGTCGTCGGCCTCGACGCCGTGGACCTCGAGGTCCCAGTCCTTGATGGGCTTGCCCATGTGGTGGTCGCGCACGCTGCCGCCCACCAGGAAGGTGCGACCGCCCACGGCGGCGGCCGCGTCGGCGACCGCGCGCACCACCGGCGGGATGTCGAGTGCGGTCACTGCCCGTACCGCGTCCCGGTGGTCTCCAGGTCGTCGGGCGCCGCGGTCCGCAGCGACTCGGCCTTGTGGTCCTCCGGCGTGGGGCCGCCGTCCGCCAGCCACTGCACCACCGTGCCCTCCAGCGTGGAGGACTGGTTGAACAGGACCGCGCCGATGCCGCCGTTCTCGACCAGCTCGACGCGCTTGAGGCCCAGCGCGCGGGGCTCCAGGGCGGCCGCGGCGCGCACGCCGGTGGTGTCGGTCGACCCGGTGACGATCAGCAGCGGGTGGGCGCCGTAGGCCTCGATCGCCGCCGACACCTTCAGGCCGGGCGCCGACAGGCGAGGGGAGAGCACGATCACGCTGTCGACCATGGGCTGGCCCACCGCCGACTGCAGCGCGACCACCCCGCCGCCCTCCGTGCCGAGCAGCGCCACCTTGGTGGAGCCGTGCGCCTTGAGCCAGGCCAGCGCCGCCGCGACGTCCTCCGGGCTGTGCGCCCAGCCGGCCTCGTCGGCCGTGCCCTTGCTGGTGCCGCAGCCGCGCAGGTCCAGCGCCAGCACCTGATACCCGTGGGTGGCGAGCTGCTCGCGGACCGAGTTCCAGGTGGCCGCGTTCGAGCCCTCGCCGTGCAGCAGGATGACGCCGCGCGCGCCCGCGCCGGACACCTCGGCGTGCAGGCTGGTGCCGTCCTTGCTGGTCAGGGCGACCGGCTTGGCGAAGGCGAGGGACGGGAGGAGCAGGGTCAGCAGGGCTAGGCGTCGCATGATTTCCTCAACTCGTTCACCCTTGTAACGGGCCCCGCGGGCCCTTCGTGTCGAAGGCTCGTCGGATCCGGTCACGTCGGTGGGTTGACACCGTCGTGGGCGTGCTTTAGTGGGCGTGGGCTTTCGCGGTCCTGCCAACCGGCATCGGCTCGCGGTGTTCTTTGATGTGCCGCATGTCGTCTACTACCGATTCCGATCAGGTCCATATGGACGAAGCCCTACGCCTCGCGGCGCATGCGGCTTCTCTGGGTGAAGTCCCGGTCGGCGCGGTCGTCGTGAAGGACGGTCTGGTCATCGCGCGCGGGTACAACCGCCGTGAGACCGACCAGGACTTCGCGGCGCACGCGGAGTTCCTGGCCATGCGCGACGCCGCGCGGGTGCTTGGGTCTTGGCGTCTCACGGGTTGCACCGTGTACGTCACCCTCGAGCCCTGCCCGATGTGCGCGGGTGCCCTGGTCTTGAGTCGGGTAGATCGCTGTGTGTTCGGAGCGGCTGACCCAAAAGGCGGCTACCTCGGCACACTCGGCGATCTAAGCCACGTCCCGGCCTTGAACCACGAGTTCGAGGTCACCCGGGGGGTGCGAGGAGACGAGTGCAGCAGGCTCCTGCGGGAGTTTTTCCAAGCGTTGCGACGTCGTTGAGGAGGGGTGGCAGAGCGGTTGAATGCGCCGGATTCGAAATCCGGTTTGCCCGCGAGGGTAACGGGGGTTCGAATCCCCCCCCCTCCGCCACGACGCGCAGACGCTTGAACCCGCAGTTTTCCCCGGAGAGGTGACCGAGTGGTTGAAGGTGCACGCCTGGAAAGCGTGTGTACTGTAAAAGGTACCAGGGGTTCGAATCCCCTTCTCTCCGCCATTTCCAGCAACGTGGCTTCGTCGGGTGACGCCGGCTCCGCGGTGTTTAGATTCGAATCGTTGACGTGCCGTACAGGTGAGGGCCGGGTCCTAGGGACCGTCGCCCGTGAACCCCGCCAGATCCGAGAGGAAGCAACGGTAGCGCAAGCGCCGGGGTCCTGGGTCGCCCGGTCCTCACCTGTGCGGCATGTCCGTCGACTGCCCGTCCGCCCCCGCGGTCGGGTGGCCGCGGCGTGGATCGGTCAGCCCTTGAGGGCGTCGGCCGGTCCGCCCGCGGCGGTCCACGCGTCGTCGAGCGGCGACGGCAGCGGGGCGATCCACGTCATCATCGCGCCGGTCACCGGGTGCTTGAGCTTCAGGCGTGCGGCGTGCAGCGCGAGCCGCTCCAGCCAGGTCCCCGCGTCGCCGCCGTAGCGTCGGTCGCCGACGATGGGCGTCCCAGCCATGGCCGCGTGCTGTCGGATCTGATGGGTGCGCCCGGTCTGCAGCGTGAAGCGCGCGGCGATCATGCCGCCGCCGGTGCCCAGCACCTCCACGTCGGTCACCGCGGGCACGCCGTCGAGCGGCTTGTCCCAAGTCAGGCGCTGCCCGGTCTGCAGCGCGTCGCCCGCGAGCACGGCCAGGTAGGTGCGCTCGACCTCGTGGTTGAAGAAGGCGCCGGCGAGTGCGGCGTTGATCTTGGGGTCGAGCGCCACCACGATCAGGCCCGACGCCGGCTGGTCCAGCCGGTGGTGCAGGCCGACGTAGCGCTCCTTGCGCGACAGCCGGGTGAACATGTCCTGGCCGCTGCCGTCCTCGTCCGGCTGCGAGGCCAGGCCGGACGGCTTGTCGATCACCAACAGCCACTTGTCCCGAAAGACCGCCCTCATCCCGAGATCCGCTGGCGGTTGAGGAGCGCGCGGCCCAAGCTGACCGCGTCGGCGTACTCGATCTCGGTGCCGACGCTGATGCCGTGCGCCAGGCGCGACACGGTGATGCCGACGTCTTGCAGCAGGCGCACTAGGTAGAGCGCGGTCGCGTCGCCTTCGACGTCCGGGTCGGTCGCCACGATGACCTCCTTCACGGTGCCGTCGCGCAGGCGGCCCAGCAGCGGGCGCAGGTTGAGATCGCCGGGGCCCACGCCGTCGAGCGGGGAGATGGCGCCGTGCAGCACGTGGTACCGGCCGCGGAACTCGTTGCTTCGCTCAAACGCCATGACGTCCTGGGGGTGCTCGACCACGCAGATCATGGCCGGGTCGCGCCGCGGGTCGGCGCAGATGGGGCAGGGGTCGACCGCGCCCAGGTTGCCGCAGACCGCGCAGGTGCGGACCTCGGTCACCAGGCGGCCGAGCGCCTCAGAGATGTTCGGGATGGTCTCAGGCGGCGCGCGCAGCAGCCAGTAGACCAGCCGCGTCGCGCTCTTCTCGCCAATGCCCGGGAGTCGGCGAAGCTGCTTCACCGCGTCCTTGATCGGATCGCCGTCGCTCATGTGCCGCTCCCTCCGTCCGCTGCGGCGGCCAGCTTCACCGCCGCCGCCGTGGTGGCGCGCCGCAGCGCGTCGTTCGTCGCCTCGATCAGCCCAAGCTTCAGCGCGTCACCCGTGACCGACGGGTCGATCTTCACGTCCACGATCGCGGGCTCGGCGGTGGCGACCACCACCACCAGGCCGTCGGACGACGTGCCGGTGTGGCGCGCGGCCATCGCGTCCGTGCGCGCGGCGCCGAGCCGGTCGAAGAAGCCCGTCAGCAGGTCGACCAGGTGCGGATCGCTCACGCCTCACCCTCGGGCGGCTTGGCGCCCTCCAGGCGCGCGCCCAGCACGCGCAGCAGGCGCTGAACGCCCGGGTCGTTGCGCACCAGCGTCTCCATCTCAGGCGTGATGTCCGCGCGGCGCGACGCCAGCGACGCCTCGATCGACAGGCTGACGGACGGGCCGTAGCACTGCGCGACGATCTCCTTGACCTCTTCACGCTCCGCCAGGCGCTGCGCCGCGGCGAACGGGCGGCCGGACGCCACCGTCACCACGATCGCCGGGCCGCTGCGGCGGAACATGCCCTCAGCCAGCGCGGTGGCCGGCGGGTCGAGCGCGAGCAGGTCCTCCTTGAGGGCCGCGAAGCGATCGTCGTCGGTGGCGCTGGACGGCAGCGCCGACGAGCGGGTGCGGTGTCCGCGCGAGCGCTGCGTGGGCTGGGTCGGCGCGCTGTGGTGCTGCGCGCGACCCGGGCCTGCGCGGTGCGGGTCGCCGCGGGGACCGCCACCGCCGCCGCCGCCGCCGCCACCACCGCCGCCGCCCTGGCGCAGCTTGCGGTCCAGGTCCTCCAGGCGGGTGAGCAGGGCCGACACCGGCACCACCGGGCGCGTGCTCGCCAGCCGGGCGATCGCCATCTCCAGCACGATGCGCGGGCGGGCCGCGCGCGACACCTGATCGTGCGTCTCCAGCAGCGCCGCGAACAGGCGGGGCAGCGTCTCCACGTCCACGTCGGACGTGATCGCCAGCAGGCGCTCGATCTCGTCGCCGGCCAGGTCCACGTGCTTGCGCGCCTCGTCCGACAGCCGGACGAACGTGGCGTTGCGCAGCATCTCCAGCATCTCCTCCGTGAACTCGGCCATGTCGTAGCCGTAGTTGTAGACGTGGCCGATCACGTCCAGGCAGGTGGACGCGTCGCCGTGCACCAGCGCGTCGAGCATGCGGAACAGGATGTCGCGGTCGATCAGGCCGAGCGTCTCGGCCACCTCGGCGTCGCTCACCACCTTGCCGCTGAAGCTCATGATCTTGTCGAGCAGCGACTGCGCGTCGCGCATGGAGCCTTCACCGGCCCGCGCGATCATCTTCAGGCCCGCCTCGCCGATCGTCACGCCCTCTTTCTCGGCGATCTCGGCCAGGCGCTGCGACACCACCGCGACGGGGATGCGCTTGAAGTCGAAGCGCTGCACGCGCGACAGGATGGTGTCGGGGATCTTCGACGCCTCGGTCGTGGCGAAGATGAACAGCGCGCTCGGCGGCGGCTCCTCCAGCGTCTTGAGCAGCGCGTTGAACGCGGCGCCCGACAGCATGTGGACCTCGTCGATCAGGTAGATCTTGTACTTGCCGAGGGTGGGCGCGTACTGGATGGTCTCGCGCAGCTCGCGGACGTCGTCGACCGAGTTGTTGGACGCGCCGTCGATCTCGATGAGGTCGGGGCTGTTGCCGGCGGCGATCTCCACGCACGACGTACACACCCCGCACGGGGTGGCGGTGGGGCCCTTGGCGCAGTTTAGCGCCTTGGCCAGCGCGCGCGCCGCCGTGGTCTTGCCCACGCCGCGCGCCCCGCAGAACAAGAACGCGTGGTGCACGCGACCGCGGGCGATCGCCGCCGACAGGATGCGCGTGACGTGGTCCTGCCCGACCATCTCTTCAAAGTTGGCGGGGCGATATTTCCGGGCGATCGCGAGGTAGGACAAGGGCGGACTCCGCACCGGCGAGCCTAGGGCGGGCGGGGTGTGGAGGCAAGCTCCGAGACGATTCGGTGTCCGCTTCCCCTTCGCCCTCCCGCGCCACCCGCCTGATCCGATATGGGGTCGGTGGTCGGGGTGTGGTGGGGGCCGGAGTGGCCTTGGGAACCGGCTATGGGAGCGACCGCCCTTGTCCGTCTATGCCGACCGGTTCGAGGTCATGGAGGTCTCCGGGCGCGGAGCCTCGGGCGTGGTCCACCGCGCCTGGGACCGCCAGCTCGCCCGTCAGGTCGCGCTCAAGTTTGCGATCGACGGCGTGGTGGGCGGCCCGACCAACCTGCGGCGCGAGTACCGCCTGCGCGAGCAGGTGCTGCACCCAGGCCTGGTCAGCATGCTCGAGCTGGTCGAGCGCGACGGGCAGATGGGCCTGGTCATGGACTGGGTGGAGGGCCCCACGCTCTCCGCGGCGATGGTCGCCGCCCCGCCCGACGCGCGCTGGCCCGCGCTGACCCGGCTGCTGCGCCAGGCCGCCGACGCGCTGCTCGCGCTGCATGACGCCGGCCTCGCCCACGGCGACCTCAAGCCGGAGCACCTGATCTGCGCGGCGCCCGACACCGTCGTGCTGATCGACTTCGACGTGTCCGGCCGCTTCCGCTCGATGGGCTCGCGCAGCGAGGACCTGGAGGGGGGCTCGGGCACCCAGGGCTAACTCGCGCCCGAGCTGCTCCAGGGCGCGACCAGCGGCCCCACCTCAGACGTCTGGTCGCTGGGCGCCATCGTCTACGAGATCTTGCACGGACACCCGCCCTTCCACGGCGACCCCGACCAGACCTTGCTCGCCACCCGCATGGGCGACGCGCCCCCGATTCACGCCGTCGACGCCCCGCCGACGCTCGCCTCGCTCGTCGCCCGCATGCTGGCGCCCGAACCGTGCGCCCGGCCCACCGCCGATGAGCTCGTCGACCTGCTGTCGGAGCGCGGCCTGTCCACGGGCGACCGGGTGCGTCGGGTGTTCCTGGGTCGCACGGACGAGCTGGCGGTGCTGTTCCAGGCCGACGCGGCCGCGTCCGAAGGGCTGGTGGTCGCGACGGTCCTCGGGCCCTCGGGCGTCGGCAAGACCGTCCTGGTCGAGGCCTTCCTGACTGAGGTCGGCCGCACGCGGCCCGGTTCCACGTGGCGCAGCCGCTGCTACCCGGACTGCTCCATCCCGTACCCGGCGGTCGACGGGTGGATCGACGACCTGCTGGCCTGGTGCCAGGTGTCGCGCGCCCAGGAGCGCGAGGCGGCCACGCGCGACGCGGTGGCGGCGCTGCTGCCGCTGTTCCAGCGCCTCGACGTGCTCGGCGTCGCGCCCGCGACGGTCGAGCCGGACCGCGCGGTGGTCGAGGCCGCGCGCGCGTTCGTGTCGCTGGTCGGCCGCGTGGCGCAGGACGGCCCGCTCCGCCTGTGGCTCGACGACGCCCAGTGGGCCGACGAAGACTCGTTGCCCTTCCTCAAGGAGCTGCGGCTGCACGGCCCGGCCGGCGTGACGTTGCTGCTCACCGCGCGCACCCGCCCGACGTGGTCGGCGGCGGACACCGGCGGCGCCGCGGTCGACCTGGAGCTGTCCGGGCTTGGCGCGGACGCGGTGGTCGAGTGGGCGGCGCGCCTGCACCGTGACCTGGACCCGACGGGCGTGGACGCGCTGCTCCACTCCACAGCGGGCAACCCGTTCTTGCTCATGACGGTGCTGAGCGCGGACCCGCAGCACTCGGTCGACCCGGCCGCCGCCATGGAGCAAGCGCACGCGCGCCTGGACGAGGTCGCCCGATCGGTCAGTCAGGCGCTCGCCTTCTCGGTGGGGCCGCTCGACCTGGCTTCCCTCGACGCCGTGGTCGGGGAGAAGGTGCCGCCGGCCGCGCTGCAGGAGCTTGGCCGCCGAGGCATGGTCGCGCGGGTCGCGCACACCGGTCGCACCGCGTTCGAGCCCGCCCACGACCGCTGGCGCGTCTGGGAGCAGCAGCGCGTCGCCGCCGATCGGGTCCCGGCCATCCACGCGCACCTCGCGGACGCGCTCGAGGCCCGCGACGCCGCGCCGCCCAGCGTGCTCTTCCACCACAACGTGGCCGCGGGACGCGCCGACCGGGCGCTCACCTACGCGCGCAAGGCCGCCGACGAGGCCTTCGCCAAGTACGCCTGGGCGGACGCCGCGCACTTCTACGCTTACGTCGGCGAGCACGCGACCGACCCTGCGCAAGCCTACCTTCGCCGCGCTGAGGCCGTCACGCGCACCGGCGTGATCGAGGCCGCGTCGCGCGCGTGGATCGAGGCGAGCGAGCACCTCAACGGCGAGCGGGCGTCCCGTGCCCGCATCCGCGCGGCGGAGATCGCGTTCGGCGCGGGCCGCTTCGACCTGGGCCGGGCGCGGCTCGACCCGATGATGTCGCGGCTGGGCCTGCGTTGGTCGCGCAACCTGGTGGAGACGGTGGCGCAGGCCTTCTGGTGGCAGGCGGTCACGGCGATCTGGCGTCTGCGCGGCGCACCCCGGGGCACGCCCGACGCCCGACGCTCGGAGCGCATCGACGTCGGCTGGGTGCTGGCCGGCGCGCTCGGCAGCGTGGACTTCGAGCGCGGCGCGCCGTTCCAGGTGTCGCACGCCTACGAGGCCGCCCGCTGGGGCGACGCGCGCCAGCAGGCGCAGGGGCTGGTGCATGAGCTGGCCTACGGCCTGACGTCGGCGAAGGTGAGCTCGAGCACCCGCGCGCTCGTCGACCGGGCGCTCGCGGCTCTGGCGCAGACGGACGACGCCGAGCAGCGGGCGCTGATGCACTGGGGGCTCGGCTACGGCGCGTTCATCCGCGGCGAGATCGACGACGCGCACGCGCACCTGACCTCGGCGCTCGAGTCGTGGCGGTCCATGGTGGCCGAAGGGTGGGAGCGCGCCCACGCCGAGCGTCACCTGGGCTGGACGCTGCGCTACCGCGGCGACTACGCAGGCCTGCGCGCGTTCGTCGACCGCGAGCTCTCCAACGCGATCGCCAACGGCAACCGGGTGCAGGAGGAGCAGATCCGCGTCGGGCTCGTCGCCTGGCTGGCCCTGGTCGACGATGACCCCGACCGCGCCGACCAGGTGATCGATCTGCGTCGCCCCGGCGAGGACCTGAGCGCCCCGTTCGGCACGCAGTACCTGGTGCTGCACGCTCGGGTGTCGATCGCGCTGGTCCGCAACGATCTGGACGCCGCCGACGCCGCGGTCGAGGCGCTCCGCGCGCACGCGTGGTTCCTCCAGTCCGCCCTGCACGTCCGCATCGAGTCCCGCATGGGCGCGGCGCTGGTCGGCACGGCACGGCGCGACCCAAAGGCCATGGTCCGCATGCGCGCCGACGCGCGCCACTTCGAGCGCCAGCCGCACCGCTGGGCGCAGGCCGTGGGGGCCGCCATGCGGGGCGCCGCCGCGTGGGTCGATGGCGACGTGGAGGGCTCAAGAAATGCGTACCGAACAGCGGCACTGAATTACGACGCGATCGGCATGCACGCGCATCGCGACCTTGTCTTGCTGTACGACTCAGTCCTTGACGGGAACCAGCCTTCAGAGGCTGAACTGCGAGGCCGATTGCAGCAGCGCGGCATTCGTAGTTTGACTTCATGGTCCAGAGCGGTGGTGCCCGGCCGTTCGGCGACAAGATAGGCCGCGCCTACGACACCTACCGCCTGCCCGAGATCGTCGTGCGCTTCGTGCGCGCGCAGGGTCTGGTCGAGGTCGACACCGTCCGCATGCGCTACCGCCGCGTCCAGGGCGTGCCCGCGACCGACTACCAGAACGGCGGCGACGCGTCGTACGGGCCCTGGTCCACCGTCGCCATGCGCGACCCAGCCGAGCTCGACTGGCGCAAGGAGCGCGCGCGCCGGATCGTGTGCTCGGCGTCGCTGCTGCACGGGCAGATCGACCTGCACATCTCGCTCGGCCACCTGGTGCCGGAGGTGATCGCGGTGGCGATCGAGACCGCGCGCCTGTCGGACGACCACCCGGTCCGCCAGCTGCTCACCACGCGCCTGGCCGAGGTCACGATCGTCAACCGCGGCGCGGACGCGGTGATCTGGGGCGACGCGGGGCTCTTGACCGTGTGCAGCGCGCTCACCTCCACGGCGCTGCGCCGTCGCTTCCGTCGGCGCGTGGCGGCCCTCCACTGGCGCAGCTTCCGCCCACGCCGCACGTCGATCGCGCCGTCGCACTATGCGCCGTTGGTCCACGATCTCTACTGGAACCAGGCGGTGACGCCTTACGTGCGCGAGGGCCTCGACACGCTCGGCGGCGGCATCCAGTCCTGGTGGGAGCACGACACGCCGACCCGGCGTTGGACCGAGGAGCTGCGTCGGGTGTTCGCCCAGCTTGAGGCCAACTGGCCCGCCTGGGCGCCGTGGGATGGCGTGACGCCCGCCAGCGCCTGGCTCGACGCGTCCGAGTTCGCCCACGACGTGCACGGCCCCTTCACCGCGGAAGACGTCGCGCAGCTCTGCCGCGCGTCGGTCTACCTCTCCACCCTGGGGCACTCCTGGGCGAACGTGCGCCAGGTCATGGCCGGCGGTGACACCACCTTCGCGACCTTCGGCCTGCGCGCCCAGCTCGACGACCTGCCGCCGGCCAACCCCGACGACGACACCGCCTGGCACGCCCGCGCCGACATGCCCGCGTGCGACAACCTCTACCAGCTCTGCGTCGGCGACGTGCTCACCCACGTGGACGTCGACAACTTCCAGAAGGAGCTGCACGGCGAGACCGCGGAAGGCGTCGCGCGCGACCCGATGACCGGGGAGCGCTCGCTCGCGGCGCGCTTCCACGTGCTCACCCCGCTCATCCAAACGCGGATGACCCAGGGTGTGCACGACAAGTGGTCGGACGTGTGCGCCATGCAGCTCACGCGCACCAACCGCTGACGGCCCGCTAGGTCACGCCCGTCCGGCGCATCCACGCGTCCAAGATCAACAGCGACCACATCCGCTGCGCCGCGCCCGGCGTCTTGGACAGGCCGCGCTTGAGCGCCTCCAGCGCCGTGGTGTGGAACAGCTCGAGCGGATCGCGGCGCAGCTCGGCAAACCGCTCCTCCAGGAACAAGCGGCCAGGGCCGGTCAGCCAGGCGTCGAGCGGGCGCGGCAGCTCGCGATCGGGCCGGTTGACCAGCGCCGCCGGGACGGCGCCCTGCAGCGCCGCGCGCAGCAGCCAGCGTGTGGGCAGATCGGTGCGACCGACGCCGCCCACCTTGAACGCGCCGGGCAGCACCTGGGCGATGCGGCGCACCTCGCGGTCGAGCAGCGGGTAGCCCACGTCCAGGCCCACCGACGCGGCCGTGCCCTCCACGCGCGGCAGCGTGTCCGCCACCAGCGACGACTGGAAGAAGGCCTCCAGCACCGCGTTGAGCGGGTCGGTGTCCACCGCGTCGTAGAACGGGCGCAGCACCTCCTGCCGCACGTTCGGGCGGACGTGCAGGTCGTCGAGCAGCAGCGAGCGGCGCGCGCGGCTGTCGTACACGTTCAGGCCGCCGACGCCGTGCGACAAGGCCCAGGTCTCGGGGCCCTCGCGCACGCTGTCGCCGCGTCCGATCGCCGCCAGGGCCTTGTCGAGCGGGGCGCGCAGCGCGTTGGGCAGGCGGTGGAAGGCCGCCGACCGGGCGAGCGAGGCCGCCGGGCCCTCCAGCATGCGCCCGCCGAACAGCTCGTCGGTGCCGTCGCCGGTGAGGATGGTCGACACCTTGCCCACCGTGGCCCGCGCCAGGTGCAGCTGCAGCACGGCCGAGATGTTGCCGATGGGGTGCCCGAGCGCGTCCACCGCGTCGTCGAAGCCGTCGGCCACCTCCTTGGTGCCCACCAGCACCGTGTGGTGGTCCATGCCGAGCAGCTGCGCGATGCGACCGGCGAAGGGCGACTCGGGGCTGGGCTCGTCGGCGAACGCGACCGTGAACGTCTGGAGCTTGCGTGACGCGGCGCGCGCCGCCGCCAGGATCGACGTCGACCCCACGCCGCCCGACAAGTACACGCCCACGTTCGCGTCGCCGCGCAGGCGCCGACGTACGGCGGCCTCCACCGCGGCGGTCAGCTCGGGCACCACATCCTGGGCGCGCGGCGTGGCCGTGCCGGGCGCCGCGTAGGTGGGGGAGAACCAGCGCACCACGCGCACCGCGTCCGCGCCGCTGCGCAGCCGGTGACCGGCAGGCAGGGAGAACACGTCGCGCAGCAGCGTGCGCGGCGGGTGGACCACGCGGAAGGACAGGTACTCGGCGAGGTTTTCGCGGGCGAGCTCGCGGCTCACCCAGTCCAGCTCCAGCAGCGGCGCCAGGTCCGACGAGAAGGCCAGCCGCTTGTGGGTACGCGCCCAGTAGAGCGGGCGGGTGCCGCACGGGTCGCGGACCAGGTGGACCACGCCCGACTTGCGCTCGACCACCGCGGCGGCGAACTCGCCCTCCAGCTGGCGGAGCAGGTCCACGCCCCACTTGCGCCACCCGGCGGCGAACGTGGCGGCGTCGTGCAGGCGGGCCAGCGGATCTTTGGGGTCGGCGCCGGGGAACGAGACCCACCCGTCCAACAGGACGAAGAAGTCATCGTCGATCGCCGTGCACGGGGCTGGACCAGACCATGCGAGCGTCGCGCCACCCTCGCGCCACAGGCCATCGGCCACGCCGCGGTGGACCGCGCGGGCGCGCATCTTTGCCAGCACCGCGTCGGACAGGGGTCCGTCGGTGTCCTGGACGACGCCCATCAGACCGGCCATCGAGCCTCCAACCTGCTATGGCCCGTGCAACACGGGATCTCCGACCCGGGGCGGCCGGTGGCTGACGACCCTTCTAGCACGTGGCTGCGGCGCGTCCTGTTCGTGTTCTTGGCGATCCTCGCGGCGTGCACCCCTGCCCGCAAGGAAGTCCAGACGGACATCGTCCGGCGCCTGCGCTTTGAGGGCAATGGCGGCCTGTTCTCCGGCCACAACGACCTTCAGCTCCGCACCCCCATGGAGCAGAAGCAGAGCCCGCCGCTGACCTTCACGTGGCCGTTCATGTACCTGACGGCGCCCGCGCCGCTCTCGCTCGACTCGCTGCACACCGACGCGCGTCGCCTTGAGGTGTGGTACGCCGAGCACGGCTGGTTCGACGCCAAGGTGCAGGGCTGGGAGCTGCGCCGCGTCCGCAAGCGCTACGACGATCGCGCAGGCGTGGTCGACGTGATCGGGCACGTGGCCACCGGGCCGCTCTCGCTGATCCGCAAGGTGGAGGTGCGCGGCCACGGCAAGCAGAGCTCGAACACGGTGATCGGCGCCGCCATGCACCGCGCCCCGCTCAAGGCCGACACGCCGTTTGACCTCGACACGGTGCACGAGACCCAGGCCATCGTCGTCGACGAGCTGGAGGACAACACCTTCGCGTACGCCCAGACCGAGCTGACGGTCGACGCCTACCCCGACGAGAACCTCGTCGACATCACGCTCGACGTGAGACCCGGCATCTCCGCTCGCTTTGGTGAGGTGCGCATCCACGGCCTCACCCGGGTGGACGAGGCCGTCGTTCGCGGGGCGCTGTCCTTCCACTCCGGCGACGCGTTCCGGATCAGCGTCCTGCGCGCCAGCCAGCAGCGCCTGTTCGAGACCAAGCTGTTTAGCCTCGTCGACGTGAAGCCCGACCTTTCGGACCCCACCCGCGCCGACGTGCCGATCGACATCCACGTCACCGAGGCGCGCTTCCGCCGCATCCGCGCGGGCGCGGGCGTGGTGTTCGACTACTACACGGTCGGTCCCCGCGCGAACGTCGAATTCCGCGACCTGCGCCTGTTCGGCAGCGACCTTCAGCTCGAAGCCAAGGCCGGGGCCGGCGCGATCATCGGCGTCGTGCAGGACAGCGAGGGCTCCAACTCCAACGTGCTCGTCACCGGCCTGGGCTCGCTGCGCCTGGAAGACCCTTGGCTGGCCAGCAGCAAGCTCGGCCTGGAGACGGGCGCCACCTTCAACCAGGACGTGCAGTTCGGCACGCTGCCCTTCTGGTCGATCGACGCGAACCTCGGTGTTCGGTACAAGTTCAGCCGCTACACCACGTTCACCGGCGGCCCGCGCTTCCAGTACTTCCGGTACTTGCAGCCCAGCGACGCCACCATCGAAGCGGCCCGGCTGCAGTTCGGCGGCGACTTCAACGGCACCACCTACCGGCTGCTGAGTTTGGACGCGGCCATCGCCGTGGACTACCGCGACGACCCGATCACCACGCGGCGTGGGTCCTACTGGCGCCTGGGCGCGCGACAGTCGCTTCCCATCCCGCCGATCGGCCCGGCCCCCAACTCTGGCACGCCGGACCCGGGCTTCCTCTACACCAAGGTCGAGGCCGAGGTGAAGGCGTTCTGGCCGATCAAGCTGATGCGTCGTCAGTCCAACTTCCCCTTTGTGCTGGCCGGCCGCGCGCACGGCACGGCGGTGGTGCCATGGGCCAAGGACGCCGCGCTGCCCTACCCGGAGCTCGCCTTCTTGGGCGGCCCCAACAGCCTGCGCGGCTTCCGCTCCAACCAGGTGGGCCCGTACGACTGCATCTGCTCCTACAAGAGCGGCCGACCCAACCCGCAGAGCAACAACGGCCAGGCCTACGACGTCACCCGCACCTACCTGCCGCGCGGCGGCGCGTTCGCGATCGAGGCCGAGGCCGAGATCCGCTACGACTGGGCCTACAACATCAGCTTCGCCATGTTCGGCGACGTCGGCTTGCTCGCGCGCAACTGGTCGGACATCAAGCTGTCGTCCATCCGCGGCAGCGGCGGCGTGGGCGTGCGGTACATGTCGCCGGTGGGGCCGGTGCGCTTGGACGTGGGCTTCCGGCCCGTCTACGACGAGGACAAGGCCGCCGCGAGCTACATCGGCTGCAACCCGCTCGACCGCCTGCCGCGCGGCTACGACGTGCTGACGTCCGGTCGCCGCGTGCGTGAGGGCCTGGGCGAGCGCAGCTTCCCCATGGCGCTCAACCTGTTCCTCGCCATCGGGCAGGCCTTCTGATGGACACGCCGCGCCCGCGTCATCCCTGTCGGCGCGCGCTCGCCGTGCTGGGCGTCGGCGTGGGTGTGCTGGGGGCGGCGCTCGTGTGGCTGCAGACGCCGCGCGGCTGCCTGTGGACCGCCAACCGCGCGCAGGTCGCGGTTCAGGGCCTGCTCGCGGACGGCTGGGTGTTCGACGTGCCCACCGTCGCGTGGACCTTCGACGGGCAGGTGACGCTGGGCGGCGTGCGCTTCCGCGACCCCAGCGGCGGCACGGCGATCGGCGTGAATCGGCTCGACCTCAAGCTCGACCTGCGCTCGCTCCTGCACTCCACGGTGCACGTCACGTCCGCGCGCGCCGACGGCGTGATCGTCGCCATGCAGACCGACGCCGACGGCGTGATGAACCTGTCGCGTGCGTTCGGCGGCCCGTCGCCGGTCGATCCGAACGCGGCTCCGTGGGGCGGCCTGCCGTTCACGCTCGTCGTCGACGATCTGGGCCTGCGCGACGCGATGGTGTCGATGTGGGGCGTGCCCGCGCCCGACGCCAACCCGCCAGGCTTTGCGGCCAAGGTGCTGTCGCTACGCGGCGGCGTGACCCTGCCGCGCCGCTCGCGCGCGGTGACGGTGAAGGGGCTGGACCTCGCGGGCGTGTTGCTCAGGCCGGGTCCCTCCGGCCTGTCGCTGAAGGGCGACGTGTCGTGGACCGGCGACGGCCTGACGCTCGAAGGCGTGGCGGCGCAGCTGCAGGGCACGCAGATCGGCGTGGAAGGGCACGTGGCGGACCTGTCCGGCGACGGCGACGTGGACGCGACCGTCACGCTGTCGCCGATCGACTTCCGCGCGCTCGACCTGCTGTTCCACGCGCCGCTCCAGGGCACCTACGAGGGCAAGCTGCACGCGGGCGGCACGCTCGGCGCGCTCACCTTGGACGGCACGTTGGGTGGCACCCACGGCACGCGCGGCGGCCTGACCTTCGGGCCGGGATCGATGGTCTGCCTGCCCGGCCGCGGCGTGGGTGCGGCGGACGCGTGCGCGGGTCCGATCCGCCCCGGCGACCCCGCGCCCGAGAAGGTGCCGGTCGTCACGCCGGACACGCCGCTGCGCTGGAAGGCGAGCCTGCTCATCGACAGCTTCCAGGTGGAGGACCTGGTGCCCTCGGCCAAGGGCCCGCTGCGCCTGGAGGGGTCGCTCACCGCGCGCGGCGGCGGCACGTCGTGGCCAGACGGTCTGTGGGTGGATGAGGGCCGTTGGGACGGCGAGGAGCTCGACGCCTACGGTGTGCGCGTGCGGTCACTGCACGCGCGCCTGGGCCTGCACCACGGCGTGCTGGAGATGGACGGGCTCAACCTGTCCGGCGTCGCCGGCAGCGTGCTCGGGCAGGGCACGCTCGACTTCAAGGACGGCGATCTGGCCCTTCAGCTGCACGGCCCGCTCGACCCCGCCATGCTGTCAGACTTTGGCGTCACCGACTTGGGCGGCACCGGCAGCTACCACGCCACGCTCACCGGCGGCATCTACACCACCGGCGTGCCGATCGACATCCACGGCACGCTCGACATGTCGCCGGTCACCTGGGCCAAGGACGGCGTGATCGTGCAGCGCGCGCACGGCGAGTTCCACGCGCGCGTCTTCAACGGCATCACCGACGTGGACGCGACGATCGCGGGCGACGGCGTGGCCGCCTACGGCACCACCACCGACCACGCCGACGTCGCCGACCTGCACGTACACGTCGACCGCGACGTGGTGACGGTCGACGGCAAGATGAACGCGCCCGCGGTGCGCTACGCGAACTACCTGGACCTCACCAGCGCGGTCGGCGAGTTCCACGTGCGCGTGCCGTTCGTCGGGTCGCGCACGGTGGACGTGAACGTCTTTGGCCGCGACGGCCACCTGCTGGGCGTGCCGGCCGACGACGCGATCGCGCTCTTCCACATGGTCGACGACATCGCGGTGGTCGACACCACCATGCACAGCGGCGGGCAGGCGCTGCTGGAGCTGCCCGACCTGCGCATCGACACCACGGCGATGGTGGTCTCCTTCGATCGCATCTTCTTCCACCCGACCTGGCGCCAGACGTGGACCAACGACGCGCCCGTCACGTTCCGCCTGGTCGACGGCGGCGTGGCCGACGCGGCGATCAGCCTGTCGAGCGAGCTGGGCGCCATCCACGTGAAGGGCGCGGTGGGCACGCGCGGACCGCTCAACGGCGTGGTCAGCGTGGGCCAGCTTCAGCTCAGCGCGCTGTCCGAGCTGTTCCCCGATGCGCTCCCCGGCCTGGATGGCATGCTCACCGCCGACGTCACCCTGCGCGGCGACGCGGCGCGCCCCACGATCCACGCGCGCATCGACGCGGACGACATCTTCGACGAGGGCTTGGTCCGCTGGCTGGGCGTCCACGGCGACGTCGACGTGGTGTCCGACGTGGCGACGCTCGCGCTGGACGCGGACGTGGCGGGCGCGCCGTGGCTCAAGCTCAAGGGCACGCTGCCCGTTCGCTCTGACCTGTCGGCCCCGGGCGTGGCGCAGACCGGCCCGATCGATCTGGGCCTGCGCGTGGAGCCCGGCGACCTCAAGCGCTTCACCAACGCGCTGCCCGGCCTGCCGAGCGTGCCCGCGGGCGACGCGTCGGGCGTGCTGCGCGTGCGCGGCGACATCCACGACCCCGACCTGGACGCGCAGGGTGTGGTGGAGGCCGCCGTCGCGGGCCTGCAGCACCGAGGCCGCGCCGAGTTCGACCTGCACCGGCAGGCCGGCCTGCTCGACGCGCAGGTCGACCTGTTCGACGGCTACGACGCGCTGGTCGAGGCGGACGGCACCGCCAAGACGCGCCTGGGCGAGGTGATGGACTGGCTGCTCGCGGGCGCGCCCAAGCCCGACTTCACCGACCTGTCGCTGTTCGCGTCCGACCTGGACGTGTCGTCGTGGCTGGACCACATCCCCGTGCAGACCGTGCGCGCGCTCGCCGGGGTGGACCTCGACATCAGCGGCGACCTGGACGGGCACGTCGGCGTGCGAGGCAGCCCGCGCACACCCACGCTCGACGTGAACGTGGACGCGCAGCTGTTCGCCGGCGGCACGCCCGCGGACGTGCACGTGGGGCTGGCGCCCGCGGCGCTCGGCTACGACCTCGACTTCACCATGGGTGAGGGCAGCGCGCAGTGGGTGACCGCCGCCGGTCGCGTGCCGATCGCGGTCGACCTGACCAAGCCGTGGGGCGAGTGGGGCGCGTCCACGTTCGACCTGGCGTTCGGCGGCAGCGGCGTGCCGCTCGACGTCGCGCGCGCCGTGGTGCCCGAGCTTGAGGTGCAGCGCGGCGTGCTGCTGATCGACGGCCGCATGGGCGGCACGCTCGCCGACCCGCGCCCGGACGTGCGCGCCACGGTGGACGGCGCGGCGCTGCGCTACCGGCCGTTCGGCATCGACGTGAAGGACCTGGCCGTGGCGGTGTCGGTGGGGCCCGACCGCGCGGGCACCGGCGCGGGCGCGGTGCTCGTGACGCTCGAGTCGCTGCACGCCGACACACGCCCCACGTCCACGTCGCTCGACCGCATCGCGCAGCTCGGCGCGTCGCGCGTCGAGGCGTCGGGCGCGCTCTCACTCAAGGGCTGGAAGCCAGACGGCGTGCGCGCGCGCGTCGATCTGAACAACGCGTGGCTCGTCGCCACCGACACCAGCGGGCTGCGCGCGACGGGTCAGATCACCACGGACGGCACGTGGCCCGACCTGCTCGTCGACGGCAAGTTGAGCGTCGATCAGGGCCGCTTCGAAATCAACACCGCGGAGCTGTGGTCGTCGGCCGACCTGCAGCTCGACCCGTCGATCGCCGTGCACCGTGTCGCGGGCGTGTCGCGCAGCACCGGTGACGCGGGCCCGCACTGGTACGACGGAATCCACGGTCGCGTCGCGCTCGACCTGGGCCGCAACACCAACGCGGCGATCCGCGTGCCCGTCCTCGACGACCTCGGATCGTTGGGCGCCAGCGTCACCCGCGCCGACATCGACGCGCGCATGGGCGGCCAGCTGGAGATCGGCGCCAAGGGCATGGACCTGTCGATCCAGGGCGACCTGGAGCTGCTCGAAGGCCGCGTGAAGGTGCTCGCCAGCCGCTTCGATCTGGTCGACGGCAGCCACATCAGCTTCTTCGGCTCCAACTACGTCGACCCCCAGCTCGACATCGCCGGCGCCATGGTGGTGGGCGGCGGCGAGGTCCGCCTGCACCTCACTGGCACCCCGAGCGATCCCACGTTCGTGCTGTCGTCCGACTCGTTCGGCAGCGACGCCGAGCTGTTCACCATCCTGCTCACCGGCCAGGCGCCCGAGGAGCTGTCGTCGCAGCAGGGCAAGGCCGCGCTGCAGGCCGTAGGCGACCTGCTCCTCAACAACGTGCTGGGCGGCGTGAACCTGGGCAGCGTGTCGGTGGAGGCCGACGGCACCGTGCGCGTGGGCCTGCCGGTGTACCGCACCGTCTACGTGGAGACGACCGTCACGCCCGCGCCCAAGCTCGACCAGAACCACGTCACCGTGCTCGCCGAGTGGAGCATCATGCCGCGCCTGGTGCTCGCCGCCGCCTACGGCGACCGCAAGGTGTGGGGCAACCTGTTCTGGGAGGTCCGCTTCGACGGCCCGCGCCGCGACCGCGAGGAGCGCAAGCAGAAGCGCCAGCCCGGTCGCCACAGCACGCCCGAGGACCCCATGAAGGAGGTCCCGACGCCCGCGACGGGGCCGGCGACGGAGGTGGTGGTGCCCAAGGAGGAGCCCGCGCCGCCCGAGGCCGTGGAGCCCGCGGTGGTGCCTGCGCCGGAGCCCGCGTCGGAGCCTGTGCCGACGCCAGCGCCGGAGCCTGCGCCAGTGAAGCCAGAGGGGCAGTAGCGACGCGCGCTACGGCACCTTGGGCATGCGCGCGCCCGGCGTGGTGCGCCACGGGAACACCGCGCCGTCCAGGGTCGCGCGCGCGCCGCAGAACCAGCGGCAGCCCTCTTGCGCGGCGTCCGGCACGGACAGCGTCAGGCCGTCGGTCTCGCTGACGCGCACGCGCAGCTCACACGGCGCCTCGGGGTCGGCGTTCGAGTCTTGCTCCTGGTTCCCGGGGTCGTCGGAGCGGTACACGATCTCGCCGCCCGCGTAGTCCGCGAGTCCGTCCAGCAGGCACATGTGCGCGTTGCCCTGCACCAGCGACTACATCGTCATCATGAAGCCGGTACACGACGTGGTAGGGAAAGCGGCGTACCTTGCACTGACGGAACGGACCGAAGCGCGGCGGGTGCAACAGCGGAGCTTCAGCGACGCGCAGGATGCAGAGCTCGAGTGCCTGCGCAAACGCGAGAGCCGCGGTGACACTTCGGATGCCGTACCAGTCAGCCGCTGCAGCGCCGTCCATCGCGGCGCCTGGGAGGACTCTGAGACGGAAACTCACCCGCGCTTGCCAAACATGGCTGCGCGCGCGGTGTCCCAGTCCATCGCCTCGTCTTCGCCGCGCTCAAACCTCTGCCACCGCAGAACAATCTCCCGATTCCACGCCTCCGTCACCCCCGGGTCCGCCTGGTCAACAAGCTGCTCGGTGAGCTGCTCGACGAGCGCATCCAACTCGGAGGCGCTTAGCTTTTTCGCTTCCTTGATCAAGGCGTCGACGGTCACTGGTGGCTCCTCCTCTCTGCGGGAATAATAGCCGAGGTCACCCGCGTCCGCATAGGTTGTGGTTGACGCGGCCGGTCATGCGACGTCTTGTTGGGCGGCAATTCCGGCGTCCGGCCAACCATGACGACGCGTTCACGCTGGCGCATCGGATTCGCACTCAGTCGCAGCGAGCAAGTTGGTGCTGGTGACCCGGAACGTGAAGGACGTAGAACGAGCGGGCGTGCGCGTTCTGAACCCCTTCACGCTCTAGACGAGCCTTGAGCCCGTGGGCGACGGACGCCGCGCAGCCTAGGGCGGCAGCGGGATCGTGTCGGTGTCGACGACGGGCACGATGTCCGTGTCGACCACAGGGTCCGTGTCCGCCGTGTCAGGCGCGGGCGGCCAGGTGTCGAACGAGATGATGCCAGTGTCGGTGTCGGACACGCCGGTGTCGGTGTCGGACACGCCGGTGTCGGTGTCGGACACGCCGGTGTCGGTGTCGGACACGCCGGTGTCGGTCACGCAGTCGCCGTGGTCGTGCTGGTAGCTGAAGCAGTCAAAGTCCGGGCTGCCCCACGGGAAGCTGACGCCCTGGTCGCAGCGGGCGTCACCCAGCCACGTGGAGGGGTAGCAGAGGCCGTTGCAGTCGCGGATGTCGTACAGCGCGGTGCAGGGGACGTCGGAGATGCCGGTGTCCACCACCACCACGTCGGTGTCGTCGGTGTCGCCGGCGTTGGAGCAGTCACCGTCGTCGTCGTTGAAGGTGCTGCAGTTGAAGTCCGCCTGAGGGGCGGGGCCGTCGTCGCAGAAGTTGTCGCCGATGATGATCTGCGAGAAGCACTCGTTGTTGCAGTCGCGGACCTCGCCGGGGCCGCAGGCGTTCGGGTCCGTGTCGGCCACGTCGGTGTCGACCGGCACGGTGTCGGTGTCGGCGTTGGCGCCGGAGTCGTTCGCGATCAGGCCGGTGTCGTCCGTGTCCGCGGGCACGGCGGTGTCCGGATCCGAGTCCGTCGCGACGTCGGTGTCCTTGTCGGAGGGGCCGGACGTGCATCCCGCCGCGAGGATCGCGGTCATCATCCATGGGGTCCAGCGCATCATCCCTCCAGTCGTCGGTCCGTAACCTGCCTCATCCGCGCCCGATCCGCGAGCGCGGATCAGGCCAGTGTGGCATTCCTCACGCTTCGGCGGGCTTGTCGCTCGCCTTGGGCGGGTCGATGTGCACGTAGGTGTAGGACGCCTCGCCCGTGAAGTCCTTGGGCGGCTGCCAGCAGTCGTTGAGCACCTCGACCACGACCCAGCTGACCAGCAGCACCTTCAGGGCCTCGGCCAGGTCGGTCTCGGCCTCGCCCTCGGCGCGCTCCGACAGGAAGAGGACCATGGCGGCCTCGTCCAGGATGTGCCCCTGGGCGCGGTCGGAGATGGCGTGCAGGCGGTCGACCAGGGCCACGTCGAGCGGCAGGAGCTGGTCCACCTTGGCGCCCACGCGCGCTTCGGCGGCGCGGACCTGCTCCCAGGTGGCGTTGCGGAGGCGGCCGCCGGCCATCTCGAACATGCGCGCGATGACGCCCGTCATGTACACGCAGATGCCCGAGGTGGAGCCGCCCATGGCCTGGGAGTTCTCCTCGATGAAGCGCGTCAGACGCCGCTGATCCTTCAACAGGCGCGTGAGGGAGCTGCTGTGGTCCATCGGGGAGTTCCCGATAGCTTCGGACCAGGCATGCACCGTGGTGCGCGGGATCAGGGAGTTGGGCATCATGGCTCCGGCGGGCAGGGGGGAAGTCTTGGGTCCCGCCCGTTAACCGGCCGGACCCCGCTTCAACCAGCCCCGACCTACCAGTCCGCTTGGTCGAGCACGATCGTGTAGGTCTCGCAGCGCTCGTGGAGCGGCAGCCGACGGCGGATCGTCTGCGTGCTCTGGGGGGCCGCCGGATCCAGCTGCACCAGCCAGGACGCGTCATTGCACGTCACCTTGGCGGCCGCGCTCGCGATCGGGCGCAGGCCCTTGTTCGCAAAGTCGAGCTCGACCTCCACCCGGCCGCCGGGGAACCGCTCAAAGCGTGCCTGCAGGTCGGAGAACGGCTGCACGTCCAGGCGGCGGTTGAACTTGGGGCGGGCGGTGAACACCACCACGCTGCGGTCGTGGTCGATCGAGAAGTCAAAGCCGGACGTGACGTTGAGGCCCAGCAGGCCCTTGTTCCCGCCGTCGTCCGCGCTGCTGGCGCAGTCCTCGCAGCTGGTGACCGCCACCGACCCCACCGACAGGTCGCCCAGCCACACCTTGTCGATCAGCGCCACCTGCGCCGAGCGCTTGCCGTTGGCCGTGTTGAGCGTCAGCGTGGGCGCGTCGCGCCCGGGGGAAGCGCCCAGCGTGCTCAGCACGTCGCTGGGCAGGGTGGTGTAGGTGGCGCCGGTGTCGAGCATCATCATGGTCTCGACCGTGCGGCCGCCCTGCTCGAACACCACGGGGATGGAGATGCGGCGCCCGTCGCCCTCGAACGGCAGCTCGATCGCGTTGTCGGCGTAGGCCATGCGGGGCAGCGGCGCGGGCTTGTCGACGACGGGCTCCGCGGGCGGCACCTGCACCACGGCCACCTGGGTCTCGTCGGGCAGGGCCTCGGCCACGGTGCGGGCCACGCCGTCGCCCTCCAGATCGCCGGTCAGCATGGCGAGGCCGGTGTTGAGGGCCTCGCGCCGTTCGCCGGGGAAGAACACGGGCATGCCGGCGAACAGGGCCAGCGGCCACAGCACCATCATGCCGCCGATGCGCGTCAGGCGGCGCTCGGTGGCGCTGAACGCGACCGCCAGCACCGGCAGGAACACAAGCGCCGTCGCGCTCATCGCCACGGTGTTGGCGCCGCCCTTGCGGGCCACCGCCAGGCCGATCACCGCCGACCACGCCAGCACCGACAGGGCCAGGCCCGCGGCGATCAGCGGGTAGGCGAACGGTTCGGGATCGCGGGGGCTGGAGCTCATGTCCCTCCTGTGGGCAACTTGCCCCGACGCCGGGCGGCGCGCTACGGGCGCGACCGGAGGTCACCCGATGGGACGCACGGCGACGTACTTCTGCGTAGACATCGAGTGCTCGGGTCCGGTGCCCGGCTTGTACGACATGATCAGCCTGGGCTGCGTGCCCGTGGTCGCGGACGGCCCCGGCCGCTACCGCGTGGTCGACGCCAAGTTCTACGTGGAGATCCGGCCGACGGCGCCGCACGTGGATCCGGGCGCCATGAAGGTCAACAAGCTCGACATCGACGCGCTCCGCCGCGACGGCCTGCCCCTGGCCGACGCCCTGGCCCAGCTCGACGCGTTCGTCGCGGCCAACCTGCTGCCGCGCACCACCCCGGTGTTCGTGGGCCACAACGCCCCGTTCGACTGGTCCTTCGTCAGCCACGCCTACCATGTGGCCGATCGGAAGAACCCTTTCGGCTACAAGGCCCTGGACACCAAGGCCCTCTCCATGGGCGTGCTCAAGCTCCACTGGCTCGACACCAACAAGGAGATCCTGGCTGAGCGGCTGACTTTACCGGAAGTCGTTGAAGACTCGGTGCACCGTGCCGACTACGACGCGTGGTATCAAGCCCACATCCTGGCGCGCCTGCTGGAGGCGGGCGGGTTCTCCGAAGCGTGACGGCATGACCCTGGGGAGTCCACCGCGATGAGCGACGACCATTCGGACGACGCGCACTACCTTCACCGCAAGCGGGGCCTGTCCCTGCTGGTGAAGCCGCCCGTCAAGCACGGGCGGGTGATGGCCTGGGAGCGCAAGGGCGCGCTCCTGGTGGGCACCCGTGACGGCAAGGTCGAGCGCGTGCACCCCGCCATGGGCACCAGCCACGTGCTGCAAGGCCTGGGCGCGGCCATCGGCCTGGGCGTGGACGGCGACCAGTTCGTGGTGGTGGAGGAGGGCGGCCGCTGGGGCGCGTTCGACGCCGCCGGCAACCGCGTGGTCGTGGGCGCGCACCCCTTCGAGGGCCCCGTCACCGTCACCTTCCGCGGCGACCGCGTGCTGCTGACCGGCACCACCAAGGGTGAGAAGCAGGTCCTGTTCTACGAGCGCGGCCGCAAGGTGTTCCGCATCCGCCTGCCGCACCGCGCGGTGGCGTTTGTCCTGGGCGAGAACATCGGCCTGGCGCAGTCCAGCCCCGTGGGGCTCGAGGTCATCAAGCTCGCCGACGGCGCCCGCTTCCGCGAGGTCCGCCAGACCGACCACGAGCTGGTGGCGTCGGGCGACCACGTGATCGGCATCGACGCCAAGGGCGTGCGGGTCTGGCCGAACACCGGCGGTCGCGCGGTCGAGGTCAATCTGCCCGACGCCGTCACCGCGGGGCTGACCCCCGACGGGCGCTTTGTCGCCGTGGGCACCTCGCACGGCGGCGTCGCCGTGATCGACCTGGCTGACGAGGCCGACCGCCGCGCCCCCACCACCGTCCACGTCACCGAGCACCCCATCCGCGCGGTGGCGGTGAACCCCAAGGGCACGGTGCTGGCGAGCAGCGCGGACGCGCTGGCGCTGTGGTCCTGGGAGTAGGCGGGCGCGGCTAGGGCTGGTCGTCCGGCCCCACGAACCAGCGGTCCAGCTTGCCCGACTCCAGCTCTTGGAGCGTGTGGGCCAGGAAGCTCCGGTAGGCGACCCAGGCGTGCAGCGACGCGGCCTCCTTGGGGTCATTCGTGACGCGGACGCGCTCCAAACGCTTGGGGATCTCCTGGTTCTCGGCCCAGTCGTCGCAGCGCTGGATGAAGCGGTGCACGACCAGCAGGGCGTCTTCGGGCGCGACGTCGGGCTGTCGCGTGGGATCATAGAGCGTCATGAGAACTCCCGGGGATCGGCCCATACGCTGTGCAACACACCTGTGCAGCAAACGGCGGCGACTTGTCGGACACCGCGGGAATGGGGGTAGAGGGGCCCCTTTTCCTGAATGGAGCCCCCGTGCATTCATCGACGTCGGTTCGTATCCGCTCGAAGACCGGGACAGGGCATCCGACCCGAGACGGGATAGACGCCGCCCACGTGGCCGGAGAGCCCACCATGTCGAATGTGTCCATGTTGGCCGGAGGAAGCGCACGAAGGACGAGCCCGCAAGGCTTGATCCGCGGCGTGCTCCGCGCGCCCTCGGTGGACCCGTCCCAGGCCCTGGCGCTGGTGGCGGACGACCTCGCGCAGACCGAGGTCGAGCTGCGCCGCATCGTGGAGAGCGACGTGCGCGCGCTCCCGCAGATCGCGCACTACCTGGCGGACAGCGGCGGCAAGCGCCTGCGGCCCGCGCTGACCGCGCTCGGCGCGCGCGCGGTGGGCGTCGAGTCGCCCTCGCCCATCCTCATGTGCTGCGGTGAGCTGATCCACCTGGGCTCGCTCCTGCACGACGACGTGGTGGACGACGGCGAGACGCGCCGCGGTCGCCCCAGCGCGCAGATGCTGCACGGCAACGCCGTCGCGGTGCTCACCGGGGACCACTGCGTGGCGCGCGCGCTGCTCGCGGCCATCGAGCACGGCGGCGCCGCGGCGGGCGCGGGTCTGGCCCGCACCGTCAGCGAGATGAGCGAAGGCGAGGTGCTGCAGCTGCAGCGCGCCGGCAACCTCGACGTCACGGTCGAAGCCTACCTTGAGGTCATCACCCGCAAGTCCGCGTCGCTGGTCGCGTGGTGCTCGTCAGTCGGCGCGCTCGCCATCGGCGACACGCGCTCCGCGGACGCGCTCGCGCGGTTCGGCCACAGCGTCGGCATCGCGTTCCAGATCGCCGACGACGTGCTCGACTTCGCAGAAGGCACCGGCAAGCGCGCCGGTGCGGACCTCCGCGAGCGCAAGATCACGCTCCCCATCCTGCACGCGCTCGGTCGTGTGCCGGGCCTGAAGGACCGCCTGCGCCGCGCCGCCCCGACCGAGGACGAGCTGCCCGGGCTGTTCAACGCGGTGCGTGACTCCGGCGCGCTGGATCTGGCGCTGGCCGACGCGCACGGCTGGGCCGACAACGCCGTGGCCGCGCTCCAGGAGCTGCCGCCCACGCCCGCCCGCGACGCGCTGGAAGTGCTCGCGGCCTGGCTCGTCGAGCGCACCGTATGAGTCCCGCCCGCCCTGTGGCGCGCCTGGTCCTTGGGGTCAGCGGCGCCAGCGGGTCGATCTACGCGCGGCGCCTCCTCGACTTCTTCGCCGCCACGCACGCGGCTGAGGTCGCGGTGGTGTTCAGCAAGACCGGTCGCCTGGTGTGGAACGACGAGGTCGGTACGGACCCGGCGGCCTACGGCTTCCCGATCTACAGCCCCGGTGACCTCACCGCGCCGTTCGCGTCGGGCTCCGCGCTGTTTGACGCCATGGTCGTCGCGCCGTGCTCGGCCAACGCCATGGGCCGCATCGCGCACGGCGTGTCCGCCGACCTGCTCGGCCGCGCGGCGGACGTGATGCTCAAGGAGCGCCGCCCGCTCGTGCTCGTCCTGCGCGAGACGCCCTTCAGCCTGGTCCACTGCCGCAACATGGTGGCGGTGACCGAGGCGGGCGCCACCATCATGCCCGCCAGCCCCAGCTTCTACAGCCACCCGCAGACGGTCGACGCCCTGGTCGACACCGTGGTGGCCCGCATCCTCGATCACCTCGGCTTCGACAACGCGCTGATGGCGCGCTGGTCGGGCCAGCTCCTGGGAGGTCGCTCGTGAACACCCTCCGCAAGCCCGCGTCGCTGCCGCTCGTGACGCGCCGCGCGGCCGCCGCCGCAGGCCTCTCCGACATCGCCGACAAGGTGGAGGCCGGCGAGCGCCTCACGTTCGAAGACGGCCAGCGCCTGTTCGCCACGCCCGACGTCGCGGTGGTGGGCGCGCTCGCCAACCTGGTGCGCGAGCGCAAGCACGGCGACCTGACCTACTTCAACCGGAACCAGCACATCAACGCCACCAACGTGTGCGAAGCGACGTGTATGTTCTGCAGCTTCTCGCGCCTCAAGACCGGCGACCCCGAGTCCTACACCATGACGCTCGATCAGGCCGTGTCGCGCCTGCGCGCGCTGTCGGACACGCTGGTGACCGAGGTCCACATCGTCAACGGGCTGAACCCGGACCTGCCGTTCGCCTACTACACGGACCTGCTGCGGGCGCTCAAGGCCGAGCGTCCGGACGTGCACCTCAAGGGCTTCACCGCGGTCGAGGTCCACTACTACGCCAACAAGTACAACATGACCTACGAGCAGATCCTGCGCGAGTTCATGGCGGCGGGCCTCGACAGCCTGCCGGGCGGCGGCGCCGAGATCTTCGAGCCGCGCGTGCGCCACAAGATCTGCGACGACAAGGTCGACGCCGACGGCTGGCTGGAGGTGCACCGCGTGGCGCACCGCCTGGGCCTGCGCAGCAACTGCACCATGCTGTTCGGCATGATCGAGACCACCGACGATCGCCTGGACCACATGCTCCGCCTGCGCGCGCTGCAGGACGAGACGGGCGGCTTCCAGACCTTCATCCCGCTCAAGTTCCACAACGAGCACAACCGGCTCGCGGGCCTGTACGAGGCCACCGCGGTCGAGGTCCTGCGCACCTACGCGGTCGCGCGGCTCATGCTCGACAACATCAGCCACCTCAAGGCCTACTGGCCCATGCTCGGCGTGCAGGTGGCGCAGGCGGCGCTCTCGTGGGGTGCCGACGACGTCGACGGCACCGTGCGCGAGGAGCGCATCTACCACATGGCCGGCGCCAAGACGCCGCAGGCCTTGTCGCGCGCCGACCTGATCGCCCTCATCCACGGCGCGGGGCGGGTGCCGGTGGAGCGGGACACGCTGTACCACGTGGTCGCGGAGGCCTGAGATGACCCGCTTTCGCATCGGCACCGTCGGCTACCTGAACGCGGCACCCCTCACCAACCTGCTCGACCGCGACAAGTACGAGGTCGTCGCCGCCCACCCGCGCGGCATCGCCACGGCGCTGCGCACGGGTGCGGTCGACATCGCGCTCGTGCCTGCGGCCGCCGCCCTCACGGACGGCGACTGGCGCATCCTCCCGGGCTGGTGCATCGGCGCCGACGGCCCCGTGGCCTCGGTCGTGATCGCCGCCGAGACCGATCCTGAGGCATGGACCGAGGTCGTGCTCGACGGCTCCTCCCGCACGTCGGTCACGCTCGCGCGCTTGCTCCTCACGCAGGGCCCGCTGAGCAAGCGCGTCCGCGCCGACCTCGTCATCACCGACGGCGAGCCCGGCGACGGTCCCAAGCGCGTTGGCGGCACCGTCGCCTCGGTGGTGATCGGCGACCCCGCGCGCGCGCTGCCCGCGCCGCTGCGCAAGTGGGACCTGGCCGAGCTGTGGAAGCAGTGGACCGGCCGCCCGTTTGTGTTTGCCGTGTGGGCGGGCCGCGCCGACCTGCCGCAGTCCGTGCGCGACGACCTGCGGGCCGCGGGTGCCGCGGGCGTGGCCGACATCGCCACGCGCTACACCGGCGCCGATCGCGACTACCTGCTGCACAACCTGCGCTACACGTTCGACGAGTCCGCGCTGATGGGCCTTCGTCGCTACGCCGCGCTCGCGTTCCGCGCGGGCTTGATCGGCACGTCGGACGTGCGCTTCTACGAGCCGTCCGAGCCGAGCCGCCCGCGCGCGGTCGACGTGGACGCCAAGCTGGCCGCCGCGCTCGACGGCGCGCGCCTGGACGCGGTCGACGCGCTCACGCTGCTGCGCGACGCGCCGGGCGCTGAGCTGCTCGCCGCCGCCAACCTGCGCCGCCTGGAGCTCCACCCGGAGCGCGAGGTCAGCTACCTGCTCGCGCGCGCGTTCCCCGCCGCGCTGGTCGCCGCGGGCGGCGCGCCGTTTGGCGCCGCCGTGACGTCCGCGCTCGGCGACAAGGCCAGCACCGTCGTGCTGTCTGACCTGGGCCTGCTCGACGCGGACACGCGCCTCGCGCGGCTGGAGGTCGTGAAGGCGGCGGGCCTGGACGCGCTGGGTGTGGACGTGGATCAGGTCGACGTCGCCACCTTCCCCGCGCTGCGCGACGCGGGCCTCGCGGGCCTGTCGTGGCGCGTGACGCAGGCGCCGCCGCTCGCCGCGCTGGCCGCCGCGCGCGCCGCCGGCCTGCCGGTCGACGCCGAGCTGTGGATCGACGCCGACGGCGACGAGGCGCAGATCGTGTCGCGCCTGCTCGTGCTGCGCGGCGCCGCTGAGACCACCGGCGCCATCACCACCGCGTCGGTGCACCTGGCGCTGCCGTCGGGTTCGCTGATCGAGCCGGGCCGCCCCACGCCGTCCTGGTTCTTCCGCACGGTCGCGCTCGCGCGGCTGCTGCTGGGCGCCGTGCCGCACATCAGCGGGTCGCCGCGCACGCAGGGCGTCGACGCCTCGCAGGCCGCACTCGCCGGCGGGGCCGATGACCTGGGCGTGCTCGCGACCGGCGTCTGGTCCGCCGACGACGACGTGCACGACTTCCCGGTCGACGTCGACCTGGCCGAGCGCGCCATGCGCGTGGCGGGCTTCAGCGTCGTGCGTCGCGGCGCGTCGTTCGACTCGGTGGGCGGCGCGCTGACCTCGCTCAAGCGAGTGCGCCCGGTCGAGTCGCGCGCGCGCGCGGACTGATCGCGTGGACGCGCCGACGATCGTCGCGGCGCGGGCGCTCTGGACGCCCTCGGGCCTGCTGACAGACGCGACGGTCCTGCTGCACGACGGCGTGATCGCTGAGGTCCGCCCGTGGCGCGCAGGCGACGGCGATCGGGTGGACGGCCTGGTGGTCCCGGGCCTGATCAACGCGCACACCCACACCGAGCTGTCGCACCTGGCGGGCAAGGTAAAGGGTACCTCGCCCGGCTTTGTGCCGTGGCTGGACGCGCTGTGGGCGGTGGGCGCGGTGGTGGGGCAGGCGGAGGCGCGCGCGGCGGCGTCGGCGTCGCTGCACGATCACGGCACGGCCTACGTGGTCGACGTGTCGAACGCGGGCGACACCGCGGCGGACCTGGCGTCCGCGCGCCTGCGCGGCGTCGTGCAGCACGAGCGCCTGGGCTTTGACGCGCGCACCGTGCCTGCGACGATCGCCTCGCTGGTGAACGAGCCCGCGGGCGCGCCGGGTGTGGTCGTGCGCGCCGCGCCGCACGCGCTCTTCTCCACCGCGCCGGAGCTGGTGGTCGCGTGCGTGCGCGCGGGGCCCAAGGGCGTGCCGTCGACGATCCACGTCGGCGAGGCGGAGGACGAGGCGCGCTTCCTGATGTCGGGCGACGGCCCGCACGCGGAGCTGCTCGATCGGCTGGGCCGCGAGTGGCGCGGCTGGCCGGTGCCCGGCGTGGGGCCGATCGACGTGCTGTCGCGCCTGGGTGTGCTGGGTCCGGACCTGCTGCTGGTGCACGGCGTCCTCCTGGACCACCGCGCCGTCCTGTCGATCGCCTTCGCCGACGCGCCGGTCTGCTTCTGCCCGCGCAGCAACCTGCACGTGGGCGGGCGGCTGCCGGACGTGCCGTCGTACCTGACCGCGGGCGTGCGCTGCGCGTTGGGCACCGACAGCCTGGCGTCTTCGCCGGACCTGGACGTGCTGGGCGAGATCCCCGTGCTCGCCGCGGCGTTCCCGGACGTGCCGGTGTCGCGTTGGCTGGCGATGGTCACGCACGAGGGCGCGGCCGCGCTGCGCGCGACGGGCGTGGGTAAGGTGGTGGTGGGCGCGCGCCCCGGTCTGCTGCAGCTCGACGCGGGCCGCGTGGAGGACCTGGGGCGCGCGGCACCGGCGCGACGGTGGATCGTCGCGCCGTGATCGCGCCGTCCGCGACGCGCCGAGGCGCCGCGCACGACGGGTCGGTCGTTACTTCTTGAGCAGCTCGAGGTCGAGCTGGATCGAGACCTCGTCGCCGACCACGTAGCCGCCCTGGTCCAGGCCCTTGTTCCAGCTGACGCCGAAGTCCTGGCGGTTGATCTTGGCGGTGGCGGTGGTGCCGGCCTTGATGTTGCCCCACGGGTCCTTGAACTCGCCGGACAGCGTGTTCACGTGGAACACGACCTCCTTGGTGATGCCGTGCAGGGTGAGGTCGGTGACCAGGTCAAAGCCGGTGGCCTTGATGTTCTTCACGGACTTGGAGACGAGCGTCATCTCCGGAAACTGCGCGACGTCGAAGAAGTCCGGCGCCTTGAGGTGCGTGTCGCGGTCGGCGTTGTTGGTGTCGACGCTGGTGATGTCGACCTTGCCGCTGACCTTGGTGGCCGCGACATTCTTCGGGTCCCACTCGATGGTGCCCGACACGGTGCCGAACGTGCCGCGGACGGTGGAGACCATCATGTGGGTGACGCTGAAGCCGATCTGGCTGTGCGCGCCGTCCACCTCGTAGGTGGTGGCGAAGGCGGGCATCGAGAGAGCGAGCGCGAGCATGGCAAACAGGGGACGCATTGGGCTCCGGGGCGGGCAGGAATCAACCGCGTCGCCTCTGTAATCATCCCCATTTTGAGCGGAAAGCATAGGCTTTGCAAGTCACTACTGCACCAGTGCAATAATCCAAGGTCGGCCTCCGTCCGGGCTTACTCGGTGACCGACTGCCAGTCCTTGTCGTCGAGGAAGCTGCCGAGCCAGGCGCCCATGGTCACGTCGCCGGCCTTGGTGTCCTCCAGGCCGCCGATGGTGATGAACGACGAGAACATCTCGAACTCGGGAGGCACGTCGCCCAGCACGCCCGAGATGTCGCCGATCAGCGACCCGTGCTGCGCGCCGTTGTTCAGGAAGCGGCCGTAGCGGTCGGGGAAGGCCTTGAGGAGCTTGTCCGTCTCGCGCACGAGCGGCGCGCGGAAGTCGGCCTGCGGGATGGCGAGGAACATCTGCGTGATCACGAAGTCCTCGTAGCTGCTGTACATGCCGACCCGCAGGGTGGGGTCCTGGTCGAGCTGCCAGCCGACGACCGGCATCAGGTGACCGTCCGCCAGGCAGTCCGTGCACGACGTCGGCAGCACGCTGCCCGCGTTCAGCTCGTCGATCAGGCGGGTGAGGAAGCCCGGGTCGCCGTCCTTCACGACGCCCACGCCGGAGTCGTTCATCACGGACAGCTCGGCGTCGGGCCACGCGCGGCGCACCAGCGGCGTGCCCACGATGATGCCGTAGCCGCCGCCGCTGCTGCCCGAGAACAGCAGGCGCGTGGCGCGCGGGAACGCGTTGATCGCCACGTCCAGCGCCGCCGACAGGTTGGCCAGGCCGTGCTGCTGGCGGTCGGGCGCGCCGTCGCCGTCGTCGTCGATGTCCGCGTCGCCCGCGAACAGCGAGCCGTCGCAGTAGGGCACGTAGACCACGTTCCAGTCGCGGACCGGGTTGGCCTGAAGGTCCGGGTCCGTGATGTCCAGCGGCGGGATCCCCGGGGGCGCCGTGGGGATGGCCAGGCACAGCTCGCTGGTGCACAGACCGCCGCCCTGCAGGAAGATCACGACGTTGTCGCTGCCGCGGTCTTGGGTCATCACCCGGAACGGCGAGCCGTCGTAGCACATGGGCGCCGACGGGCCGTCCTCCTGGGCCGGGTCGAAGTCGTTCTGCACGACGTCGTCGGCCTGGCGGGTGGCGGTCGGCTGAAAGACGCCCATGTAGCGGTCGATCCCCTGGTCGAACAGCTCCTGGTACGGGGCCTCCTGGGTGCAGGAGGACAGCAAGAGCAGGAGGGGGACGTGGCGTTGCATGGTGGGCTCCCGGCGGATGCCGGTCCGTAATCAACACGGCGACCGCATGCAGGGGGCCCAAGGTGCACGGGCGGGGTAGTCTCGGCGGTCCCCGGAGGCGGCCGTGAGCAGCGCCCTCGTCGTCTACAGCAAGATGATCAAGCTGTCGCACTCCATCTTCGCGCTGCCGTTCGCGCTTGCGGCGGCGGTGCTGGCGTCGCGCCAGGTGACGGTGACGCCCGCTCAGGTCGGGCTGATCGTGCTGTGCATGGTGACGGCCCGCTCCAGCGCCATGGGCTTCAACCGCCTGGTCGACCGCCGCTACGACGCGGCCAACCCGCGCACCGCCAACCGCGAGATCCCCTCCGGCGAGATCGGCGTGGGCGCGGCCTGGGCCTTCACGCTCGGCAGCGCGGCGCTGTTCGTCGCGTTCTCGGCGCTGCTGGGGCACGCCACGCTGCTGCTGTCGCCGGTCGCGATCGCCGTGGTGTGGGGCTACTCGCTGACCAAGCGCTTCACGGCGCTGTGCCATGTCGTGTTGGGCGTCGCGCTCGGCATCGCGCCGACGGCGGTGTGGATCGCGCTGACCGGCACGGCCAGCGTCACCAGCCTGCTGTTGTCCGTCGCGGTCGCCACCTGGGTGGCGGGCTTCGACATCCTCTACTCCTGCCAGGACGCGGAGTTCGACCGCTCGGTCGGCCTGCGCAGCATCCCGGCGGTGCTCGGCAACCGCGGCGCGCTCATCGTGTCGGCGCTGCTGCACGTGGTGACGGTCGGCTGCTTGGTGGCGCTGCCGTCGGTGGTGGCGCTGACCTGGCCCTACGGGGTGGGCGTGGCGGCCATCACCGCGGTGCTGGCCTACGAGCACTGGATCGTGCGCCCGAACGACCTGTCGCGGATCGACAAAGCGTTCTTTGATTTGAACGGCTACATTTCGCTGGCCTTCCTGCTCGCCGTGGTCCTGGCCTGACGTGGACTGGATGAGGATCTCGTGACCCACACCCTGATCGCCCTGCTTTGGCTCTCGACATCGCACGCCGACGATCTGGGCGCGCTCGGCGCGCTCGACGCCGGCGCCGACACGCTGCCCGCGCTCCCGACGCTGCCGGATGACGTCGATCCCCAGGGCGTGTGGGGTGGCACCAAGGTGGGCTCCAGCAAGCTGCGCGAGGTGGTGTCGCTCTACATTGGCTACGCCAACGGCAACTCGGTCGCGGGCGGCACCTTCTGCTCGGGCACGTTGATCCACCCGGACTGGGTGATCACGGCCGCGCACTGCGTCGCGGACGTGCAGCCCTACCTGGACTCAGGCGCGCACCTGTTCGTCGGCGTGGGCGCCGGTGAGCCCTTCGACAAGCACGCTGAGTGGGTCGACTGGCACCCGCACCCCAAGTACAACGGGTCCGCGGGCGCCGGCGCCGGCTACGACATCGCGCTGATCCAGCTGCTCACGCCGATCAACAACGAGCCCACCATGCCGGTGAACACCACCAAGGTGGACGCGTCGTGGATTGGCCTGGACCTGACGCTGGTGGGCTACGGCATCACCAACGACAGCCTCGACGACAGCGGCATCAAGCGGTCCGAGACGTCCCCGCTCATCCGCTACGAAGGCGACCTGATCTTCGGCTTCAACGGCTCGACCACCTACGACCGCCGCACCGGCATGTACTACGAGACGGCCACCGACTCGTCGTCCAACCTGTGCCAGGGCGACTCCGGCGGCGCCACGCTCGCGAAGGACGGCACCGGAAACTACGTGCTCGTCGCCGTGAACGTGATCGTCACGCCGACCTGCAAGAACGGCGGCGCGGGCTCCACGCGCACGGACCTGTACGCGAACTGGATCTCCACCTACGTCGACCTGTCCACGGCCGACCAGCCGTCCACCGGCGGCGGTACCACGCTGCCCGACTACGACATCGACGAGACCCCTCGCGGCACCCTGTTGCTGCCCCAGCGCGACGCGCCGATCACGCCCGACGTGGGCGCGGCCTACCCGACGAAGATCTCCTGTGCGGTCGGCCCGGACGCGGGCGCGGCGTGGGGGGCGCTGGGTTTGGTGGCGTGGGTGGCGCGGCGTCGGCGTCGGTAGGCGCGGGGGCGAAGTCGCTCACGGCTACGTTGGCTGCTGCGGCCACCACGCGCCCACGTCGAACTCGACCCCAAACGGCGGCAACGTGGCGCGCTCGCCGATCTCCGCGGCGCGGACCCGGGTCCACAGGCCGTCGTGCTGCGCGTAGACCTCGACCATGCCCGCGTCGGGGTCGATGAGCCACATCCACGACACTCCCGCGCGCGCGTAGGCGTCCGCTTTGCGCAGGCGGTCGAAGCGCTGGGTGGAAGGGGACAGGATCTCGCACACCCAGTCCGGCACCACCTGGATCCCATGGTCGGCTTGGTCGACCGGGAAGCGCGCCTCGCGCCAGCCCGCGAGGTCCGGGCAGAGCACGAGGCTCTGCGGCTGCGGCGAGCCCAGCCACAGCTCCGGCCCCGCGATCAGCACCCAGCCGCCGGGTCGCGTGGGTGCGTCCGAGCTTGGCCCGTCGAAGCGATGACCGAGGTCGACCGCGAGCTTGAGCGCGATGCGCTGGTGAAGCGTCGACGGCGCGGCCTGAAGGTGCAGCTCGCCGTCGATCAGCTCCGCGCGGACGCCCTCGGGGGCCGCGAGCAGGTCGTCATAGGTGGCGGGCGGCTGGTTCATTTCGCGCATTGTAGCGTGCGTGCTTCGCATGGCAAACCTCGCCAGCCTCCTCGCACGCGCGGGGTGAAGGCAGGGAGGAAGTGCAGGGGCCTTGGTCGAGGTTCGCGTCCGCGATGCCCGCAGCACCCGGGCTTGCCCGCCCTGGGCGGGCCAAGCGGAAATCGCGGGGGCCTGCCAAACGGGGGCCCGTTTTGCGTGGTATTGCGCTCAAAGGAGGCAATTCCGATGACCGCGCCGAAGAAGAGTGCGTTGCCGCCGACCGGCCGCAGCCAGACCAACGCCGCCACGGGCTTTGAGGACCTGAAGAAGGAGCTCGCGAAGACCAAGCGCGACGTTCCGGTCTACAAGGCGATCCTTCAGGACCGCAAGCCGTGAAGCGGGTGGCGTTCGACGCGACTGCGCTCGCGATGCTGCTTGACGAAGCGGCGCCGGGCGATGCGGTGGAGCGACGTGCGCTGGTCGCGCTGGTCGGAATCGCGATCGAGCGTCTCGCACCGGCGCCAGCTGTCGCCGAGATCCTTGTGTACTACGATGTCGAGGAGCAGGTGAAGATCGCCCATGCGCTGCGCCGCAGCTTCAAGATCACCCCGATGGGGATCGGCGCGGCGATGGAAGTTGGGCGGCTTGGGGTCGTGCCGTCCGCGGCTAGGAATTCGACACGGCAAGGGACGAAGTGGGACACCGCGATCGTGGGCACCGCGTCCCGCGCACAGGTGGATGCGTTCTGCACGCTCGACGGCGCTCAGGCGCGCATGGCGCGGCGGCTGATGCCAGGCGCGCTCACAGGGCTACCGTCCGAGCTCATGGCCTCGTTGGTGTGACCGCTTCATCAGGCCACACCGCGCTTGATGAGGAACCCTCGCTCACTCCAAGTACCGGAAGATCGCCCGCTTCCTCACCTCGTCGCTCGTGGTGATCGGCAGGCTCTCCACGAACTCCTTGGCGAGCTCGGCGCCGATGCGCTTGTGGCGTCGCGCCTCCTCACCGGCCGTGGTCGACGCGAGCAGCGCGCGCGCCTCCAGCGACAGCATGCGGAACGCGCGCGCGGCGGGGGTGCGTAGCAGCTCTTGGGCGTGGTCGGTGGCGCGGGCCTTGTCGCCGACGGCGAGCCAGCCCCACGCCAGCGCGAGCAGCACCTGCAGGCGACGCGGCGTGTGGAGCGACCCGAGCGAGTCCTCCACCGCGTGCAGCAGCGACACGGCCATGTCGGTGCGCGAGCGGGCGAACGCGCGGGCGAGCAGGGCGCGCAGCAGCGGCAGGTAGTGCTCCGGGTCGCGAACGGTGGCCGCCTCCAGGCCGCGCGCGCCATGCTGGGCGGCGCCCGCCAGGTCGGAGCGGTCCAGGCACAGGCGGGTGAGGGCGACGCTGCACGACAGCACCTCGCCCTGTAGGCCCAGGCTCTGCGCGATCCGCAGGCCCTCCAGCAGGTCGTCCTGTGCGGGCAGGTAGCGACCCAGATCCAAACCCGCAGCACCCCGCGCGCGCAGGCCTGCCACGCGGCCGAGCGCGTAGCCCAGGTCGGTCGCGGTGCGGACGGCGTCGTTCGCGCGGCGGTAGGCCTCTTCGGCCTCGCCGTGCCACGCGTGCAGCTCGGAAAGGTTGGCGAGCGCGAGCACGTGGAGGGTCTTCATGCGCAGGTCGGTGAAGATCTGCTCGGCTTCGCCCAGGCCGTGCACGGCGGTGGTGAGCTGGCCGCGCATGCCCTGGGCGGAGGAGCGCACCATCAGCAGCTGCGCGCGTTCGTTGGCCAGCGCGGGGCCCTGCGTCGTGAGCAGGCCCTCGTCGGCGAGCGACTCACACTGCTCGATGTCGCCGTCGTCCCAAGCCAGCGCGGCGAGCGCGAGCAGCGCCTCGGCCACGCCCTTGCGGTAGTGCAGGTGCCGCGCGAGCACCAGCGCCTCCTGCGCGAACGTGAGCGCGCGGTCGGTCTCGCCCAGGCGGCGCAGCGTGACGGCCAGCTCGATGCGCGCGTCGCAGCCCGCGCGATCGTCCGACGCGTCGTCGGCGAGCTGCAGCATCTCCTTCCACGTGGCGGCAGCACCCGTCCACTCGCCGCGGTTCTCCTGCGTGGCGCCGGTCACGCGCAGCAGGTCGAGCTTGAGCGCGGTGAAGCGCTTGGCGTCGAGCATGCCGCGGGCCTGGGCCTCCATGCTGGTGGCGTGCCGGGCCAGCTTGGACGCCTCCTCCGGCATCGAGCGCTCCACGAGCCTGCGCGCCGCGACCACCAGGTGATCGTAGGCGCGGGCCGGCTGGTCCGCGTGGCGGAAGTGCTCGCCGATCAGCTCCAGCGTGGCCGGGTCCTGCGCGCCCGACTCCTCCAGGGCCTCCGCCAGGCGGCGGTGCAGCATCACCGTGCGCTGCGGCGCCAGGTCCAGGCGCAGCAGGTCGCCCAGCTTGGCGTGTACGATCTCGTAGGTCACGTCGTCGGTGCGGCGGCTCTCACGCACCAGGCCCGTGTCGATCAGCGCGTCCAGCCGCTGGAGCAGGCTCTCCTCCTCCAACTCGACCGCGAACAGCAGCGCGTCGAACGTGGTCGGGCGGCCGGCGACGGCCAGCGCGTCGAGCACGGTGCGGCCCTGCGGCGTGACGCGGTCCAGGCGCGAGCGCAGCATCTGGCGGATCCCTGGCGGGATCTCCAGCCGGCCCTCGGCCAGGTCGTTCGGGTCGACCATCAGGACCCAGCCGTTGTCGCGGCGGCTCAGCAGGCCCTGGCCCATCAGCGAGCGAAGGAACTCCGACACGAAGTACGGATTGCCGTTCGACTCCGCGTGCAGTCGCTCGGCCACCTTGATCGTGGCGCGCGACGGGCCGAGCAGCGACTCGACGATCGACACCACGTCGGCCTGGCTGAGCGGGTTGAGCGTGACGTCGCGCGTGGTCTCGGCGATCGTCCACGCGACGTTCGACGCCTCGCCCACCTTGCGCCCGGCCAGAATGAGCAGGAGCGGCAGCTGCGCCGCGCCGATCAGGTGACGCACCAGGTAGCGGAACAGGTCCGCCTCGTGCGGTGACGCGGCGTGCGCGTCGTCGAGCAGCAGCACGCGCGGGTGGTCTTCCAGCAGCTTGGACAGCGCGCGCTTGAGCAGGTCGTACAGCGCGTAGCGGGTGTCACCGCGCAGCGCGCCGCCCTCGCTCCAGGCGGTGGCCAGGCGGTTGATCTCCAGCGCGTCGGCCTCGGGCAGGTCGCGCGTCAGGTCCTTGGCGAACGCGAGCGCGATGCCGTAGGCGGGGCCCTCCTCGGGGAACGCGTAGCGGTGCACGGGCAGGCCCAGCGCGCGCGCGCGCGTGATCGCCGCGGCCATCACGCGCGACTTGCCGCTGCCGTCGTCGCCGAACACGCGCACCACGCCGCCGCGGCCCGCGGTCAGGCCCGCGACCGACTCCTCGACCAGCGCGAGCGCGTCGCGGTGGCCGGTGAGCGGCGGCTCCCACCCGCCGTGGTCGGCGGTGTTGTCGTGCGGGTCGTCCGCCTCCAGGCGGAACAAGATCTCGTTGGCGGACTGGAAGCGGTCGCGCGGGGCCTTCTCCAGCAGGCGGGCACAGATCTCGTCGAGCTCGTGCGGCACGCTGGGGCGAACGCGCGACGCGCGCGGCGGGATCTTGTCGCGGTGGGCGACCAGGTAGCCAGACATGCCCTCAGCCGCGAAGGGCCGCTTTCCGGTCAGCATGGCGAACAAGATCACGCCCAGGCTGTACAGGTCCGAGCGGTGGTCGATCGGCAGGCCGCAGATGTGCTCGGGCGACGTGTAGGCCCAGGTGCCCACCAGCGTGGTCGACAGCTCGGTGGATGCGCCGGACTCCAGGTCCTTCACGATGCCAAAGTCGGTCAGCTTGGCCGTGCCGCGGCGGGTGAGCAGCACGTTGCTGGGCTTGAGGTCGCGGTGGACCAGCCCGCGGCGGTGCACGGCGGCCAGCGCGCGGCAGATGTCGATCAAGATCTCGCGGACGCGCGCGTAGCGGCGGACGTCGTCGATGTTCTTGAAGTCGCGCACCACGCGGTGCAGGTCGGGCCCGTCGACGAACTCCATGGCGATGTACGGGTGGCCGTGCAGGTCGCCGTAGGCCTCGACGTGGACCACGTTGGGGTGGTCGATGCGCGACAGGGCGTGGAACTCGCGGCGGAAGCGGCCGAGGCCGGTCTCCAGTCGGTTGGCGCGCAGCACCTTCAGCGCGATGCGGCGGCCCTCAGGCGTCTTGGCCAGCAGCACGCGCGCCATGCCGCCGCTGCCCAGCTCCCGCTCGAACACGTAGGCGCCGATGCGCTCCCCGGGGCGCAGCTCGCGCCCGCCGAACACCAACGGCTCGGTCTCGCCCGGGTCCGACTGGATGACGTCGGCGTCCAGCGGCTGGGTGGTGTCGTCGGGATCGGACGGCGAGCCAGACATCAGCCGCTCCTCGAGACCAGGGAGGCCCCCACTTAACGGATCGCCCCGGGATCGTCCGGAAGGCGGAGCTGGTCGATCTCGGGCCTGCGGACGAACCCTTCGCGCAGGCGCGGCGGGAGGCTGTCGCGGATGCGCGTGGCGCCGGCCAGCGCGTCGCCAGACGGGGCGCCGTCGATCGACGCGCGCAGCAGGGCGACGTCGAGCAAGATCCCGTCACAGCGGCCGCTGGGCATCAAGGCGTCGATCTCGGCGACGGCGTCGCGCGCGGCGGTCAGGTCGTTCAGGCGCACGTAGGCGACCGCCAAGTCTGCCAGGCGCTGGATCTGCGACAGGCTCCAGCGCGCCGGCGGCACGGCCTTGGCGGCGGCGATCTCCACGCGCGCGGCGTCGGCGTCGGTCCGCGCGAGCACCCGGGCCGCGAGCGCATGCGCGAGCCCTGCGGGGCCGTAGACCTCGGACCGATCGTTCATCAAGGTGCGGAGGAGCGCGACGTCCTCGGCGCGCGCGGCGTCGGCGGCGTCGATCACGCGCACCGCGCGCACCACGCCGGACCACGAGCGTCCGGGCTGGCCTCGGGCGAGGAGCAGGACCCGTCGGGCAAGCGTGACGGCCTCCGCGGTGCGCCCCAGGATGCGGTTGACCACCGCGGTGCTCGCGAGCGCCTCAGGCAGGCGATCGGTGCGGTGCTGGGCGTGCAGCAGGTCGACCAGCTGGTCGGAGCGCTGCAGCGCGAACGCGTAGCGCCCGCCTGCCAAGTCGAGCTCGATAGTGCGGATCAGCACGCCGATGCGCACGTTCGGGTCGCCGTCGGGCACCAGCAGCTCGTCGGCCTGCTCCAGCTGACCCGCGGCCTCGCTGTAGCGACCCTCCAGCCCCAGCACGTGCGCGATGCCACGCCGCGCGCGCGCCTCGCCGTCGCGGGAGCCCCGGTTCGTCGCCGTCTCCAGCGCCTCGCGAAGCAAGGACATCGCCACGTCCAGGTGGCCTTCCTGCAGGTGGATGTCGGCCAGCGCGCGGCGTGCCGTGGCGGCGACCCCCTCGTCGGTGGCGTGCAGCAGCGCCTCCTCCAGCACGGGCGCGGCGCGCTCGAAGCGGCCGAGGCGGTAGAGCGCGCGACCAAAGGCCGACGCGCTGCGGGCGATGGTCGCCGGGTCACCCTGCAAGCGGGCGATCTCCAGCGCGTGCTCCAGGGCGGGGACGGCCTCGGGCCAGCGGCCGAGCAGCAGCAGCGCGTTCCCGCGGATGGACTGCAGGCCGCGGCGCAGGCGCTCGATCTCAGCGCCGGGCAAGATCTCCGTCGCCCACACCAGGCAGCGCACGCCCAGGTCGGCGGCGCGCAGCGCCTCTTCCGGCTGCGACTCCTCCATGTGCGCGCGCGCCGCGGCCAGGAAGAGCGGCGCGGCGTCTTCGGACCGACCGCCCGCGGCCAGGTGCTCCGCGGTCTCCGTGGAGGCGCGTCGGCGTCGTCGACCCAACGCGTTCGCCAGCGCGAGGTGACGTTCGCGTGCGCGCTCGATCGGCATGCTGTCGCGGACCAGCGCGCCCGAGGATGCGTTGGCCAGCCGCAGCGCCAAGTCCTCGTCGCCCGGCTCCGCCTGGATCCAGCCCGCGGCGATCAAGCGATCGACGGCGATCGGCACGCGCGGCGGGGACGACGCGGCCCGCGCCAGCAGCGTGGCGCTCGTGGACCGACCGCGCAGGGCGAGCAGCTCCAGCAGCTCTCGCGCGTCCTCGTCCAGCGTCGCGAGGCGGCCCACGAGCGACGCCCGCAGCGCGTCGGACACGGGCAGGTCGGCGTCGCGGAAGTCGGTGAGGGGCCGTGTGGTCTTGAGCGCCCCCCCTTCGGCGATCAGCCAGCCGCCACGCACCAGCGCCGTGAGCTGGTCGTGGAGCGCGCCAGGCTGCGCGGCGTCGTCGACCAGCCGGGCGGCGAGCGCCGTGGCGACCGCGGTGGGCACGCCGGACTCGCGGAGCAGTCGGATGGAGGCGCGACGGCTGAGCGGTCCCAGCTCCACCCGGTCGATGTCCACGGTGCCAAAGTCGGGCTCGCGGGCGGGCGCGGACGACGCCAGCACCAGCTTGCCGTGGCGGAGCGCGTCCATCACGCGCCGCTTGGTGGCGCCGCTCACACGCTCCAGGTCGTCGACCACGTGCAGGTCGCTGACGCGCTCGTCGTGGGCGGGGTCGGCGATGGTCAGGCCTGACTCACGCGCGAGCAGCTCCAGGTGCCGAAGCAGCGTGGAGCGGCCTGATCCGGCGGGGCCTTCGAGCAGGAACATCCCGCCGTCGCCGGCACGCCACGCGGTCAGGCGGGCGCGCCACTGGGCGATCACCTCCTCGCGGCCGTGCACGGGCGCCTGGGCGCGGTCCTCGTGGTCGAGCGCGGCGGCCGCGGCGGCGGCGGACGAGTAGCGGCGGGCCGGGTCTTTCTCCAGCAAGCGCACGCACACGCGCTCCAGGTGGGTCGGCACGTCGGCGTCCACCTCGTGCGGCGGCGTCGGCACGGCAGTGAGGTGGCGCGCCAGGTAGCCCGCCACGCTGTCGGCCTCGATCGGGCGCTGCAGCGTGAGCATGGTGTAGAGCACGGCGCCCAGGCCGTAGAGGTCCGCGCGTGCGTCCACCGACTCCTCGGAGATCTGCTCGGGCGCCATGAACGCGATGGTGCCGACCAGCCGGCCGGTCATCGTGATCCGGCTGACCTCGCCGGTGACGACCACGCCAAAGTCCGACAGCTTCACCGAGCCGTCGCGCGCGATGAGGATGTTCGCGGGCTTCACGTCGCGGTGCACGAACCCGCGCTCGTGCAGGTGCTGCAGCGCCGCGCACGCCGCGCGGAAGATGCGCTCGACCTCCACAAAGCGGGACGGATCCGGGTTGGCCGTCCAGCGTCGGATCACCGCGTCCAGGTCGTCGCCCTCGACGAATTCCAGCGCGAGCCACGCGACCGCGCCGCTGGTGCCGCCGCCGAGCACGCGCACGATGTTCTCGTGATCGAGCGCTTCCAGCGCGGCGCGCTCGCGCTCGAAGCGACGCACGGTGTCCTCGCCGACGTAGGCCGCGTCCAAGATCTTGAGCGCGACGACGGCGCCGTCGTCCGACACGGCCTGCCACACGCTCGCGTGGCCGCCCACGCCGAGGCGACGGCGCAGCGTGTAGGGGCCGACGCGCGCGCCGGGGCGCGGCCCGTCGGCGAACAGCATGTCGTCGGGGCCGTTCATGGGGGCGCCAGCGCCCCGCCCCACTTCCTGGTCAGGAACGCCTCGCTGTCCTCCCGCGCGAGCGATCCGGCGATGCCCTTGGCGAGCGTGCGCGCTCGGCCGGCGTGGAAGGCGCGCGTGGTGTCGTCCTGCGCGGTCAGAGCGAGCTCGTGATGCGCTTGCAGGGCGAACCAGCGGTAGCCGATGCGCTCGGCGGTGGTGAGCGCGTCGGTGAGCAGCGCGCGGGCTTGCTCGGTGCGACCCAGGCGCGAGGCGGCCCGGGCCAGCGCGAGCTCGGAGCGCACGGCGACGTGCGGGAAGGTGGGCGCTTGTCGGGCCGCGTCGAGCACGAGGGCCGCGCGTGCGGGGTCACCGGTGTCGACCAGCGCGATCGCGTGCAGCGCGGCTACCTGCGCGCCCAGACTTTCGCTGTCGCCGTGGGCGAGCAGCGACTCCAGCGCGTCGAAGCGGGGGAGCGTGGCGGCCGCCATGTCCATCTCGAGCATGGCCTCGATCAGCGTCTCCATCGACGCGACCTGCTCGTCGACTGTGCCGATCTCCGCGGCGATGCGCAGCGCCTCCATGGCGTGGCGTCGTGCCTCGTCGGTGCGGCCGAGCGCCAGCAGCACGCGCGCGCGCCACGTCAGGCCCAGGCTCTGACCCAGCGGGTGGCCCAGCTCGCGCGCCTCGGCGAGCGTGGTCTCGGCGAGCTGCAAGGCGCGACGCAGCGCGCCGGTACACAGCGACAGCTCGATGAGGTTCACGCGCGCGACCGCGAGGTAGTCGAGCACGCCGGCGGTGCGGAAGATCTCGGCCGACCGCTCCAGCAGCGCGCGCGCCTCGTTCGAGCGACCACGGCACATGTCGAGGATGCCCAAGCCGTTGTACGCCATGCCCTCGCCGCGGCCGTCGCCCACCTGGCGCGACACCTCGAGCGCGCGGTTCCAGCAGCGCTCCGCCTCCTCCAGCGAGCCGTCGCCCCAGGCGATGGCGCCCAGGTGGTACAGCGCGCGGGGGAGCAGCGACACGTCGCGCGCCTCCTCGGCGGCGCGCAGGGCGGTCTCCAGGTGGGCGCGCGCCTCACGTGGGCGGGACTGCGTGCGCAGGATGCCGCCGACGCGGGTCTCGGCCTTGGCGATCAAGCGGTTGTCGCGCAAGGTGGTGGCGAGCCGCGCCGCGGCCATCGACTCCGACAGCGCCTCGTCCCACCGACCGAGGTGGTACAGGCAGCGCGCGCGGGCGATGCGCGTCTCGGCCAGCTTCTGGTCGGCCTCGGCGAGCATCAGGAAGGGCCGGGCGGCGAGCTCGGCGAGCAGGGCGCGGTCCAGGTAGACCAAGCCCTCCTCGTGCAGGCCGCGGCGGATGTGCTTCCAGCCGGTCTGGGCCAGGTACGCGTAGGCCTTGGGAGGCAGCCCGGCTTGCTCAAAGTGCCACGCGAGCCGCTCGACCGCCTCGTGCGGCTGGTGGCGGGTGCGGCGCTCGATGATCTCGCCCAGCACCTGATGGCGACGGCGACGGTCCTCGGGCTCCAGGTCGTCGAGAAGGACGTCCCGGTAGCGCGCGTGCGACAGCTCGAAACGCTCCAGGTCCCCCAGGCGGTGCTCCACCACGATGCCCGCGTCGACCAGCTCGTCGAGCGCGTCCATCACGCGCGCCTCGGCGAAGGGCGCGGACTCCACCACCGTGTCCAGGTCCAGGCTGGAGCGGGCGATCGCCAGCACGCGGCCGATCTCGCGGGCGTCCTCGTGGATCGGCTCCAGGCGCGCGGCGAGCACGGCGCGCAGCGACGCGGGCAGGGGCAGCGCGGTGTGCTCGATGTCCGCGGCGTCCAGCGTCAGGCGCCAGCGGTCGCGCTCGCGGTCGCGCTCGCGGACCATGAGGCCTTCGTCGGCGAGGCCGCGGAGCATGTCGGCCAGGTAGGCGGGCGACCCGTGCGTCTCGGTGTGCAGCCGCTTGGCGAGCGCGGTGCTGGCGGCGTCGTCGGGCAGGAAGGTGAGGACCAGCTCCTCGACCTCGGACGGGGTGAGCGGCGGGAGGATGTGCCGTTGGGCCGCGCCCAGCGACGGCAGCGGCGCGGGGTTGCCCTCCGACGTCTCCCCGGCGAGCACGAACGCCACAGGCAGATCGGCCAGCTCCAGGGTGTTGCGCACCAGGTAGTCGAGCAGCTCGCGCGTCGCGGCGTCGGCCCGCTCCACCTGGTCGAGCAAGATCACGCACGGGGCCGCCTGCTCGATGAGCGTGCGCATGGCCGCGACCACCGGGTAACGCTCGGCCGGGGCGCCGTCGGGCGGGCCGAACACGCGGATCAGGATGTCGGGCGCGTCGTCGCCGCGCAGGGTCTCGAAGATGGTCGTGAACGCGCCGAACGGGCGGTCGTGCAGCTGACAGCGACCCCGCGCCACGGTGACGCCGCGGCGGCGGGTGACGCGCTCGACGTGGTCGAGCAGGCGGGTCTTGCCCGCGCCCGCGGCGCCCAGCATCAGCAAGGCGGCGCCCTTGCGACCGGCCGCCACGTCCTCCACCACCGAGCGCGCCCACGCCTTCACGTCGCGACGCCCGACGGAGCGCGGCGGCCAGCGGTCGCGGGCCTCCAGCGGCTCCTTGTCGCCCAGCACGAACAGCAGGTGGGCGGCGGACGCAAAGCGCAGGTTCGGGTCCTTCTCCAGCAGGCGCATGCACACGCGGTCGAGCAGGTCCGGGACCAGCGGCTCCAGCTCGTGCGGCGGGCGGGGGCGCTCGCGCAGGTGCTTCTCAATCCAGCCCTGGACGGTGTGGGCTAGGAAAGGCTTGCGGCCGGTGAGCGCCTGGTAGAGCACGGTGCCCAGCGCGTACAGGTCGGCGCGGCCGTCGATCGGCTGGCCGGAGAGCTGCTCGGGCGCGGTGTGGGCCAGGGTGCCCAGGATCTCGCCGTCGGTGGTCAGGCCGCTGTCGACCTCGGACACCAGACCAAAGTCGGTCAGCTTCACCACGCCGTCCGGGCGGATGAGCAGGTTCCCCGGCGACACGTCGCGGTGGATGAGGCCGCGCTCGTGCACGTAGGCCAGCGCGCGGGCGGTCTGGATGAGCGTCGCCCGGATGTGGAGGAAGCGGTCGGACGGCTCCAGCTCGGCCCACTCGACCATGGCCTCGCGGAGCGACACGCCCTCGACCAGCTCCATCGTGAACCAGGGGCGACCGGACCACAGCCCCCACTCCTCGACCCGAGCTAGGTTTGGATGTTGCAGGCGTTGGAGCGCGCGGAATTCACGGCGTAGGCGCGACTGGGCCGCCTCGGCCTCGCCGATCGGCAGCAGCAGCTTCATGGCCGCTTGGTGGCCGTCGCGGGTGTCGCGCACCACCAGCACGCGCGCCGTGCCGCCGCGACCGAGCGTCCCCTCCACCACGTACGGGCCGATCTGCACGCCCACGCCCACGCCGCCGAGGTGGCGCGCGTCGTCGTCAGGCTGGACCGGCAGGTCCGGGTGGGAGGTCAACGGGGGGTCTCCAAGACGAACGGGATCGCACCGTTCGTGCGCGCGCTACGTCGCGCAAGTATAAGGCCGGAATCGGGTCGGAGACCAGCGCTTGAAGCAGGTGGATGCATTCGGTCGCACGGACTGCGGTCCTGTCCGCGACAACAACGAGGACGCGCTCCTGCTGGATCCCGAAGCGGGCATCTTTGTGGTGGCCGATGGCATGGGCGGACACGCGGCGGGTGAGGTCGCGTCGGACATGGCCGTGCGCGCCGTGCACGACATCCTCATGGGCGCCGGTGACCCCGACGAGACGCGCCTGGTGCGCGACGTCGAGTCGATCGACCCCGCCGACGTCATGCGCGAGCGCCTGCGCTACGCGATGAACCAGGCCTCGCACCAGATCCGCCGGGCGGCCGACGCCAACCCGTCTCGCCGCGGCATGGGCACCACGGTGGTCGTGCTGGTGATCGACGCCGGCCGCGCCCACCTCGCCCACGTCGGCGACAGCCGCGCCTACCTGTACCGCGCCGGTCGCATCGAGCGCCTGACGCGCGACCACACCGTCGTGCAGAACGAGATCGACCAGGGTCGCCTGACGCCCGAGCAGGCGCGTCGCCTCCCGCACCGCAACATCCTGTACCAGTCCGTCGGCTTCAACGGCCCGGTCGAGCCCGACACCAGCACGCGCACCGTCCAGGCGGGCGACGTGTTCGTCCTGTGCTCCGACGGCCTGACCGACGTGCTCGACGACGAGGCGATCGGCGCGGTGATCGGCGCGCACCGTCCGGACGCGCTCGCGGACGCGCTGACCGAGACGGCGCTCGACGCGGGCGCTGAGGACAACGTCACGGTCGCGGTGGTCGTCGTTCACTAGACGTCCGCTTAGGTCGACCGACGCTTCGGTCGACCGGCGGTCGCGCATGCCGGGCCGCCCTTCGGGGGCGACCGCGGCGGCGGCGTGGTCTATGGAGCGGGCGGCGCCGGGGGCGCTCCGCCAGGGCCTGCGGGCACGGGCATGGCGGTCGGGGGCAGGGCGCCCGCGGGCACCGGCGAGGGCGGCGCGTTGGGGTCGGCCGGGGCCGGGGCCTCGTCCTCCTCCACCTTCTTGCCGTCGAACAGCGCGGGCAGGTCGGCGATTGCCTCGTCGGCGAGCGAGCGCGTGAGCGACACGACCGCGCGGTTGTACGACGACACCGCGTAGTACTCGGTGGCGCCGGCCTTCTGCGCGGACACGATGGTCACCGTCCAGGTGTCCTTGCTGCCCTTCACGTCGAACGCGAACATGGGCTTGGCGTCGGCGGGGACGTCCGTCTTCTCGACGTAGTCCTTCACGCGGAGGCGGAAGAGCTTGCCGAGCCAGGCGGACGCCTCGACGTCGCGCTCCTCGGGGGCCTTCACATCGGCCCAGAAGGCCTTGGGGCGGTCGTCGGCGTTCTTCTGCGTGAACACGCGCTGGTCGTTCCCGTTCTTCACGGACACGGCCAGGATGTCCTTCTCCTCCAGCGGGAAGAGGGCGCGCTCGACCAGGCGGGACTTGGCGAACTCCAGCGGGCGCAGGACCTCGTCGTCGATCAGGAAGACCTTGGCGTCGATGCTGACGTAGCGATCGCGGGTGCCGTAGGCCTCGCCGCCGATCTGCAGCGTGACCGTGCTGCCCTCCAGGGCGACCTCGACGGTGGCCTTGGGCTTGTCCAAGCCGTAGGCCTCGAGCGTGGTGCCGGGGGCGATCGTCAGCTCGCGCAGGGCGTAGAGCGGGCCGAACTGCTTCCACAGGTCGTTCGCCTGCGCGCTGCCCTCAAACCGCGTGGTCGTGGTGACCGTGGCGGGCGGGGGCGCGGGCTCAGCGGGCTTGGCCGGGTCGGCGGGCGCCGCGGGGTCGGCGGGCTTGGCCGCGTCGTCCGGCTTGGCGGGGTCTGCCGGCTTGTCGGTCTCGGCTGGGGGCTTGGACTTGTCGACCGTGGTCTCGGTGACCTCAAACCACACGTACTCGCCGACCCCGTCCTTGGGGTGGGTCATGACGATGGTCTTCTTGTCGTCCTTCCAGGTGACGGACTTCAGCGTGGTCGCGTCAGACCGCACCGCGATCACGTCTGTGACCTTGGCGTTGTCTTCCGGGGGGTGGGTCCACGACCAGTAGGAGCCGACCAGCGCGACCGCCAGAAGCCCACCGAGGATGCTTGCCTGCCTCATAGGAACCTCCTGCTCACGCGCCGGCCGTGCGACGACGCACGACGACGGCACCAAGGGCCAACACGGACAACGGGATGCCAAAGATGATGGCGTAGAACCACACGACGTCCTGCTCGTGGGTGTGCTCGATCTGCACGTCTTCCTCGCTGGCGATCTCGCCGGCGATGTCTTCATCCCCGACCAGCCAGCGGACCGCGTCGAGCACCAGCACCTGGTTGCCCTGCGCGCGTTCCAGCACAAAGTCGGAGGCGGCGCTGACGTCGCCGAGGACGACCGCACGGTACTTGGCCGTGTCGGGGCCCTGGACGGCCATGGCCATCACGTAGACCTTGCTGGGCTCGTCCTTGTCCTGGACGAGGTTGTCGTTGAGGTCTTCCCAGGTGTCTTCGTAGCTGCGGATCAGCGGCGTGTACTTGGCCGGGCCGGGCACGGTGCCGGCGCCGGTCTCGCTCACCGCGACGACCGTGGGCATCACGACGGCGGCCTTGGTCGCGTACTTGGACAGCGTGGCCGTGACCGGGTGGCTGCCAAAGCGCTGCGAGATCAGGTTGGCCTTGTCCATCGGGCCATTCGTGATCGGGATGATCTTGGTGTTGTTCGCGAGCGGGTGTGTGCCCACGCGGACGCCCAGGTGGGCGAGCAGCTCGGGCATCGGGTCGCGCTGCGGGTCGGCGAACACGAACAGCGCGCCGCCCTTGTCGGCGTAGGCGGCCAGCGCCTTGGACTCTTCCGGCAGCAGCGCCTTCTCGGGCGCGGCGACGATGACGAGCGCGGCGTCGTCGGGGACGGCCGTGGCGGAGCCCTGCTCCAGGCCGAAGTCCTTCACGTCGTAGTTCTGGTTCGTCAGCTCGGTCTTCACGTCGTTGAGCTTGAAGAACGGGTTGGTCTCACGCGGAGACGCCTCGTTGTGGCCCGTGAGCATGTAGACGACGCGCTTGCTGCGCGTCAGCTTGAGCAGGTACTTCTGGACCGTGCCGTCGAGCTTCTTGAGGTCCTTGCGGGCCTTCTTGATGTCGGTGTCGACGCGGAACTTCTCCTTCGCGTCGCCCTTCTTCAGCACGATGTAGCCGTTGTCGCGGACGGACAGCTCCTTGGAGAGCTCCGGCTCGGACGGCTGATCGAGCAGCTTGAGGGTCAGCTTGCCGCCCGAGTTGGCGACGAGCTCCTCGAAGTAGGGGACCAGCTGCTCGCGGGTGTCGTTCGCAGGCGGGTAGAAGAGCATGACCTCGACCGGCGTGTCGAGCGTGGCGACGATCGCCAGCGTGGACGTGCCCGGCTGCGTGACGCGGAAGTACGAGAAGTCCCAGTCCGCGTCGTGCTGGTTCGCCAGGTAGTTGACCGGGAACACCAGCGCGAAGCCGAACGCGAGCGACAGGCCGGAGGCGACCGCGTGCTTGCGGGCGCCCTCGGGCATCTGCACGGGGTGCGCGGCGAGGACGTTGTCGAGCAGCAGCACGGGCAGCGCGCCGACGAGCGCGAGGATCGGCCACAGGGCGGTCCAGGCGACGGTCCAGCGGTCGAGCGCGTCACCGGTGTAGCCAAGCGCGCCGGTCGCGGTGTCCGTGGTCAGGAACCACACGGCGATCGACGACGTGCCGACGAGCTGCCAGATCAGCGCGGCGCGCTCGGTGGCGGCGGCGGCGTCCTTGGCGGCGGCCATGGAGCGCACGCGCAGCACGACGGTGGCGAAGACGACGAGCAGACCGGCGACGGTGGCCGGCAGGCTTACGTCACCACCGCCCAGCATGCGCTGGCCGATCCACACCAGGGCGAGGCCGCCCAGCCAAGACAGGCCCACGCCGCGGCGCGGGAGCAGGAATGCGATCGACAGGGAGGCCAGGGCGACAAGCGCCGTCAAGCCGTACTGGATCGTGGAGTAGTCGGTCATGCCCAGCGCCTCCCCTCTTGGACCTTGGTGGCGAACAGCAGGCCGATGAAGGTGATCGAGCCGTAGTAGACGAGGTCACGCACGTGCAGGCGGCCTTCTTGGAAGGTCGTGAAGTGCTTGTCCCAGTAGGCGACGTACGCGAGCACGTCGGTGAACGGCGCGTCGGTCTTGTCCGACAGCATCCAGCCGAGCAGCATCGTCACGACGACGACGGCGGCGAGGATGCCCGCGGGCAGCTGGCTCTTGAACAGCGAGCTGGACGCGATGCCGATGGCGATGGTGGCCGAGCCCAGCGCGAACAGGCCCAGGTAGCCAGTGGCGATGTGCGCCGGGCTGACCTTGCCGTTCACGAAGATGAGCGCGGGCATGTACACGGTCAGCGCGAGCATGATGGTCAGCACGCCGAGCGCCGCCAGGTACTTGCCGAGCACGACCTGCAGGTCACTCGCGGGCGAGGTGAACAGCAGCACGTCCGTGCCCATCTGCCGCTCTTCCGCGAGGCTGCGCATGGTGAGCAGGATGCTGGTGATCATCACCAGGCCGCCGCAGTTCTCGAAGAAGGTCTCCAAGATGTCGTGGCTGTATTGGGCGCCGGCGCCCAGGCCGCGAACCTGGAAGAGCAGGCCGGTGATGAAGAGCGCGGCCGACAAGATCACGTAGCCTGCGTACCCGTGGAGGTACGCGCCGAGATCGCGCCGCGCGACGGTGAAGGTGTACATCAGGCCGCTCCCGCCTTGCCTGAGGCAAGTCCCAAGAAGACTTCTTCCAGCGCGTCACCGGCGCCGCGCAGCTCGCGCAGGCCGAAGCCCGCGGCGATGAGGTCCGCCGCCAGCTGCTCGCGCGCGTCGGCGCGGAGCGTGACCACCGCCGACGTCGTGCCGTCCGACATGGGTCGGGTCACAGCGTCTTCGACGGCCGGGTGCTGGGTCAGCCACTCGACCAGCGTGTTCGCGTCGCCGCGGACGACGATCTGCATCTTGCGGTTCTGGTCGGCGGTGAGCGCCTCTTCGGTGCCCTGCGCCACCAGCTTGCCGTCGCGCAGGACCAGCAGCCAGTCGCAGGTGTGCTCGACCTCGCGCAAGATGTGCGACGACACCATGACCACGCGACCCTTGGCGAGGTCGCGGATGACCTTGCGCATGTCGCGGATCTGCACCGGATCCAAGCCGCTCGTCGGCTCGTCCAGGATCACCAGGCGCGGGTTGGCGATGACGGCCTGGGCGATGCCGACGCGCTTGCGGTAGCCGTGCGACAGCGTGCCGATCACCTGGTTCTCGCGGCCGCCCAGCGCGGCGGTGGCGAGCACCTCAGGCAGGCGCGCGTCGACCTCGGACGCGGACATGCCCTTCATGCGGCCGATGTGGCGCACGAACGACGTGACCGTCATGTCCTCGTACACCGGCGGGTCTTCCGGAAGGTAGCCGATGCGGCTGCGCAGGCGGTGCGGCTCGGCGACCATGTCGATGCCGTCGACCGTGACCGTGCCCGACGAAGGCGGGATGAGGCCCGCGAGGATCTTCAGGGTTGTGGACTTCCCGGCGCCGTTACGGCCGAGCAGGCCGATGACCTGGCCCTCCGTCACCTTGAAGGACACGTCCGTCAGGGCCGCGAATTCCCCGTAGTAGCGTGTGAGGTTGCGTACCTCGATCATTGGCGAGCTCCAGACCGGCGGGCTGCTGTACGCACGAACGGCGAACAGTCAAGGTGCGACGGGGGTGTCGTTAGGAAGGGCACCGCTAACCTCTGGGGAGAGGAGGAGGGGAGGGAGTGACCCGGACGCGCTGTTACGCGCGACCGAGCCCGGTTGTTGCGATCCTCGCGGAATGGGCGCTGCGCGCGGCCGCGATCCGACGACGCGGCGCTAGTCGATGCCGACTCCGTGCAGATACCAGCGGCCGGCCGGCATGCGCATGCGCGCCTTGGCCCACCACGTACGCCAGGCCCGCAGGTGCGCCTGCTGGACGCGCCACGGGCCGTCCGTGTCGAACGGCAGGTGCTCGCCGCTGGTGATGACCAGCTCGTCGTAGGCGGTGCGGCGGACCCAGGCGTCGTCGTGCTCCATCTTCTCGATGAGCAGGCCGGCGTCGAACACGCGGCCGTCGCGGTGGCGCATGCCCTTGGGGAACCGATCGCCGTGATCGTCCCACCACGCGTGCCAGCGACGCACGTAGCCGGGCTCGTCCAGATCCTCGCGGTGGCCGGTCAGGATGGACAGGGCGCCCGCGGCGACCTCGGCGCGCGTGCGATCCTTGGGGTCCAGCGCCTCCAGCAGCACGTCCACGCCGCGCGCGTCGCCCAACAGGCCTAGGCCCTGGAGCGCACCGAGCGCCACTTCATGCTCGTGGCTGCGGGCGGCGGTGGACAGGACGATCAGATGGCTGGGGCCGCCGTAGCGACCGACGATCTCGCCGGGGTGGCCGGAGAGGTCCTTGCGCTGCTGCGACAGGGCGCGCGCGTGGAAGTCGATGCCGCGGCGCTCGCCGAGCATCAGCAGCGACAGGGCGGCGGGCTCGGCCAGCGTGGGCTCGTCGAGCGCGGGCAGGATCACCTCGACCGCGGCGCGATCGTGGATGCGACCGAGCGCGACGATCGCGGCCTTGCGGGCGAGCGGGCTGGAGTCCGGAGAGGCGATGCGGATCAGGGGCTTCGTGGCCTCCTTCTCGCGGCGCAGGCCCAGGATCTCGGCCGCCGTGGCGACCGCCGTGGACGGGATGTGCGCCGGGCGCTCCACACACTGCAGCAGGCCGTCGACCAGCGCCGCGTTCGGCGAGCGGGCGATGGCGCCGTACAGCGCCTGCTGGGCGATGCCGTCAACGACGTCCTCGACCACGTGGCGCAGCAGCACCTGCGCGGCGGGGTAGCTGCGGTGGCCTGCGAGCAGGTCGACCGCGGCGATGTAGCGCAGCACGGGCGGATCGAGCGGGCGACCACGACCGGAGCGGATGGCGCGCGCGGCGGCCTCCATCTCGGCAGTGAGCGCGTCGACGACGTCCTCGTGGCAGGCGGCGATCGCCATGCGGTGCGCGCCGATGCGACGCTCGGGGCGCTCGGCGTCGGACCGATGCCACGGCGGCTTGCCGCGCTGGGCGTTGTGGCGGGCGCGCGCGTGCTCGGTGGCGCGGTCCAGGTGCCAAGCCAAGCTGGCGGCGGGCGCGCCCTGGTGCGTGTCGACCGCGGCGACGCCGGCGGCCAGGTCGGCGTCCAGGAAGCGGGCCCGGGCGGCGCCGAGCATGGGCGTGGGGTCGTCGGCGACCTGCGCCATACGAACCAGCGCCCACGCCTCCCGCAGGGGGAGCTCCTGCGCCTGGAAGCCGATCGCGGCGGTCTTGTAGCGCTGCATGGCCTCGGAGCGGTCGTGGCCGAGGCGGGCCAGATCACCCAGGCGAAGCTCGATGCGGAGCTTGACCTCAGTCGCGGGGCGGTCGCCCAGGATGTCGAGCGCGCGGCGGAGCGCCTCGCGGGCGGCGCCCTCGTCGTTCGTCTGGAAGGCGACGTCGGCCTCGGCCAGCGCGGTGCGGGCACGCAGCCAGCGGGGGGCGCCCCCGGCGACCAGCTTGCGGGCGGTGTCCATCCAGCGCTGGCCATCGTCGCGGCGGCCCTGACGGACCGCGCGCTCGACGCGCAGCAGCGCGACCTCGATGCGGGCGTCGTCGTCGGCGGCGGTGGCAAAGGCCTCGTCGAGGATCTCCTCGGCCCAGGGCTCCTCGCGCATCACCACCAGGCGGCCGAGCAGCAGCACGGCGGGGCCATGCGTGTGGGCCGGGCCCTCCATGCGCAGGCGGCGGATGTACTTCTCGGCCTCGTCGTGGTGGCCGAGGTCGATCTCGAGCGCGGCCAGCGACAGCACCAGGTTCCACGGCACACGGCGCGCCTCGAACAGGGTGCTGCGCGTGACCATGTCGGCGAGCACGTCGCGGGCGCGGGTGCGCTTGCCGCGGCGGGCCAGGCTGTCGGCCAGGGCCGACGTGGCCATCATCAGCAGGTCGAACTCGGCGCTGGCGCGCACCTCGTGGACGCGCTCTTCGAGCAGGCGCTCGAGCTCGCGCTCCCACTGCTCGGGCTCGGGGAAGGAGCGGGCGAGGCTGGCGAAGACCTCAGGGTCCAGGATCGGGGCGCCGGGCCACGGCAGCGGCAGGCGGACCTGATGCAGGGCGCACAGCCACGCGCGGCGGCTGGCGACGCGATCGGTGACGGCCAGGGCGTCGCCCAGGCGCTGCCACGCGAGCACGTTGGTGGGGTCGGCCTGGGTGGCGCGCTCCAGCAAGGGGGCGGCGTCTTCGGGGCGACCGGCGCTCAGGGCGCGCAGGCCGGCGTGAAGCAGCTGCCAGGAGTCGTCGGCGTCGGCCTCGTAGCGGATGGCGTCGCGGTCTTCGGCGCGAGACGCCCGGGCGTCCAGCACGTCGAGCGTGGCGTCGAACCAGCCCTGGAAGGTGGCGTGGAGCGGCTCCAGGTTGTCGCCGTCCCAGGTGCCGAAGGCGTGGCGACCATCATGGTTGCGGCCAAACGCCCACTGCGGGCCGTCCGGCTGGTCCGCGAACAGGATGACGGTGCGCGCGGCGTCGGACGCCACGGTGATCTCGGACGTGCTGCGCAGACGGAGCGCGCCACGGAACAGCTCGGCGCCGTTGTGCCGGGTGAGCAGCTCGCGCAGCCCATGCGGCAGCCTGCGGCCAAGGTGCGACTCAAGGGCCGCGATGGCGTCCGGCGTGGCCGGTTCGGCCAACAGATGCACGTCCCGCCGGTACTTGTGCAGCACCCGGTCGAGGTTGGCGAAGGGGTCGGGTGTGGCCATCGGCGCCGCGGGGTGGGGTGGGGGAGTTGGGCTCCTATCCTGATGCGCGCGCCGTGCGCCCATCCAAGGTGCGCTCTCGCAAATCAGGCCCCTGCAGCGGGCTCAGCGCCCGTTGGAACGACGGCGTGGGAGCGGACAGGCCGCCCCAGCGCGCTAGCGCGCAGGCATGGTGGGCGGCTCGAAGACGTGGGTGCCGCGGTCCAGGGTGTCCAGGCGGCGGACGGTGTCGCCCGCGTGGTGGGCCATGCGCTCGAACAGGCGACCGGCGGCCTTCAGGGCCGCGACGGTGTCGTCCATCTCGTCGTCCTGCCAGGGGAGGACGAGGATGCCTGCCGCGGCGATCGACACGAGGACGCCGGAGAAGGACGCGAGGAAGAAGAAGTCGAGAAGGTGGCCAGTCATGGGTGCCTCCGCAGTGGGACCACGATAACAGAACGGATGTTCACGTGTCAAGTGTTCAGTATCGGAAGCCGTCGGCGGTCCTTTCCGGCGGGTCATCCACAGCATGACACGCTACGGGGGCAAAAATTGTCCGCTTCACAAGAGTTTCCGGGTCGTGGTCGGGGAGGTCGGTCTTGAACAAGGCGCAGAAGCTGGTGGAGATGATGGAGTTGGTGCGGCGCGCGGGCGGCGTTCGCGCGGCGGAATTGCGAGATCGTTTCGATCTCGACGCGCGCTCGCTGCGTCGCTACCTCGCGGACCTGCGCACCCTGGGCGTCCCGCTGGTGGACGACGGCCGCGGGGATGAGCGCGTGGTGTCGGTCGAGCCGCGCTGGCGGCGGTCGGGCGTGCAGATGTCGCTGGCCGAGGTCCTGTCGCTGCACTTCGGCCGCAAGCTGTTCACCTTCCTCAACGGCACGTCGTTCAGCCAGGACATGGACGACGCCATCGAGCGCCTTGAGCCTGCCATCTCCCGCACGCACAAGGAGCTGTCCCGCCAGCTGGACCGCAAGTTCCTGGCCGTGCCGGAGCATGCCAAGGACTACACGGGCGACCCGTCGGACGTGATCGACGACCTGGTGTCGGCGCTGGTCTTCGACAATCCGGTAGAGGTCCGGTACCAGAACGCGCAGGGCGTGACGCGTCGTTATCGGCTTCGTCCCTACACGCTCGCGGTGTATCGCCAGGGTCTGTACGTGTTCGCGTTCGACGAGGAGGCGGGCCAGGTCAAGACCTTCGCGGTCGAGCGCATCGCCGAGCTGGTGCGCGTGTGGAACGACAAGTTCGAGATCCCACCCGACTGGGACCCGAACATCCACCTCAAGCACGCGTTCGGGATCATCATCGGGCCGCCGGTGCGCGTGCGGCTGGCCTTCGCGCCGGAGACCCGCACCTTTGTCCGTGAGCGCCGCTGGCACCCGTCGCAGCAGCTTCAGGTGCGGCCGGACGGCTGGCTTGAGCTGACGCTGGACGTGGCGCTGAACTTCGAGCTGGTGTCGTGGGTGCGCAGCTTTGGCCCTGACGTTCGGGTGCTTGAGCCGGCGGCGCTGATGGAGCAGCTCCGGTCGGATCTGGTGCGCACCGCGCGCCTGTACGACCGCGAGTCCTGATCCTGTGAAGAGCGCGCCCCTGCTCGGCCTGCCGTGGTCCTCTGTTGAGGACGCGCGCGAGGATCACGCCGGCTGGTTCGGCCCGCACGCGCTGGACGAGGCGTCGCACGATCGCGCGCTGGCCGACGTGTCCGTGGCGCTGGAGGGCGTCGAGCGTGGCGTGGTGCCGGACCTGCCCACGCTCCGCGCCGCCATCGCGCGGCTCGGCCTTCGCGGCGCTCCGCCGGCGAGCGCCCAGGTAGTGACGCGCGCCGCGGACGTCGCCGGCACCGAGGAGCTGGTCCGGGTGACGCTCGACTACGAGCCCGACGCCGGCGAGCTCGCGCTCGAGGCGGTGCTCGGCCCGTGGGCGCCTCGACTAGACCTGCGGCAGCCGCGGCACCGCCTCGCGTGGATCGCCGCGGTCGCGGTGGCGGCGTTCGCCGATCACCCGGGCACGAACCACCCGCCGGTGCGGTCGTGGGTGCTCGACCGCAAGAGGCATCGGCTGGACGCGTTCCGGCAGCGCATGCTCGCCATGTCGAACACGCCGCCGGCTCCGTGGCGACTGGTCGCCCAGGTTGGCGGCGGCTGGACGGTCGCGCCGCTGCTGCCGATGCACGCAGACTGGGTGCCGTCAGGTCCGGTTGATCTGTCGGAGGCGGGCGCGGTGGACGGGGAGCTGGCGCCGGGGGCGCTGCTGTGGGCGCGGCTCGTGCCCACCACCACCGGTCACGTCGCGCGGGCCGCGCTGGTGCTTCCTCGCGTCCCCCCGCGCGAGCTGCTGATGGGCTCGATCGTGCAGGTGGGGCTTGCCTCGTCCACGTCCGGTCGCGCGCTCAAGCTGGAGGATCTGCTCCGGCTGTGCGGACACAGGCTGATCCGCACCAGCCACGTCTGGCACGCGCTCAGTGGAACGTGATCTTGCGGATCTTCTCGACGTCGATCTTGTAGTTCCCGAACACCGCCGCGCCGTAGCAGGGCACGTCGCGCTCCACGATCACCCGCACTGTCGTGCCGTCCTTGAGCGTGGCCAGCGCCACCCGACGGGTCTCGTCGTTGGTGGGCTCCACGCGGACGTTGGCGATCTTCTCGAACGGCACGGCGACCTGCGCCTCGCCGATCATGCCCGCCAGGTACACGTCGCCGTCGAAGGTGACGTGCGTCACGTCCATCACGGTGCCCGACACGTCCTCGACCGTAGCCGAGAATTCCGCGGAAGGGACGGGGATGCGGGTGGGCGTGTCTCCGCCCAAGCCCATGGCGAGCGCGGCCGCCGGGGCGGCGAGGGCTAGGGACAAGACGAGCGCGCGCTTGCGCGACATGGAGAACTCCGGCGGAGGATCGGGGCGTACGCGGGGCCATCCCCCGTGTCAAGCGGCCGATAGCCGCCGCCCCCGGCGTGCGTTACCCGCGGCCACCCGCGAGCCTGCGCTCGCGCGTCGGTGACGCGCTTTGTCCGACCGTCCCCTCGTCTTCCAAGGCTCCGACTCGGTCCCGCCTCATGCGCGCGGCGCCGTGGTGACCATCGGCAACTTCGACGGGGTCCACCTGGGTCACCGCGCCCTGCTCGCCGCCGCGCGGTCGATGGCGGGCGACGGCCAGGTGTGCGCGTTCACGTTCAACCCGTCGCCGCGCGACGTGCTGGCGCCGCCCGACAAGCGACAACCGCTCCTCCAGCTGATGGACGAGCGGGTCGACGCTCTGCTCCGGTGCGGCGCCGATCAAGTGATCGTCGAGCCCTTCGACCGGGCGATGGCCGCGCTGGAGGCCGCCGACTTCTGCATCGAGATCTTGCGCCGTCGCCTAGGCGCTACCGGCGTGGTGGTCGGGTGGGACTTCCGCTTTGGGCACGGCCGCGCGGGAGACGCCGGCGTCATTGAGCGCGTCCTGGGCCTGCCGGTGGTGCAGGTCGGCGGGGTTGAGGTCGATGGCGCCGTGGTGAGCAGCTCGCGCATCCGTCGCTGCCTGGCGGACGGCGACGTGGCGCTCGCGGCGCGCCTGCTCGGTCGCCAGCACGACGTCGCGGGCGTGGTCGAGCACGGCGATCAGCGCGGTCGCACCCTCGGCTTCCCCACGGCGAACGTCGGCGTGACTGGCGGCCTGGTCCCGGCCAACGGCGTGTACGCGGTGAGAGCCCTGGTGGGCGGCGTGGTTCGGCCCGGCGTGGCGAACGTCGGCACGCGGCCTACGTTCCACGGCAGCGGCGTTCGTGTCGAGGTCCACCTGTTCGACTTCGCGGGCGACGTGTACGACGCGCCCATTCGCGTGGACTTCATCGAGCGCGTTCGCGAGGAGCGCCCCTTCCCCGGTCTGGACGCGCTGGTCGCCCAGATCAAGGCGGACGCGGTGGTTGCGCGGGCCGTGCTGGCGGAGCGCCCGTGATCACCGGTCGCACGCGGACCTTCGCGCTGCTCGGGCACCCGGTCGCGCACAGCCGGAGCCCGGAGCTGCACAACGGCTGGTTCGCCGACCACAACGTCGACGCCCGCTACGTGGCGCTCGACGTCGACCCGGCCCGCGCCGATCAAGTGGTGGCGGCCCTGCGCACCCTGTCGCTGTCGGGCGTGAACCTCACCATCCCGTTCAAGGAGGCGGTGGTGCCCGCGCTCGACGCGGTGGAGGGCTTCGCCGCCAAGGTGGGCGCGGTGAACACCGTGGTGCGCGAGGGCGACCGGCTGATCGGCCACAACACCGACGGCCTGGGCTTCTTGGCGGGCCTTCAGGCCGAGTTTGGTGACCGGGTGACGGGGGCTCGGGTGCTGGTGTTGGGCGCGGGCGGCGCCGGCTTGGGCGTGGGCGCGGCCTGCGCGTCGGGTGGGGCGCGGTCGGTGACCTGGCTCAACCGGGACGTGGCGCGGGCCCGGGCGGCCTGCGATCGGACCACCACCCACTGGCCGGGCGTCGCCGTCGACGCGGGCCCGCTGGACGCGGCGGCCTTCGCGGCGCGGGCGGCGGACGTCGACCTGGTGATCGCAGCCACGTCGGGGGGGGCGGCCGACATGCTGGCCTCGTTCGACGTCGACCTGCTGCGCCCAGACGCGGTGTGGTGCGATCTGAACTACTGGATGTCCGCGCCGCCCTCGTTGGCCAGGCTGCGGGCGCGGGGCGTGGCCGTCCAGTCGGGCATGCCCATGCTGGTGTACCAGGCGGCGGAGGCCTTCCGTCTCTTCACGGGTTTGACGGTGGACGCGGCGGGCGCGCTGCGTCGGATGGTTTAGACTGCAAGCAGGGGTGAGTGCGGATGTCGGATAGGCTGGTGCTCTTCGGAACGTCGGGGGTCGTCGCGGGGCGGGTCATCCCGATCGCGGACGGGGACACGAGCGTCGGCCGGGCGCCTGAGAACGGCGTGGTGCTGGATCAAGATGGCGTGTCCCGCTTCCACGCCCGGCTGCGCTACGACAACGGTACCCTCTGGATCCAGGAGGCCGGGTCGCGCAATGGGGTGTTCGTGAACGGCCAGCGCATCGCCGACCACAAGGCGTTACGCGTGGGCGACGTGGTCCGGATCGCGGACTGTGAGCTCGAGGTGCGGTGGGACACCCCTGAACCCGCGCCTCAAACCCCGCCTTCGGCCCCTGAGTCGGAAGGCAAGACGCAGCGGCGCCGTTGGTTCTGGCGATGAGGAGCGACTCATGATCGAGCTGGTGATTCGTAGGGAGGGCGAGGCCGAGCGCAAGCTCAAGCTCGCCGATGGGGCGTTCGGCATCGGTCGCCAGGAAGGCAATGAGATCCGCCTCGACGACAAGGAGGTGTCGCGCAAGCACGCCCGCCTGCTGGTCGACGGTGACTTGGTCGTGGTCGAGGACCTCGGCAGCGGCAACGGCACCTTCGTCGAAGGCACCCAGGTCACCAACGGCGTGGTCGCGCTGGGCGCGGTGATCGAGATCCTCCCGTTCACCATGCTGCTCCAGCGGGCAGACACGGTCGAGCAGCCCGGCGCCGAGCTGATCGGCGTGGACGGCCCCGACGCGGGCAGGCGCTTCCCCCTGCGCGGCGCCAGCGCGTCGATCGGCCGCGGCGCCGACCAGGACGTGCACCTCGACGACAAGGGCGCCTCGCGCGCCCACGCCCGGCTGGTCCGCCGCGGCACCACGTGGTCGCTGGTCGACAACGACAGCGCCAACGGCGTGTTCCTCAACGACGAGCAGGTGTCTGACTCCGTGCTCCGTCACGGCGATCTGGTCGCCCTGGGCAACTCGGTCCTCCGCTTCGAGCTGATCGGCGGCGCATCGGCCCCCGCTCCGGCCCCTGCGCCTGCGCCCAAGTCCACCCCGGTCGTGGTCGCCGTGCCGACGCCGACGCCTGCTCCCGCTCCGGTCCCCGCTCCGGTCCCCGCTCCGGTCCCCGCTCCGGTCCCCGCTCCGGTCCCCGCTCCGGTCCCCGCGCCTCTGCCTCCGCCTCCGCCTGCGCCCGTGGTCCGCGCGCCGGTGCTCCCGGTTCAGTCGCGCATGAACCAGCCGGCCGCCGCGCAGGACAACACGGTGATGTGGATCCTCGTGGGCATCCTGGTGGTGGGCTCGCTCGTCACCTGCGGCGGCGTGATCGCCTTCCTGGCGATGCCGCGGTGAACCGCCTCCTGCCGGTCGCGTGCGCGGTCGGCATGGCGTGTCGGCCGATCTCTCAGCTGGCGCTCGACACCACGTTGCCGGACGGCGAGCCGATGGCCGCAGCGCCTCCGCTCGACATCCTCAAGAAGCTGGCGGCCGACACCGACCCGGACACCCGCGCCATCGCGCTGATCGGGCTGGCCCGCGCCCCCGCCCTGGCCGCCGAGCGCGGCGCGTGGGTGGAGCGCGCCCTGTACGACCCGGACCCGTGGGTGCAGCGCGCCATGGTCGCGAGCGGCCTGGATGACGCCACGCTCGAGGCCTACGCCGTCCTGCCCTCGGCGGACGCGACCACCCGCGCGTCGGTCGCGTTCGAACGCCTGGCCCACGGCGCCACGTTCCCGCTCGACGCGTTCGAGGTGGGATCGGGCACGCCCAAGGCCGACCGCGTGCCGCTCGGGCTGGTGCGCGTCGCGCTCGGGGACGCCGCCGCCAAGGCGACCGTCGCCAGCACCATCGACCACGGCGACCTGCGCGACGACGTTTTGCTCCTGGGCACCATCGCCACGCACGGCTGGCCGGAGCTGGCCGCAGCCCTGGTGGGCGCTGAGCGCTGGGTCGAGCCGGACGCGATCGCGCGCATGCAGGTGGTGCGCGCGCGCCTTGGCGATCCGGACGCCCGCGCCGCCTGGCGGTCGTCGGTGCGCGCGGACGCCTCGGTCGGTTGGGATCTGGCGGAGCTGATCGCCGCGCTTCCGGACGCCGACCGCGCCAAGCTGGCCCAGGACCTGTCGACGGTGGGGGACAAGCCCCTGCGCGACGCGCTCGCCGTGCTCGCCCACCCGTCGGTCGCCGCCGTGCGCCACGCGATCGAGAGCGACGACCCTACCGCCCGCGAGCTGGGCTTCCAGCGCCTGAAGATGCTGCCCGACGCGGACGCCATCGAGCTGGTGCGCCGCGTGCTGCGTGCGGACGACCCCTGGACCTGGGCCTCGGCCTCGCGGGCCGTGTCGTCCACCGGGCTGTGCGCGCTGCAGGACACGTTCGCCACGCGCCTTCAAGACGATCGCAACCAGGTGCGCGCGGCGGCCGCCGCGGTGGTCGCGCGCTGTGACAAGGGGACCGCTCCATGAGCCCGATCCTGCCCGGCTGGGCCACCACCCTGCGCGACCGCTACCTGTCTGGCGAGGCCAGCCTGTTCCTGGTGCACGGCAACGTCCGCGACCTGCACCCGTGGGATGACGGCGCCGGTAAGGTGGAGTGGCTGGATCTGCGCTCGTTCTTGGAGCGCTTCCTGCTCCGCACGCGTGACGTGGTCGCCTACTACAATGTCTCGCAGGGCCTGTGCTTCAGCGAGAAGGAGCACGAGAAGCGCTTCCGCGCCATCCTCGACGCGCGCCGCATGCTCAACGGCCAGCCGCGCGTGGACACGCTCCCGCGGGGCCTCTCTGAGGTGCTGAGCGCGATCGAGGTGCTGGTCACCGACCAGACCCGCTCCACCGGCGCGGTGATCGACTTCTTCGAGACGGTCGCACCGCGCGCCGACGTCGCGTTCATGACCCAGGACGACAAGGCCAACCTGGTGACGCTGCGCCGCTGGTCGAGCGACCCCGCGCTGCTCGCCACGAACAACCTGGTGATCCTGGTCGCCGAGCAGCTGTCCGACGTGGCGCCGAGCGTGGTGGCCAGCCCCCAGCTGGTCACGCTGCGCGTCCCGTTCCCCGACGAGGCCATGCGGGACGCCTTCCTGGAGGTCGAGCTCACGGCCGACGTGCCGACCGACCTGCCCTCGCCGCAGCTCGCCAAGATCACGGCGGGCCTGACGCTGCTGCAGCTGCGCGGGCTGCTCCAGGTGGCGCGCCAGTCGCATGCGTCGATCCGCTTTGAGACGGTGGCCCAGCGCAAGAAGGTGATCCTGGAGCAGGAGTGCCAGGGCCTGGTGGAGCTGGTGGCGCCCCGCCACGACCTCTCGCACGTGGGCGGCATGGACGAGGTGAAGGCGAACCTGCTGCGCATCGCGGACGCCATCAAGACCGGCAAGAAGAACCAAGTCCCGATGGGCATGATCTTCGTGGGCCCCATGGGCACCGGCAAGACCTTCGTCGCTGAGGCCTTCGCGGCGGAGTCGGGTCTGGTCTGCCTCAAGCTCGCCAACTTCCGCGACCGCTGGGTGGGCGCCACCGAGTCCAACCTGGAGAAGGTGCTCGATCTGGTCGAGGCCCTTGGGTACGTCCTGCTCATCATCGACGAGGCCGAGCGGGCGCTGGCGTCGGGCGAGCAGGACGGCGGCACTGGCAGCCGCGTGATCGCGCGGCTCAAGGAATTCATGTCCGACACCTCGCACCGTGGGCGCGTGGTGATGCTGATGATGACCAATCGGCCGGACCGCCTGGACACCGACCTCAAGCGCCCGGGCCGCTTCGACCTGAAGATCCCGTTCTTCTTCCCGCAGTCGGTGGAGGAGCGCCGCAGCGTGCTGGCCGCGCTCGCCCGCAAGAACGACGTCGGCCTGGGCGGCGACGTGGATCTGGCGCCGATCGCCGTGGCGACGGACGGCTGGTCGGGCGCTGAGCTCGAGTCCGTCGTACTCGCCGCCGCCACGACCGCCGCCAATGACGGCCGCGACCTGGTGAGCGGGCCGGACTTGGCGGCGGCCGCCGTGGACGTGGTGCCCTCGCGCGACGTGCGTATGCTCGAGTACATGGAGCTGCTGGCGGTGTTTGAGTGCAGCGCCCGCCGAATGCTGCCCGAGCGCTACCAGGGGATCGACACCCAGGACGTGCTGGCTCGCCTGGACGGCCTCAAGGCCAGCCTCGGGTGGCGCGCGACCTGACGGGATAGGGCGCTCAAAGCGCCCGCTGTGGCCGTGATCTCGCTGGATCCGAGGTCGCTTCGACTTGACGGGGAGCGGGCGATCCTATAAGCGGGCCGGGCTCGCCGTCCGCACAAGATGCGGCGGTCTGATCATGGATACGGCGCATCCAGCGCCCGCCCGTCTCCGGTTGGAGACGCCAAGGAGCACTTCCAATGTTCGCGATTGTTGAGACTTCTGGCAAGCAGTACCGCGTCGAGCCCGGCGCACAGGTCGTCGTCGACCACGTCGACGCGGAAGAGGGCAGCACGATCGTCCTCGATCGCGTCCTCATGATCGGTGATGATGGCGTCAAGGTCGGCACCCCGCTCGTTCCGGGTGCCAGCGTTGAAGCCAAGATCGTCGACCACCACCTGGGTGAGAAGGTGAAGGGCATGCAGTACCGCCGCCGGCACCGCATGCGTCGCTGGTTCGGCTTCCGCCACAGCCACACCACCCTCGAAATCATCTCGATCAAGGCCTGAAGGGAGCTCACGATGGCGCATAAGAAAGGTCAGGGTTCTACCCGAAACGGCCGCGACTCCAACCCCCAGTACCGCGGCGTCAAGCGCTTCGATGGTGAGACGGTCACGGCCGGCAGCATCATCGTGCGTCAGGTCGGCTCCAGCGTTCACGAGGGCGAGAACGTCGGTCGCGGCAAGGACTTCACGCTGTTCGCGCTGGTCGACGGCACGGTCAAGTTCGGCTCGCGCCGCAACCGTAAGATCGTGAACGTCGAGCCGCTCGCGGCCGAGTAGCCAAACCCGCGTGGTGCAGGACGGGATGGTCCCCCATGTTCGGGGGGTCATCCCGTTCGTACTTTCCGGGCACGAGTGAGCACCCAGTGCAATTCATCGACGAAGTGGTCATCTACATCCGCACCGGCAAGGGTGGCGACGGACACGTCTCCTTCCGCCGGGAAAAGTACGTTCCCCACGGCGGTCCCGACGGCGGTGACGGCGGACGTGGCGGCAACGTGGTCTTTGAGGCGGTGTCCCGCAAGAACACGCTGATCGACTACCTGCGCGCGCGTCATCACTTCGCGGAAGACGGCGAGAAGGGCGGCAACAGCCAGCTCTACGGCGCGGGCGCTGAGGCCAAGGTCCTGCCGGTCCCGTTGGGCACGTTGATCTACGACGACGAGACCGACGAGCTGCTCGGTGAGCTCGTGAACGAAGGCGAGCGCCTCACGTTCGAGGGCGGCAAGGGCGGCCTGGGCAACATGCACTTCCGCTCGTCCACCAACCAGACGCCCCGTCAGTTCCTCCCCGGCGAGCCCGGCGAGGAGCGCACGCTGCGCCTGGAGCTCAAGCTGCTGGCGGACGTCGGCCTGCTTGGCTTCCCCAACGCGGGCAAGAGCACGTTCCTGGCTCGGGTCAGCGCGGCGCGTCCCAAGATCGCCGACTACCCGTTCACCACGCTCGTGCCGCAGCTTGGCGTCGTCGTCCTGTCGGACGAGCAGACGTTCGTGCTGGCGGACGTGCCAGGTGTCATCGAGGGCGCGGCCGAAGGCGCCGGCCTCGGCGTGCAGTTCCTCAAGCACCTGGAGCGCTGCAAGTGCAGCATTCACCTGGTGACGGCGGACGACGAAGACGGCGACCCGGTCAGCCAGCTCAAGACGCTCAACGAGGAGCTCAAGGCCTTCGGTGGGGCGCTCGGGCACCAGCCGCAGATCGTGGCGCTCAACAAGATCGACGTCCTCTCCCCAGAAGACGTCGTGAAGTGGACCAAGAAGCTTGAAAAAGCCTCCGGCTCTCGCGTCTTCCCCATCTCGGGGATCACGGGGCAGGGTGTGCCCGCGCTCGTCGCTGCCGTGTGGCAGGTGCTTGCGCATCGACAGGAATCCGGCGCATGATGACCACAGGGACGCCCGATTCCACCCCAAAGCCCCTGGAGGCCCCCATCGATTCCAAGCAGCTCGCCGACGTGATCCTCCACGCCGCGCTGGAGAAGAAGGCGTTCGAGCCTGTGATCCTCGATGTCGTGGAGCTCGTGAAGTACTGCGACTACTTCGTGATCGTCAGCGCGCGGAACCCCCGGCAGGTACGCGCGATCGCCGATGAAGTCCGTCACGTCCTCAAGAAGGACTACAGCCTCCTCCCGATCAGCGTGGAAGGGGCGGCGGGCGGCAACTGGCTGTTGGTCGACTTCGACGACGTGGTGCTGCACGTGTTCCAGGAGAGCTCGCGCGGCTTCTACGACCTTGAGGGCCTGTGGAGCGAAGCGCCCCGCCTGCCCGTGCCCGAGGTCACCGAGGTCGACGAGGATCGCCCCCTGTTCTCGTTGCCGTGAAGCTCCGGCTCGTGGTCGTCGGACGCGGTGGCGTGGCCTGGGCCGACGCCGCCGTGGACGACTGGGCCCGACGCCTGAAGCGCTACGGCGGAATCGAAGAGACCCAGATCCGCCCGGAATTGTTCCGCGGCGACATCGAAGCGGTCCGCGACGCCGAGGCCAAGCGTGTGCTCGCCGAGGTGAGCCCGCGGGATCGCCTGGTCGCGCTCGACGAGCGCGGTGAGCGGCTCGACACCCACCAGTTCGCGTCGCTGGTCGAGCAGGGCATGGGCGCCGGCGGCTCGCTCGTGCTGGCGATCGGCGGCCCCTACGGCCACGGCCCGGCGGTGCGCGCGGCGGCGTGGCGGACGCTGCGGCTGTCCGACATGGTCCTCAACCACGAGGTCGCGCGGGTGGTGCTCTACGAGCAGCTCTACCGCGCCCACACCGTGCTGCGCGGCGAGCCCTACCACCACTGACTGGCCGCGCCGACGACCGTGGCCGTCCCGGCGGACCCGCCACCTGCGGTTGGACGTGGTAGAGGTTGGCCCCCTTGTGGAGGCTATGATGGCGCGCGCGTTCAACTTCTCGGCGGGTCCCGCCCTCATCCCCGAGCCCGTGATCCGCGAGGCTCAGGACGCGCTGTGGGAGCTCGAAGGCACCGGCATGGGCCTGCTGGAGATCTCGCACCGCAGCAAGGCGTTCGAGGCGGTGATGGATCGCGCCCGCGACCGCCTGACCCGCCTGCTCCGCCTGTCGCCGGATCAAGAGATCCTCTTCCTGCACGGCGGCGCGCGCACGCAGTTCTTCCAGGTGCCGATGAACCTTCTGCGCGGCGCTCGCGCGACCTACTTCGACACCGGCGTGTGGTCGGCCGGCGCCATCGAGGAGGCGGCGCGCTTTGGCACCGTCGACGTGCCGTTCAGCAGCAAGGCCACGGGCTACGATCATGTCCCGCGCGACGGGTCATGGGGCGAGCTGCCCGCGGGCACGCGCTACCTGCACTACACCGCGAACAACACGGTGGTCGGCACCGAGTACGACTACGTGCCCACCGTGAAGGACGCCTGGCTGATCGCCGACGCGAGCAGCAACATCCTCTCGCGTGACGTCGACGGCTCCAAGTTCGACCTGATCTACGCGGGCGCGCAGAAGAACCTGGGCCCCGCGGGCGTCACGCTCGTCGTCATTCGCAAGGCCCTGCTCGACGCCGCGGATCGCGACCTGCCGAGCATGCTCCGCTACGACATCCACGCGGCCAAGAAGAGCCTGTACAACACGCCCGCCACGTTCGCGATCTACGTGGTCGAGCGGATGTGCGCGTGGATCGAGTCCCAGGGCGGCGTGGCCGCGATCGAGGACCGCAACGCCCGCAAGTCGGCGCGCCTCTACGCCGCGATCGACCAGAGCCCGCTGTTTCAGGGCAAGGTCCGGCCGGACTCCCGCTCCCGGATGAACGTCACCTTCACCACCGGCACGCCCGAGCTCGACGCGAAGTTCGTCGCTGAGGCGAACGCCAACGGATTGCTAGGCTTGAAGGGCCACAGCTCGGTGGGGGGGCTGCGCGCCAGCCTGTACAACGCGCAGCCCGAGGAGGCGGTCGACGTGCTGGTCGGCTTCCTCACGGACTTCGCGGCGCGCAACTCGGTCGGCAAGGGCTGATCCTTCTTCGTACCGACCGGGCCGCAGCACCGATCGTTCCTCGGCGTTCGACCCGGGTAAAGCCGTCGTCTTTCGTGTCGATGAATGCAGGGGTGACGCGCCCTGCTCCGCCGGGCGATACTGCGCCGTACGGCCGGCAGGGACTGCGCTCGGCCAGGGGACTGCATGGACATCGGCATCGGCGTTCCGCCACCTCCCAAGTCGTTTGTCGGACGACAGCAGGAGCTGGAGTACCTGGGTGGCTGGCTGCGGCCGGGTCGCAGCCTCGCGCTCGTCGCGGAGGCCGGCACCACCGGCGTGGGCCGCACCGCGCTCGCTCGGGCCTTCGCCCACGAGACCCGCGCCTTTAAGGGCGTGCTCGGCTGGACGCTCCAGGCCGACGGCCCCCGTCCCCACGCCGCGCTTCGCCGCTGGGCGCTCCGCCTCGGCGCGCCGATCCGCGGTCGCATCAGCCTGGGCCAGCTCCTCGCTGAGATCTCCACGGCCTTGCGGGCCGCAGGGCCCATCCTGGTCGTGATCGACGGCGTGCGCGAGCGCGACGTCAGCGTCGTCCGCCGCGTCGTCACCGCGCTCCCGTCCGACGCGTGCGTGCTCTACACCATCGACGACCTCAAGGCGGCCGACCGCATCGGCGCGCGCACGCTCGAGATCGCGCCCCTGGGCGACGACGAAGGCATCGAGCTGCTCGAGGGCGTGATCGGCTCGGCCGTGCCCAGCATCATCGCGGGCGCCATGCTCCAGGCCGTCGGCTACCTGCCGCTCGGCGTCGTGTTGGCCGGCTCGCGCCTGCGTCAGGCCACCGGCGAAGAGTCCGGCTCTTGGGGCGGTGAGGTGGATCCGCGTCGTGCGGCGCGCCTCGGCGGCCCGATCGGCGTCGCCCGCTCGTTCCTCGACGCCTACCGTCGCCTGGGCGAGGGCACCGCGCGCGTGCTGCGCGCCACCGGCCTGTTCCAGCACGGCCCCATCCACGCCGAGCGCCTGTCCGCGCTGCTCGGGTTGGACATCAAGGTCGCCACCACCGAGCTCGAACGCCTCGCGGGCTACGGCATCATCGAGCCGCTCGACGCTGGCGCGTGGATGTCGCACGCCCTGGTGTCCGGCTACGCGTACCGTCTGCTAGAGGAGTCCGGCGAGCTGGACCGCCTGCAGAAGCGTCGCCTGGCGTTGGTGCTCCAGTCTGAGGGCGTGCCCGGCGGCGGCCTGACCCCGTCGGACATCCTCGACGTCGTGCACCGCTCGATCGAGCGCGGCGACCTGGAAGACATGACCGCGCTCGCCACCCGCATTGGCGACGAGCTGGCGTCGTGGTGCTTGGAGGGCGCGCTGGCGCTGGTGGGCGAGGCCCGCGAGCGCGCGCAGGCGACCCGCAACCGCGCCCTCGGCATCCTCAAGACCCGGCACGAGGCGCTGCTGGAGTCGGCAGCCTCGCTGGGCGTGAAGGACGAGGACGTCCGCCTGGACGGCTCCGAGCCGGACGAGGAGGTCTTTGACGTCCGCCCCGTGAACGCGCCCGCGGCGACCAAGGCGCCCTCGGGTGGGCGTTCGGACGACGGGTTGGCCGACCCGCTGACCGAGGAGCTCGGTGGCTTCGCGCCTGCGCCTGCGCCCACCGCAGCGCCCGCGCCCGCGCCCGTGCGCGCGCCGGTGACGGCCGACGAGCCCACCTTCGCCGCCGTCGTGCCCACCGCCAAGCCGCCCGCAGACGACGCGTGGTGGGTGGTTCGCCCGGACACCGCCGAGGCGGCTGCCGCCAAGAAGGCGTCCGAGGACTGGAGCGCGCCGCCGCGCGTCAGCTCCGCGTCGCAGAACCAGCTCCGCGCCGCGGTGGATGAGGTCGCCCGCGACCCGGTCGCCCGCGACCCGGTCGCCCGCGACCC